>NZ_VPCL01000003.1:0-143217 GCF_013418235.1 Acinetobacter sp. YH12156
AAATCCAGTTATAAAAATATTTGAAAACTCAAATTTAAAAAGCATCTCTCCTATAGCTTACTCAAGCCATGTTGACCATTTACATTTTTAACCCAGAAAAACTCAAAGCCTGAAAACCCTTACACATGTGGCATTTTTTATTGCTTAGACTGTTTCTCTCAACTTCTAGAAACAGGCAAGTAGAATGAACAATTTTAATGCAAGTGATATTAAAGAACATGCTTCAGTCATTGCTTCATGTGGTACTCAAGTCGGGAAGGTAGACCATTTAGAAGGTCAGGATTCAATTAAATTAACAAGAAGTGATGATGAAAATAATGAGCATCATCTGATTCCCTTGAGTTGGGTAAGCGAAATCAAAGACGATAGCGTAGTGCTCAATAAAACAGCAGAAGATGTGCGTAAAGAGTGGACCACCTTATAAAAAATTAAAGTCAGTGGACTGAAAAGCAGGGCTGTCTCAGCTTAATTTTTTATGTCACAGACTTTATTAGTAATCGTTGAAAATGCCAGTTCGAAAGACTGGCATTTATTATGCGTAGTTGATTCTTTTTTATTTGGTTTTGCATTCTGCCAGAAATGGATTTTGAGCCTGTATAATGATTTTATCTGAAAATTTCCCTTCATATTCAAAACCATTTTGTATGATTTTTAGCGTTTGAAAACCATATTTTTCCTAGGCACGACTTCCACCTAAATTATGTCCAAAGACTATCAAGCCTAAACTTTTGAGTTGTAATGGCTTAAAGAAAAACTCTTTGACCAACTTGAGCGCTTCACTGCCATAGCCTTGAGCTGTCCAAGTGATCGTTGAGATGGCAATACAAAATTCGGCATGTTGAGCACAAGATTGATTTCTAGAATTCAAAGTTTACCGATCATTTCATCATGATGGTTTAAACAAATCGCAAAGTCATAACGGGTTGGATCAGCCAAACAGCGCTGAATATGTGCCTGCATATCTTCAAGTGTAAAATGCCATTTCAAGCCGGTCATATAACGCATTTCATCGATTTGCGTGAGCGCTAAAAATGTGAGCAGATTTTCAACTTTCAGTAAGTGTAAGTAGATGCGATTCCATTTAAGATCAGTGCTGATTTGATGCTCTTTGAGAGCATTTTTTATTTTTAGAAACGTAATCGACAGATTATAGAATGTCCGACTTTAGAACAAAAATGATTAAAAAAACCACCCCATCTTGCGAGAGGGTGGTGAGTGCGGAGCTATTAAATTTATTGAGCCTGCTGTTCTGTCTGAATCGCGGTTAAGGCGATGGTAAATACAATATCATCGACCAAAGCACCACGAGACAGGTCATTCACCGGTTTGTTCAAGCCTTGCAGCATTGGCCCAACACTGACTACATTGGCAGCACGTTGCACAGCTTTATAAGTCGTATTACCCGTATTTAAATCCGGGAAAATAAAGACATTGGCACGTCCGGCCACTTGTGAATCTGGTGCTTTTTGACGGCCAACACTTTCAACCGAGGCAGCATCATATTGTAATGGCCCATCAATTAGCAGGTCAGGACGACGTTCTTTGGCGATTCGTGTTGCTTCAGCCACTTTCTCGACATCGGCACCCATACCTGAAGTTCCGGTAGAGTAAGAAATCATTGCAATCCGCGGGTCAATGCCAAAGGCTTTGGCAGAATCTGCCGATTGAATCGCAATCTCGGCCAGCTGCTCTGCATCTGGATCAGGATTAATCGCACAGTCGCCATAAACATAGACTTCATCTGGCAGCAACATAAAGAACACAGAAGAAACCAGTGAATAATCGGGTGCAGTCTTGATCAGCTGAAAGGCAGGACGTACGGTATTGGCCGTGGTATGTACCGCGCCAGAGACCAGACCATCAACCTGATCCAGCGCCAGCATCATGGTGCCGAGCACCACAGTGTCTTGCAACTGTTCACGCGCTTGCAGTTCGTTGAGTTTGCCTTTACGTAGCTCGACCATCTTGTCGATATAGTTGTCACGAATCAGATCCGGATCCAGAATTTCCAGATCTTCAGGCAATTCGATACCACGAGCTTTTGCCACTTCTAAAACAGATTCGGGATTGGCCAATAAAATACATTGTGCAATGCCACGCGACTGACAGATTGCTGCAGCTTGTATCGTACGTGGTTCATCACCTTCAGGTAATACAATACGTTTTTTGGCCGCAATCGATTTTTGTACCAGTTCATGCCGGAAGGCTGAAGGCGATAGACGTGGCTTATAAGAACCATTCAACATCTGACCGAGCCATTCCGGATTGATGTGACTCGAAACAAAGCGCGTGACCTGATCTGCACGTTCCGTATCATCTACTGGAATTTCATTGCTGAGATTTGTCAGTTTTTGTGCGGTTTCAAAGGTGCTAAGCGGTGTATGTAAAATTGGTAAACCTTGTTTGATGGCGGTCTGGCAAAATTCCAATACGTGATCATTTGGCTGATGATGTTCAGTTAGCACCAAGCCAGCCAAAGGAATACCATTGCTGCTGGCCAGACTGCTTGCCAATAACACATCAATCCGGTCAGATGCACTGATGATCAATTCACCTGCTACAAACTTATGCAATTCATGTTCAATATTGGCCGAAATCAGGCTGCTGTGCTGGACACGGCGCTGTTTCGCTTCGCCTTCATTAATCCAGTAGGCCTGAATATGTGCCGCCAGATCAGATATACGCGGCACACTTAAAGTTTTACTGAAAGGCACCAGTCCAATTACAGGTAACTTTTCTGAACCAATATGTGGATGGGTTTGCTGGATGGCACGAATAAATTGTGTGGTTTCTTCTGCAAGACGTAAATCCGGATCAAGCGTTACAGGAATCTGTGCAGATTCTTCAGGCAGACCTTTGGTTCGCATCAACAGGATGCCAGACAGGCGGGTTGAACTGGCGCCACCAAAGTTGCGAATCTGGTTTTCAACTTTATCGGCAGTCTGACCTGGCTGCTGGATATTGGCATTGCTGACCACAATCACTTTGGCATCCAAAGCCTGCGCCAGCGAGGCATTCAGATCATCGGCAAAACTGTCCTGAGCATTTGGCAATAGACCTTCGACAATAATCAGGTCATGCTGTCTGGCAATTTGACGATGCAGACGTACCGCTTCTTCCAGCAGTTCATCCTGTTCACCCAGATTAATCTGCTGCAAGACTTTGCTATAACGGATTGGTTCAACAGTTTCACTTTGAGAAATATGACGATACAAAGCCGTAGTACGGTCTTCGACTTCATTCAATTCCTGAGCAAAAGGTTTGAGAAAGCCAGCTTTAACCCCTTGGCATTCCAGTGCATAAATCAGGCCTAAACATGCAGAAGTTAAGCCTACGCCTTCCCCAGTGGGAACCAATAGAATCGTTTTCATAAGTTACGTCAGTCACACAATAATAAAAATCAGTTAAAAAGTGGCCCTGCTTGCTTATGCAAGCGCTACCTCAGCTTCAGACTTTTTTGCGTTTTTTTGCTCCACTTCAAGTTCTACAACGCTATGTACTTCTTGAGCGATACGACCTTCTTCGTCTGTTGGCACTACCCAGATTTGTGGACCTGTACCTGAATCGATACGGCCTTCAGTGCCACGTTTCAGGTCATTATTGGCACTTTTATCCAGGTTGAAGCCGAAGTGGGGCAGATAAGTCATGGTTTTTTCACGGATATAGGCAGAATTTTCGCCAATACCGCCAGTGAAGAACAAGCCATCAATACGTGGCAGACCACAGCTCAGTGCTGCCAGAGATTTGGCTAGACGGTAGCAGAATACTTCAATCGCCAATGCAGCATCTTCATTGCCTTGTTCCGATGCTTCAATCAGGGTACGCATGTCATTCGACAAATCAGACAGACCTAACAGACCGCTCTGGCTATTCAGCATCTTGTCAATTTTATAGATATCCCAACCCAGATTTTTTGCCAGGAAGCTGTGCAGGCTTGGGTCGACATCGCCACTGCGGGTGCCCATGACAATACCTTCAAGCGGGGTTAAGCCCATTGACGTATCTACACTTTTCCCATTCCACACGGCACAGGTCGAGCTGCCATTACCGAGATGTGCTGTTAACCAGCCGCCTTGTTTCAGGCTACCTGCCAGTTCAGAACCACGGTCTGAAACATAAGCATGGCTGGTGCCGTGGAAACCATAACGACGCACACCATGGGCTGTATATAAGAATTTTGGCAGGGCATAGCGATATGCATGTGCTGGCATGCTTTGATGGAATGCGGTATCAAATACTGCTATTTGCGGTAAGTCTGGGAACAAGCGTTTGGTGGCTTCAATGCCAATCAGATGTGCCGGATTGTGTAAGGGCGCAAGCGGCGTTGCTTCACGAATCTTTTCAATAATTTCATCATTGATCAATTCTGCTTTGGTCAGGCTGCCACCATGTACCACACGGTGACCAATCGCATCTGGGCGATAGTTAGCCAGACGCTCCAAACCAACTTCAAGGGCTTTTTTATGGTCGGCAAAAGGAATATGGATATCGACCGGTTCGTTACCGACAGTCACGCCTTTGATACGAGCATTCTCTGTGCCTAAATTCTCAGCTAAACCATGAATACGGAAGTTCTGTTCCTCAAGAAGTAATGCAAACTTGATTGAAGAAGAGCCACAATTAATAACTAATACTGATTTAGACACGATTGATTACCCGATTTTTAATTAAAATTCTCGTCCATTGACTTGATCCAGTGATCAGCAAAAAAGCACTAAGCTGAATCAATATTGATGTTTTAACATTTGTTTTTTTTCTGTCCTAGATAGACTTTAGCAGATTAGACTTAAGCATTATCGACCAGACTGACAATAATAACTAAAATTTATCAGTTCATAGTTTTCATTTATAAATAAAATGATGCTGAAAATATAATCAATAAAGCTGCCAAATTCTATTTTCAATGTCGTACTGGAACAGATTGCTTTCAGTTTAGTGCCTAAAACAGCAAATATGACTTATACATACAATTCTATACAGAGATTCATCAATAAAATGACCCAAAGGTTCTGATCCATTTCGGTTTTAATTTTTATATCCATAAAAAATCAGCCTTGCGAACAAAGCTGATTTTTAAAGTGATCATCTGAAATAGTTATTGGCGAATCTGACCATCACCAAATACGATCCATTTTTGTGAGGTCAGGCCTTCAAGACCAACCGGACCACGGGCATGAATTTTATCGGTTGAAATTCCGATTTCCGCGCCTAAGCCATATTCAAAACCATCAGCAAAGCGGGTCGAGGCATTGATCATCACCGAACTCGAATCGACACCGGCCAAAAATTCACGTGCCAGACTGTAATTTTCAGTAATGATCGAATCGGTATGATGTGAGCCATACTGATTAATATGTTCAATCGCTTCTTCTATGCCAGAAACCACTTTGATGGCCAGAATTGGGCCCAGATATTCGGTATACCAGTCTTCTTCAGTGGCCGCAATCACTGCATCAGCAAGAATGCGCTGGGTTTCTTTGCAACCACGGAGCTCTACTTTTTTCTCCTGATAAAGTTCTGCGATGCGGGGCAAGAACTCTTCAGCGACTTTTTCATCGACTAGCAAAGTTTCCATGGCATTACATACGCCATAGCGATGGGTTTTGGCATTTAAAGCAATGGGTAAGGCTTTTAACAGATCCGCCTGTGCTTCCACATAGATATGGCAATTACCATCCAAATGTTTGATCACCGGGACACGAGCTTCTTCAGTAATGCGCTCGATCAGGCTCTTGCCGCCACGAGGTACAATCACATCGACATATTCGGTCATGGTAATGAGCTGGCCGACTGCAGCACGATCAACGGTATTGATCACTTGTACTGCTGATTCTGGCAGGCCGGAAATTTTCAGCGCATGTTGAATTGCCGCGGCAATCGCCTGATTGGATTCCAGTGCTTCTGAACCGCCACGTAAAATAATCGCATTGCCTGATTTCAGCGCCAGTGAAGCCGCTTCCAGGGTCACGTTGGGACGTGATTCATAAATCATGCCGACCACACCCAAAGGTACACGCATCTTGCCCAGTTGAATGCCAGATGGGCGATAAGCCATATCGCTAATTTCACCAATCGGATCTTTCAGGCCAATCACATCTTTCAGGCCTTCTAACATACCTTTAAAGCGTGCGGGGTTGAGTTCTAAGCGATCAAGCAGGGCACTGTCCAGATTGTTATTATGCGCTTTGGTCATATCTTTCTGGTTGGCAGCCAAAATAGCCGGCTGGCTATTTTCCAAAGCCGTATAAATAGCCGATAGTGCGTTGTTTTTGGTTTGGGTGGACGCACGAGCCAAAATGCGAGAAGCCTGGCGTGCCTGCTGTCCTACTGTTTGCATATATTGTTCAATAGACTCTTGCATAGCGCTTTGATCACTTAGAAATTTCACTTCGATATTAACAGTCTGCTGCCGGACAATGAAGCCCATCTGTTAAAAATCATCCGTTTTCGCGGACTTCTAAACATTTTGAAATTGTTTTCTGTTTAAAAGCAGATAAGTGGTCGCTGAAGCGGTTGCTTGTGAAAAGCCGCTCTGTATAGAATGAAATAAGCGACATTGAAGTCATATATAATTATTAAAGAGCAGGATGCGTGTTCAGGCTCATCGGAATGTGTCTGAAGCATAAGATCTGTTAATCATGACTTTCACAATAAAAATAAGGCAAGGACGGAGGAAAAGGAAAATGAATTCCATTATCCACATGGATGCCCATGTATTGGATTCGCAAAGCCATTATGGTTTTTTTGATCTTTATGATAAGCACAGTTTTAAGCAGCCAGCACGAAGCACCTGGATGGATGGCTGGAAAATCGAATATATGGCGATTGCCCGTCCGGATACCTTGCATCTCAGGCCGATGGTGATCATTGGGGGCGCCTTCCAGAATTTTAATTCCTATAAATATTGTGTCGAACAGCTCTTCGCTGCCGGCCCGATCATTCTGATTGACTTGCCTTCGATGGGAGCCAACCAGCAGATCAGCAATGTGGATACTGGTCTGTCGGCTGGAACTCTGGAGCTTGAAGACCTTGCTGCCATGCTGGGGCAATGGCTGGAGCAGATGCAACTTCCTCAAGTTTCAATTTTAGGCATGTCCTTAGGCTCAGTAGTCGCCTCCTGTCTGGCAGACCAGCGCCCTGAACTGGTGGATCGGATGATCCTGATGGGCGTAATGCAGAAAACCCGCAAAAGCTGGCGCATGCTATTGGAAGAATCCTTGCATCTGATGAAAGAACAGCGCATGGATGAATTTGGTCAGGCGGTCATTTTATATCTGGTCAATCATGCCCGTCTCAAAGAAACCCGCATGTCACCAACAGCAAAGCGCTTATTCTTCAAGCAGATGTCAGAATTCACGGTGACCGAACAAGAGCGTTATGATATTAACTGCAACCGTCTATTGCGTCTGACCCACGTGCCGATTCCACAGTGCAAGGTTCTGGTGGCCTGTGGTCAATATGACAGTTTTACCTTGCCACATGAGAATGCCAATTTTGCCCTGCAATGTCCAAATATGCAGTATGTACAAATTGCCGGTGCTGACCATGTGCCTCAGTTGCAGCGCAGGAAAGAAACTATGCATCTGTTTGCCACCTTCTTGCGTGATGAAGCAGTCGAGCAGTTGCCGGGAATTATTCCGTTTAGCCGTGAACAGATGCAGCAGATTGAACGGCGCGGTGAAGAACGGATTTGTGTGCAACAGCCACAACGTTATTTGAGTCATCGTCATTCGGATCTGCTGTTGAATGTAGAAATTATCGACATGAATTTCTTTGGAGTATTGCTGGAGTTGGACGCAGGACAGACAGAGTGTGCCGCAGCTTATCCGCGTGATCTGGCCTTGCATCTGGAAGATGAAAACGGCGAGTTCAAGATCGAATGTCTGATCTTTGAACAGGATGAGACTCAAGTGCGAGCCCTGTTTAAACATGGCAGTTTTGAAGTGGCAGAACGTTTATTGGCTTTTGTGCAACAACAGAAAATCCTTCAGCAAGAAGACGCTTTCGATGCAGTGATTTAATCGGGGCTTAATAAAAAAACAGCGTCATTTAACGCTGTTTTTTTTCACTGCATGAATCATCCAGACCAGATCACCGAGATGTTCATCCTGCTCCGGTGTCAGATTTTGCTGACGAGGCTCGGCAAAATAACGTTGCGGTTGTTGTACCTCAACCTGATTGAAACCGGCATCTTGAAAAAAGTGCTGTAATTCTTGGGGGGTTTTAAAATGAAAGGTAAATGCACTGCGTGACATGAATTTAAGCAGACGGCTACAGCTCCAAATAAAATTCGCCAATTTATTTTTGACGGGTTCCGGGTAAATGTCGCTAAGGTAATGCAAGGCTGGAAAATGTCGTGCATTCTCTGCAATACCTTGCAACAGAATACGCAACATGCGTTGATCAAAGTAATTAATCAGCCCCTCATTAATTACCACCAAAGGTTGGTCGGGATCAAACATCTGAAAGATACAGTCCAACTCTTCACTAAAAATATCTGCAGTGAGCACTTCGGGAGCCTGCTGATCAATCTGCTGCAAGGCTTGGGTCTTGATTCTGGCCATGTCGGGAAGATCCAGTTCGCGATAATCAATCTCGGGAAATTTTTGCCTGAAATTCCAGCTACGTGGAGACAAACCGCAGGCAATTTCAAGAATCTGAAGTTGTGGATGTTGCTCGATCAACTGACACAGATGTTCATCAATCATCTGATGACGCTGCTTGAGTGTGGTACGCATACTGCCACCCACAGAGCGTTCTGCCCATACTTCGAGTGGATGTAGCAGTGTGGCCAGAAACTTGCCTTTAGTCGTGGCAAAGACCGGATGTGAGATTCCCATTTGATACCAGATATAGCCGGTATAATGTGCTGTAAAAGAAATATGGCGATGCTGCGAAAGTGATTTTGGCATAGGGTTCTGACCTTATTGTTATTTTAGTTGGGTGCTACAGAAGTAACGCCTTTTAACATCATAATAAAAAAGGAACACTTTGTCGTGTTCCTTTATCATCTTGATTGGATTTAAAAAGTTTCAGCTAGTCTGCTGCTTGAATACCAGTATTTCATCACGAATCTTGCGCCATTCATCACCCAGATCCAGTTCAGTGCCAATTTGAATCGCTGGAATTTGACCGCGCATACGTTCTAAACGTTCCTGATTTGGCAACGGCAGGTCGGCAATGCCTTCCAGTGCAATACATTGTGCTGCACGATCATTACAGACCAGCCCCATATCACACCCGGCTTTCAGTGCGGCCTGAATTCGGGCATCGGCACCGCCTGCCACACAGGCGGCCTGCATGCTTAAATCATCCGAGAACAGAACGCCGTCAAAACCGAGTTGCTGACGCAAAACTTTCTGAATCCAGAATTCCGAGAATCCGGCCGGATTGGGATCTACCTGACTATAAATCACATGCGCTGGCATTAAAGCATCGAGTTGCGGCTGTAACTGGATAAAGGTCTGCATGTCTTTTTGCTGAATGTCTTCATAGCTGCGCATATCAATGGCTGCGGCAACATGTGAATCCGCTTTGACTGAACCATGACCCGGGAAATGTTTACCGGTTGAGGCCATGCCGGCACGTTTCATCCCTTTTAAAAATGCGCTGGCCAGTGGAATAATATCTGAAATATTTCTGGCAAAGCTTCGGTCACCAATCACATCACTGATGTCGTTTAAATCCAGCACCGGCGCAAAACTGAAATCAATCCCGACAGCCAGTACTTCAATCGCCATCAGCCAGCCGCATTTTTCGGCCAAATCTAAAGCACGCTGCGAATCATGAGCATACAGTTCGCCAAATTTCCCCATCGCAGGGAGCAGGGTAAAGCCCTGTCTTAAGCGCTGCACACGTCCACCTTCCTGATCGACTGCAATCAAAATATCAGGACGAATCTGGCGCATGTGATCGGTTAAGGCACGGACTTGAGCCGCAGATTCGATGTTACGTCCAAATAAAATGACTCCACCGACTTGCGGCGCACCGAATAGTTCAATATCTTCTTGAGTCAGGGTTGTGCCTGCGATGTCGAGCATCAATGCGCCAATCATATGCGGAATCCGTTTTAGAATTTTTCCGGGAAACAATACCTGATTTCTGCAATGATTTGCTACACTTTGTCAGCACAGAATATGATAAAACTACACGACATAAACATATTAAGTTGTTTAAGATGCTGAATACTTTAAATTCTGGTCGAAAAGCAACACAGTCACATTGGTCTCTAGGCCAAGGAAGTACGAATTATTTATGAAATTTCAAACGATAGCTTGCGCCGTTGCGATTGCGACAGGTGGCTTCTTTTTTACCCATGTCGTGAATGATGCGATTGCAGCCAATAGTGCAGAAGTGGTCAGCAAAGCCATTCAGCCATCTCAGGAACAGGCATTGGTATCACGTCAACTGGCGACGCTGGTGGACCGTCAGCACTATTTGAATATGCGTCTGGATGCCCAGACTTCGCAGCGTATTTTCGATTTCTATATCGATAGTCTGGATCCGGAACATAGCTTATTTCTGGCACCAGAAGTTGAAAATTACAAGAAACGTTATGGGGCCAATTTCGGTGCTCACCTGAAAGCTGGCAATTTGTCGGGTTCTTATGAAATCCATGCGCAATATCGTCAGCGCCTGACTCAGTTCTATACTTATATGCTGGATGAGCTGAAAAAACCACAGAACCTGAATCAGCCAAATGTCTATATCGAAACGGATCGTGAAAAAGCACCATTCTTTAAAACTGAGGCTGAACAGCGCGCGCACTGGTCAAAAATGCTGGTGTCCCAGCTGATCAATCTAACCATCAGTAAAGAAGAAGAACAGGCCAAACAGAAAGCACTGAAGGCCAATCCAGAACTGGCCAATGGACAAGACCTTACCGGTCCTGAAGATCTGACGCCTGCACAAACCTTGACCAAGCGTTATACCCGTCAGCTGGAACGTGTCAGCCGGATCAAGAGTGATGATGTGCTCGACAAGACCTTGAATGCGATGATGCTGACCTATGATCCGCATAGTAATTATTTCCCGCCTGTAGATGCGATGGAGCTGAATCGTCAGACCACTTTGCAGCTCGAAGGGGTTGGGGTCTCGATTCGTCCTGAACGTGGCAATGAAGATTACACCAAGATTGAAACCATTGTCGAAGGTGGTCCTGCGAGTAAATCCGGTCAGGTGAAATCGGGTGATCGTATCATTGGTGTAGCCCAGGATGGCGAACAGATGGTCGATGTGATTGGCTGGCCAAGCAATGAAATTGTCGGTCTGATTCGCGGCAAGCGTGGCACTAAAGTCACTCTACGTTTACTCGGTGCAGGCGCGACCATGGGGCAGGCACGTAACGTGACCATTACCCGTGATGTGATTCAGGAAGAAGATGCCGGTGTGCGTACGCGTGTCGTCGACATTCAGCGCGATGGCAAGAAATATCAATATGGTGTGATTGAAATCCCGTCGTTCTACCTGAACTATCGTGCACGTCGTGCCGGTACAGATTATCGTTCAGTCTCTGAAGATACCAATAAGGCTTTAAAAGAACTGGCGGCCAAAAATGTTGCCGGGATTATTGTCGATTTGCGTAATAACCCGGGTGGCTCACTAGAAGAAGTGGCACGTATGTTGGGGCAGGTGATTAAATCTGGCCCAGTGGTGCAGATTCGTGATGGTAATGGCAATGTTAGCGTCTTTGAAGATGATGATGGCGGTGCACAAACCTATGCGGGTCCTTTGGCAGTAATGATCAATCTGGCCTCTGCCTCGGCCAGCGAAATTTACTCCGCAGCGATTCAGGATTATGAACGTGGGATTGTGATCGGCAGTACCACCACTGGTAAGGGTACGGCGCAGGTGCAACTGGATAGCTTGGCCCATGGTCAGGCGACACTGACACAGCGTAAATTCTACCGGGTGACTGGTGGTAGTACCCAGAATAAAGGGGTTGTGCCAGACATTAAACTGGTCGATATTTATAATGAAGAGTTTGGTGAGCGTAAGGCTAAAAATGCCTTGCAGTGGGATACCATTCCAACCGCACCGTTTAAACGTGAAGGTGCAGTACAGAAATATGTACCTGAATTGGCTAAACTTTCTCAGCAACGGGTCGTGCTGGATTCTCAGTTCAAGTATCTGGAACAGCGTAAGGCGGTGATGAAAAAAGCCGAGGAAGAAAAGCGTCAGGTACTGGACTTGCAACAGCGTAAAGCAGAGTTGATTGCCATGGAGCAAAAAACGCTGGAGGCAGAAAATACCCGCCGTATGGCTACAGGTCTTAAACCTTATCCGAACTGGGAAACTTATCAGGCTTCAATGGATGCACTGATTGAAACCCGTGCCAAAATGAAAGCCAAAGAGCGTCCGGCGCTTCCTGAAGAAGAAGCCTTTGTGATCGAAGCTGCACATGTGTTGCTGGATTATGCCAAGTTACAGGCCAAACAGTAACTTTTAAGCATGTCCATTTAAGTATCTAAGGATCTAAAAAAATAGCCTGTTTCGACAGGCTATTTTTTTATGATATCCGGCTATTTAAAAATCAGAATAAATTTTTCACATGAATTGCTAGCTGTCTAAATAAAAAGAAAAAAATTGTGACGGTGGTTGAATAAATAAACTGGAAAAATAGATTTAAACATTTGCTAAAATTTTCAAGACTCATAAGATAGAAGTCATATTTTATGCTGATGTTCATCATGATTTCAGAATCTGTTCTCGACCCTGAATTAAAAAAATATAAATTCTAATTTTATTTAAAACCAGAGGCTTTGCACAGCGACACATGTGCATTGCTTGTCAACTTTACGATTCTGACGGCTTTAAACTTGACCAGGTGGAAATAGAAATACACGTGAGGGGAATAATAACAATGATGACCAATACGGAACATTTTATATGATCCCTATTCAGCATGATATCAGTCTGGTCATCGGATCAACTCTCTTTGCTTTCGTCGCTGGCTATTTTTTGATGCCGATTCAAAAAATATGGTGGCGTGAGTCGCGAAGAAAATTTGCAACACTCATGCTATTTGCAACGGCCGCATTACTGGGGCTATTGATCTGGTCGATCCATTTCATTGGGATGACAGCAATTCATTTAAGTCATGTCTATCATTTTGATTTCAGCTGGATGTTGCTCTCTTATTTAAGTGTCTTTACGGCTTCTATTTTTACCCTCTGGTTAATGATCCAAAGCATCTGGTCATTTTCCCGAGTGGCTCTCGTGATCGTGGTGATGAGTCTCGGGGTCTCAGCCATGCACTATACAAGTAGTCTTAGGGCCAACTTTGAGAGAACAGAGATTACGCCAATCACAGAATCTTCACATGCGACTTATGATCTGTTGTTCGCGGTTGTGTTAATCAGTGCTCTGTTACTGATTGCCATGATTCGTCTGGTTCTCTCAGAATTGCGTCTGGCATCTCTGAATCGCCAACTGCGATGGGCCAATAAAGAGCTCGAAAATCAAAATATCCAGGATAATCTCACCAAATTACCCAACCGTTTATACCTGGCTGAATACGCAGATATCTTGTTTTCCAAGCAACAACATCAGCAGGAAATTGCCTTTTTATATATTGATCTGGATCGTTTTAAGGCGGTGAATGATGTGTTTGGTCATCAGGTCGGAGACCAGTTGCTGATTCAACTGACTGCGCGTATTCATCAGTTATGGGGTGACCGTTCCAAGCTGCTTAGAATTGGTGGTGATGAGTTCCTGATGGTGCTGGAAAATACGTCCGTCAGCAAAGCTTCAGAAATGTCAGAGCAGATTCTAAATCTGATTCAGGACAGCTTCCTGATTGATGGCAAAACCATTAATATTTCGGGCAGTATCGGAATCGCGATGTATCCGGAGCATGGCAAGAATCTGCAAGATTTACTGGTGAATGCCGATGCAGCAATGCTCAGTTCTAAATATCAGGGCCGCAATACCTATTCAGTCTTTAATTTTTCTTCTGATCAGCATGAATCCAAGAGCCAGAGCAAGCTGATTAATGATCTGTATAAAGCAGTTGAAGATCAGCAATTTGTACTGTTTTATCAGCCTAAATTTACCAGTGAACGAAAAATTTGTGGGGTAGAAGCCCTGATTCGCTGGCAGCATCCATTACATGGGTTACTGGGTCCCAATATGTTTATTCATGGCGCTGAGAAAACTGGGCTTATTATTCAGATGGGCTATTGGGCACTGGAGCAGGCTTGCAAACAGATCCAACTCTGGGAAAAAAATAATACCGACTTTTTCCCGATTGCCGTGAATTTGTCTGCGGTGCAGTTTGAGCATAAGCATCTATTAGCTAATCTGCAAAACCTGTTTAAACGCTATAAGATCAATCCGCAGCACTTGATGATCGAGATTACTGAATCGACCGCCATGCATTATATCGATGCCAGTATTCGTACCCTTGAACAATTACGTAATATCGGTATCCAGCTGGCGATTGATGATTTTGGAACCGGACATTCCAGCTTCTTATATCTAAAAAATCTGCCCGTGGATGAACTGAAAATTGATAAAGAGTTTATTCAGGATCTTAGCGTCGGCTCTAAAGAAGAAATGATTCTGGAAAGCATTATTCGGCTGGCGATTAAACTGGGTTTAAAAGTGACGGCTGAAGGCGTAGAAACCACGCTGCAAGCAGATATTTTGACTCGACTCGGTTGTCAGCAATTACAAGGTTATTTGCTGGCAAAGCCGATGCCAGTCGAGTCATTGGCAACACAGGATTTTCTGTCTTAATTTGAATTTTTATACGCTACTAATGCGGTATTAAATAGTACATTGAACCTATATTTAGTATTATTCAGCAGGCCAGTTGAATGACACAAACTCCCATATTTAAGCTTCATAACCGTATTGTTTCCGACTCAATCTGGGCTGAAAAATACCGCAATCAACAAGCATAGATCTTATAAATACTGTCATTTCCTTCAGCCGTGGGCATACTTATTGGCTTTAGAAATCTGCTACAATATTGCCAATTTTCATATTGATCGTTTTTGATCTTGAGCACTGCGGTTCTGCAGTAGGTATTTTCCATGAGTTTTAAAGATGAGTTAGCGGCGCAGGTCGCTCAGCGACGTACATTCGCCATTATTTCCCACCCCGATGCCGGTAAAACCACCATGACAGAAAAGCTGCTGTTATGGGGGCAGGCGATTCAGGTTGCAGGTATGGTGAAAAGCCGTAAGTCTGACCGGGCCGCTACATCGGACTGGATGGAAATGGAAAAAGAACGTGGCATCTCGATCACGACCTCGGTGATGCAGTTCCCGTTCAAAGACAAGATGATCAACCTGCTCGATACCCCGGGACATGAAGATTTCTCGGAAGATACCTATCGTACCTTAACCGCCGTCGACTCGGCATTAATGGTGATTGATGGTGCAAAAGGGGTGGAAGACCGGACCATTAAATTGATGGACGTGTGTCGTATGCGCGATACACCGATTATTTCTTTTGTTAACAAAATGGACCGTGAAATCCGTGAGCCACTCGAGCTTCTGGATGAAATCGAAAACGTTCTGAAAATTAAATGTGTTCCGATCACCTGGCCATTGGGTACGGGGCGTGATTTTGCCGGTGTATTTAATTTAATCGAAGAAAAATTCTACATTTACAAAACCGGTTTTGGTTCAACCATTCCTACAATCGAAATACGTGATGGTTATGACTATCCGGATCTTCGTGAGAAAGTTGGTGAGCTGGCGTGGGCTGCATTTGAAGAATCACTTGAACTGGTGCAAATGGCCAATGAGCCATTGGATCGTGAAGAATTTCTGGCAGGCCGTCAAACGCCGGTATTGTTCGGTACAGCCTTAGGTAACTTTGGGGTTGACCATGTGCTGGATGCCTTCAGTCAATATGCACCGCCGCCGAAGGCCCATCCTACTCAGGCTCGTGTTGTCGAAGCTGATGAAGAAGGCTTTAGCGGTTTTGTCTTTAAAATTCAGGCCAATATGGACCCGAAACATCGTGACCGTATTGCATTCATGCGAATTTGTTCAGGTAAATATGAAAAAGGCCTGAAAATGAAGCATGTACGTCTGGATAAAGATGTGCGGATTAGTGATGCCTTAACCTTCCTGGCCGGTGACCGCCAGCATCTGGAAGAAGCGTGGCCGGGCGATATTATCGGACTGCATAACCACGGCACCATTCAGATTGGTGATACCTTTACTTCAGGTGAAAAGCTACAGTTCACAGGTATTCCGCACTTTGCACCAGAAATGTTCCGCCGTGTACGCTTAAAAGATCCTTTGAAATCGAAACAGTTGCAAAAGGGCCTGAAAGAGTTGTCTGAAGAAGGTGCAACACAGGTATTTATGCCACAGCATAATAATGACCTGATCGTGGGTGCAGTGGGCGTACTTCAGTTTGAAGTGGTGGCGTATCGTTTGAAAGAAGAATATAAAGTTGACTGTGTTTACGAACCCGTGAACATCAATACTGTTCGTTGGGTGTCTTGTGATGACGAGAAAAAATTTAACGAATTTAAGAAAAAAGCCCACGACCAGTTGTCAGTCGATGGCGGTGGTCACTTGACTTATCTTGCGCCAAGCCGAGTGAATTTACAGCTCATGCAAGAACGTTATCCGGACATCGTGTTCCATAATACGCGCGAACACTAAACTTTCAGGTATTCAAATATCGTCTAAAAATATCAAACAGCTTCTCCGGAAGCTGTTTTGTTTTATGTTACATTTAAACTATTCATAACCTGATAGATTGTTTAAAAATGAAGTTCAGCAAGGAAGCCACCCTCGGTGCTGTCATTGGTTTAAGTCTTGTCCTGAGTGGCTGTGATAAAAGCGAAAAAGAACCGGAACTTGACCAGCCGGATGGAAAAACAACCCCAGTTAAGCAAAGTGCCAGTATTTTGCCTTACCTGAATATTCAAGAACAACCGGCCAAGATCGCCTTGCCATTTTGTGAAACCAAAAACTGTATTAATGTCGATATCCAGACTTTATATACGGCTGATCCATGGATGAATCACTGGATCGAAAAACAGCAGGCCAAGGTAATTCAGGATCAAATTGGCTTAAAACAGGATATGAGTTTACAACAGGCGATGAATGCCTATGTGAAAAAATCGGATGCCTGGCAGGCTCAACTCCAGCTCAATCAGGCTTATGAATTATCGCTGTATACCCGCATTCCCTATCAGCGTAATCAATATGTCTTGCTGCAAATTGGTATTGATAGTAAACAGGAAAATATCAGTGTGTATGAGCGCTATTATTTTTTTGTAGCCGATCGTCAACAGCAAAAAATGCTGACTCCACTGGATATTATCGATCCCAAACAACAGTTGTTAATGGATCAGATCATTCAAACCGCTTATGAAAAATGGTTAAAAGACAATAATCACGAGGTTCAGCAGCAAGCACCGAAAAAACTGTATTGGGGGCAGGCTGAGTGGTTCTTCGATCAGGAAGGGATTGGTCTGCATTATCGTAGTCATGACATTAGCAAAGATGCCAAACAACTGGATATCTATTTAACAAAAGAACAAACACAACAGGTCTTGAAAGCCGAAGTCTATCGGAATATGTTCTAAAGGTCGTAATCCTCTCAGGATTAATTACACGTTTTGAAAAGGGTAATGAATGCCAAAATATAAGAATATTTTTTGTCTATCGATACTGGCATCCGCAGTTTTACTGAGTGCATGTCAGCCGAAGAGCAATGAGCCGAAAGAGCCGACTTCTCCTGAAGTGGTACAAACCGAGCCAGAAGTCCTGAAACTTAGTGGTGATACCGAAAAACTCAAGCTGGTGATTCCAGAGTGTGAGGGTAAAAACTGTCCGGAAATTTCGATTGAACGCCTGAACAGTAATCAGCGCTTTATTGATGAATGGATCGATCAGCAGATTTTGCAACAGTTAAAAAATATCCTGTCTGTCGATGCGATTGAGCCGGCAAAAGCCACTGCTGCCAGTGAAGCCGAAGTGGCTGCTTCTGAACCAAAAACAGCCTTGTCGACGGTCACTACACCAAAACAGCAGCTTGAGCAGCAAATTCAGCCTTCTATGCAGACCTTCTTGAATCTGGACAAGGAGCTCAAAGCACTGAGTGCCAGTCATAGCATTAGCCTGATGATTAAGCCCAAGATTCTGAATTCGGGTGATCCATTGGCGACTGTGGTGCTAAACAGTAGCCATTATCTGGGAGGTGCGCACGGAGCATCTGCACAGCGCTATTATAATTTTGATCTTGAACAGCAAACACTGGTCAAGCTGGATGACATTATTGCCGAGAAGCAAAAAGCCAAACTCGAAGCACAGGCGTATGAGGCTTTTAAAGTCTGGGTCATGGAGTCCAAGCTGGCAAAAGATGTCGCTGAATATGAACAGGCCTGGAAGTTCATACTGACCGATAATTTTTATCTGGCCAAAGAAGGTTTGATCTTACAATATGCCGAATATGAAATCGGACCTTATGTGGTGGGTTTGCCGCGCTTAATGATTCCTTATGCGCAGCTACAAGGCGTGCTAAAACCGCAATATCTGCTGCAAGCTGAAACAGCAGCCTCTGAGGCACAGCCAGCGTTAGCATCTAAAGCCGAATGAAGTTAAAACTGTTCGATACGCATACCCATTTTGATGTTCCCGATTTTGATCCTGATCGGGAACATCTGGCCTATGCGGCCAAAGCGGTAGGTGTGGAACATCTGGTTCTAATTGGCTTTTTGCAAAACCGCTTTCAGGATTTGTTAAAAACCCATCGTTTTATCAATGGCTTGAAAGATGCACCGCATAGCCATTTGGCACCCGGCTTGCATCCGTTTTATATTGAACAGCATCAGGCTGAACATTTACATGATTTAGAGCAGCTGCTTAGAAATGAACAATGCATTGCCATTGGTGAAATCGGTCTCGACACATTTTTAAAGCAGCATAAACAACCTGAAATTTTTCAAAAGCAGCAAGATTTTTTCGCTGCACAAATTGAACTGGCACAACAATTTGATAAGCCGATTTTGCTGCATATCCGTAAATCACATGCAGAAGTTTTACAAATTTTAAAACAGCATCAGTTTAAACAGGGTGGAATCGCACATGCCTTTGGCGGAGGTGTTGAGGAAGCCAAGGCTTTTGTCAAGTTGGGGTTTAAACTGGGAGTCACCGGACAGATTACCAATCCGAATGCCAGAAAACTGCATCAGGTGGTACAGGCAGTCGGTGCAGAACATCTGGTGCTGGAAACCGATTGTCCGGATATGACGCCGTTATGCTGTCAACAGTCAGGTGAGCAACGTACCCGCAATACACCTGCCAACTTGCCTTATGTACTGGAAGGTTTGGCACAAAGCTTAGGGCAAGATCAAGCCAAATTGGCACAGCAACTCTGGCAGAATACCCATCAGGTTTTGAATTTGGCCGATGAATAATGCCGGTTTTTATTGCTCGGCTGTATCTGCTGTAATTTGGTATCTGTTAAAAAAAGATGCATTATGCAATTTCTAAAATGCCTCAGACTTGGCATCATGCATATATATTCTTTTAGGTGAGATTCACATGGCACAAGGACTTTTGGCGGGTAAGCGCTTCTTGATCGCGGGTATTGCGAGTAAATTATCCATTGCTTTTGGTATTGCTCAGGCATTACATCGTGAAGGTGCTGAATTGGCTTTTACTTATCCAAATGAAAAGCTGAAAAAGCGGGTAGATGACTTTGCTGAACAGTTTGGTTCAAAACTGGTTTTTCCTTGTGATGTGGCGGTAGATGCTGATATTGATAATGCATTTGCTGAGCTGGCAAAACACTGGGATGGTCTGGACGGCGTGGTGCATTCTATCGGTTTCGCACCGGCGCATACTTTGGATGGTGACTTTACCGAAATCACAGACCGCGAAGGTTTCAATATTGCACATGACATCAGTGCCTATAGCTTTATCGCGATGGCACGTGCGGCAAAGCCTTTGCTACAAGTCCGTCAAGGTTGCCTGTTAACGCTAACTTATCAAGGTTCTGAGCGCGTAATGCCGAACTATAACGTGATGGGTATGGCCAAAGCCTCTTTAGAAGCCGGTGTTCGTTATTTAGCTTCGAGCTTGGGTCAGGAAGGTATTCGTGTCAATGCCATCTCTGCGGGTCCAATCCGTACTCTGGCTGCTTCAGGCATTAAATCATTCCGTAAAATGCTCGACTTAAATGAAAAAGTTGCGCCATTAAAACGTAATGTAACGATTGAAGATGTCGGCAATGCAGCATTATTCCTGTGCTCGCCATGGGCCAATGGCATTACCGGTGAAATCCTGTATGTCGATGCCGGTTTCAATACCGTGGGTATGAGCGCTGATTTAATGGCGGATGCGGAATAAAAGTCTATTCTCTGCCGTGGGGGGGAAGAGTTCCTCCCTTTTTTAAAGGAAGGTTAGGAGGGATTATTTTTCTTTAATCTTGCTAAACCCTTTCTTTAAAAAAAGAGTAAATGAGCAAAATCCCCTCATTCCCCCTTTGATAAAGGGGGAGTTCACTCAAGGCCATAAAAAAGACCGCATAAGCGGTCTTTTTTAGATTTGCAGGACAGCGATTAAGCCTGACCATCTACAGCGGCAGTTTGTGCACGTTGCATATTGGCTTCAAATTCAGCATCGAAGTTGATTGGGGTAAGCAGCAACTGTGGGAAGCTACCTTTAGTCACCATATCATTCACTGCTTCACGCAGGAACGGGAACAGAATGTTCGGGCAGTATGCGCCCAGGATGTATGGAAGACGCTCTTCTTCAACGCCATCTACCAAGAAGATACCGGCTTGAGTCACGTCGACGATAAAAGCAGTATCACCTTCATTGGTCGCTTGAACAACGACTTTTAAAGCCACTTCAAAATGAGTCTCATCAATTTTTTCTGCAGAAGAAGAAAGGTTGATGTTGAGCTCAGGTTGCCATTGCTTGGTAAAAACTTGTGCCCCAGGAACCTCAAAAGAAATATCTTTGGTGTAAATACGCTCTAATGCCAATTGTGGTTGAGCTTGTTGTTCTTCACTCATTCTTTGATCCTTAATATAAAGTGATGATTTTAGTAGAATTAAGCCAGTAATTCATCAAGTTTGCCTTCACGCTCTAAAGCATAAAGCTGGTCGAAACCACCGATGAATTGATCCTTAATAAAAATTTGTGGCACAGTGCGGTGATTGGTACGCTGCATCAATTCAAGACGTACTTCAGGTGCTTCTTGAGATAGATTAATTTCTTTATATGCGACACCTTTGCGCTCAAGCAACTGTTTTGCACGCACGCAATAAGGACACACAGTCGTTGAATAAACAATAACGTCAGCCATGATCAATCTCCTGTTCGTGGATTATTTGCTTTTCACCAAAGGTAAACCCTGGGCTTTCCAGTTGCTGATGCCGCCATCAAGACGGTATGCATCGGCATGACCCACTTGTTGTAGCGCAGTACCAGCCACCTGTCCAAGGTTACAAATGAACACCAAAGGGCGATCAGATGCTTTCAGCTCTTCAACATGCTTTGTAATCTGGCTATATGGAATGTTACGGCTGCCGCTGATATGACCTTCACGGAAGTCTTTGGCATCCCGTAAATCAATCAGCATGGCATTTTTTGCTTTGACTAAAATTCCCAGCGACTGCGGAGAAATTTTACGACCGTTACGTTGACCTTCGATAATGAAGAACAAAACTACCAATACCGCGAGTGTTCCAAATAAGAAGGGGTGATTCCCCATAAACTCGAACCAACGTTCCACAATTCACCTAATTACAATTTTAAAATTGCCAAGAGTATAGCTCATAAATATGGTGATCAAAATCACCGCTTCAAGGGTTGAGGCACAAGAAAATTAATTTTTTTGCTGTGCTTCAGTGATTTCATCGATTAAACGCAAATAGCTGTCCAGTCGGCGCGGTAAAATTTCACCCGCACTCGCGGCCTGACGTAAAGCACATTGTTTTTCATGCTTATGCGTGCAGTTCCGGAACTGACAGTGTCCGAGCAGGTTTTCAATTTCAGGAAAACCGATTTGTACCTTATCTAAAGGCAGATGCCACAGGCCAAATTCACGAATTCCCGGAGAGTCGATCAGGGCAGCACCTTCACCAAAACCGATCAAACGGGTTGAGGTGGTGGTGTGCTGACCGAGTGCCGAGTTTTCCGAAATAATATTGGTTTTCTGGGCTGCATCTGGCACGATCGCATTGATCAGCGTACTTTTACCGACACCCGATTGACCGACAAAAGCCACCGTTTCATTTTCCAGACGATTGGACAATACAGTCAGATCACCATCGGACTGGGTTTGCATTACTTCATAACCGAGGTCTTGATATTCTTGTAGCAGAGTCAGAATTGGATCGTTCTCTTTTAACAAATCGGCTTTGTTCATCACTAGAAGCGCAGGAATATCGGCATCGGCACAGGCCACCAGATAACGGTCGATCAGGCCCGGTGCTGGCTCAGGCAATGGTGCAAACACAATCACAATCAGTGAAATATTGGCCGCTACCGGTTTAACCTTGTGATAGCGGTCAGGACGGGTCAATAAGGATTTACGTGGATGAATCGCCGTAATAATCCCCAATCCGGTATTCGGATCGGCTTGCCATTTAACCCGGTCACCCGTGACCAATAAATCCAGATTGGTTCGGGTATGACAGCGCCAGACACTGCCCAATTCAATTTCTTTCCAGAAAGGTTCAGGCTCGCCATCGGCAACCACAGGTTTTTCAGGGTGAATGTCAGGAGTAGACAAAGCTTGCACTTCAAGTTGGCGGCCGTAGTGTTGCACTACCAAACCTTCCAGATCACTGGAGGTATCGAGATCTTCTTGACGTGTTTTCTGTTGTTTCTGAATGCGGCGCTGTTGTTGCTCTGTCAGACGACGCTTACGTATTAAGGCCATTCATATCCTAAAAAACCGGGTAAATCAGATGGCAAAAATAGCATGAAGCAGCCCCCGAATGACACCCAAGATGTAATTAATTTGCTACTATAGTTGTTTTTAAACCCAATAAGATTGCACATTTATGAGCAGCACCGCTGATACCCGCCTGATTTGGATTGACCTTGAAATGACAGGTCTAGACACAGACAATGACCAAATTATTGAAATTGCGACGATTGTAACCGATGACAATTTGAATATTCTGGCAGAAGGTCCTGTGCTTGCGGTGCATCAGCCTGCACGTCTGTTAAATGCCATGGATGAGTGGAACACCCGTCAACATGGTCAATCGGGTCTGATTGAACGGGTGCGTCGCAGTAAACTGACGGCTCAGGATGCAGAACAGCAAACTATTGAATTCCTGAAGAAATGGGTCAATCCAAAATCATCCCCGATGTGTGGTAACTCGATCTGTCAGGATCGCCGTTTCTTGCATCGCCTGATGCCTGAGCTGGAACAATATTTCCACTACCGTAATCTGGATGTATCTTCAGTGAAAGAGCTGGCAAAACGCTGGCGTCCTGAAATCATGAGTGGTCTCAAGAAAAATGCTTCGCATCTGGCGATGGATGACATTCGTGATTCAATTGCCGAACTGAAATACTATCGTCAATATTTCTTTATCATGAATAAAGACTAAATTCCGATGAATTGAAAAGAGGCGAAAGCCTCTTTTTTTATGAGATTGATGCTTTTTTCTTTTGATATAAACTCTCAATCAGTTCAAATATCACCCAGGATATCAGTACCAAAATCAGATGGGTCTGGGTTTCATGGCGATCTAGGATCACATATCCGAATAGGCCTAAAATCAACAAACGAATAAAAATACTCAGCGCATAGTTTTTCTGTTTTTGGCTACTGTAAAAATAAAAATGTAGAGTGATCAGTATAAAATTGAGAGCCAAAAGAGCATTGATCAGCACAGTGTTTGACTCCCATATTTAAAGTTTTATGTATGAATTTTATCCAATTATAAATGTTCCTGAATTTATCTTTCTGATTTTGCTGATAGATTTTGTATCAAAATTTTAGAAGCAGTAAAAAAATGCTGACTTTGCTAAAATAAGCCGTGATTTAACAGCTATTGATGACTTATGACTGAACTGCTTCAAGACGATGAATATGAGCGCCGCTTTGCGGGTGTTGCCAAAATTTATGGAGAAGACAGCTTCAGTCATTATGAAAAAAGTCATGTGATGGTGATTGGCATCGGTGGTGTCGGTTCTTGGGCAGTAGAAGCGCTGGCACGTAGCGGTGTGGGCGAGCTGAGTTTGGTCGATATGGATGTGGTGGCGGCATCCAATATTAATCGTCAATTGCCTGCCATGAGCACGACCTTGGGCCATGAAAAAATTGCAGTGATGGCCGAGCGTTGTCATGCCATTAATCCACGGATCAAGATCAATCTGATTGATGATTATCTGACGCCGGAAAATATCAAAGAAATTTTAGCAGGTAATCCTGATTTAATTCTCGACTGTATTGATGATGTGAAGGCCAAATTTGCCTTGATGCTGCATTGTCGCTTTAACAAGATTCCCTTGATTGTGTCAGGCGGAGCAGGCGGTAAACTGGATCCCCTGAAAATTCGGGTGGCCGATTTATCTAAAACCGAACAGGACCCGATGCTGGCCAAATTGCGTGCCCAGTTACGCGGCAAAGGTATTTGTAAAAAACCTAAAGAAAAATTCGGCATTACCTGTGTCTATTCTATCGATAATCCGTTCTCGAGTGCCGATGTCTGTGCCAGTGCCGGCTTGCGCTGTGGTGGTTATGGCTCTGCCGTGGTGGTGACTTCAAGCTTTGCCATGGTCGCTGTGGCAGAAGGCTTGAAGAAGCTGGATAGTAAAAGAGCAAAAGCCTGATTTACAAAATAAAAAGCACAAGATATGTGCTTTTTTTGAGACGGCGTTTAGAATGAAAGGATTCATTTGCAGAACAAAAATAATGTTTTGGAGCAGTTATGTGGTTCTTGCTGGTATTGATTTTGGGGATAGGGGCTTTGGGGATTTGGATGTGGAAACGTCCGGATCCGGTAAAACGTGATCAGGCCAAAGCTGTGCAGCATGATCTATGGATTGAGCAGCTTGATGCACAGCTCAAGCATGCGGCGCGCTTGAGTTCAGATCCTGAACATCCGAATTATGCACGTGCCTATCAGATTTACCAGAATCTTGCCCAGCAACAGGAAATTCCACAGGCTTATGTCGGCATGGGGCTGATGCATTTGCAGGGTCTGGGACATGCGCAAAATACGGAAACAGCCATCAGTTATCTCGATAAAGCCTTTCATCTGGGCAGTGATGACGCGGCTTATTATCTGGGGCAGATTCATGAGGAGCAACGCTATCAAATGGCTGACCCGGAAAAGGCGCTGTACTGGTACCGACATGCCGTAGCCCGTGGCAATCTGGATGCCCAGTACCGCATCACTGAACTTTCTTATACTACAGAAACAAATCCAGAAGATAAGAACGCTGAACAGCAGCGCTTGGCCTTACTCATTCAAAATGCCGGGCAGGGACATAGCAATTCGCAGTATCAACTGGCGCAGTATTATTTAACAGATTCAGCGGCTCAAGATTTGGTTCAGGGAATTCATTATCTGTTTTTAGCTGCGCAGCAAGATCATCTGGCTGCCAATCAGCAGATCGCCGATGATTATGCGCGTGGACAGAGGCTGCCCCAAGACCAGACTCAAGCCCTGCAATTTATTAAACGCTGTATCAGTCTTGGTGATCAAAAAGGTCTCTATGATTATTATGCTGGCGTACTGCAAGGCCGTATCGATACCGACCAGCGTCAGCGCGTGTTCCAGCATTTGATGCAGCAGTCCAAAGAACATGCCGATGCGCATTCCAAGACTTTAATTGGACTGGCTTATTTTCATGGTTGGTATGTCGATAAAAATGAAACCATGGCGTTTCGTTACTGGTCTGAAGCTGCCAATACTCAGCATCCGCCCGCTTTATGCATGATTGCCGCGCTGTATTTTGAACAGCATCTAGTGGCTCATGAGCCGCAAAAGGCATTTGAACTGTATCAGGCAGCATTTCAGCTTAGTCCCGATGATGCTTATGCACAAATGGGTCTGGCACTGTGTTATTTAAATGGCATCGGTACTGTAAAAGACACAGCCAAAGCCACCCGCATGATTCAGGCAGTGGCCCAGCAATACTGGCAGATCGAGGCTCAGTCTGAGGCAGATTTAATTTATGTGGTCGGGCGTTTTTATAGTCTGGCGGAATATCCATTGCCGACACGCGACAAAGCCATTCAATATCTGAATCAGGCGGTTGCGAAAGGCTCCAAGGAAGCAGCCTGGTTCCTGTATCAGGCTCTGTCAGGTATTTATCCGGTCTTTATCTGTCATCCAGAGCAGGCCAATCGTTATCTGCATCAGGCTGCACAACTGGGACATGCACAGGCACAGGCAGAATTGGGCTTGGAGTATCTTAAGGGACAACAGATTGCGCAGGATATTGCCTTAGGCTTGAGCTATCTGCAAAAAGCGGCTGCTCAGCAGAATGGTGTGGCACTGAATGCGCTGGGGGAAGCGTTTGAAAATGGCATAGGCACTGAGGCAAATATCGAACAGGCGGTACAGTATTACCGTCAGGCGGCAGCGCAGGTCAATGCCGATGCTTATAGTCATCTGGGACGTTTATATACCAAGGGAATTGGGGTGGAACGCGATATTGGAGTCGCGCGGGACTGGCTGGAAAAAGGCAGTTTGCTCGAGCATGAGCGATCAACTGAATTATTGAAAAATGTGCATGCCTATTTAGAAATGAAGTAATTTTTATTGACATCACGCAATATAAAAAACCGCTGTCTGGCAGCGGTTTTTTTATGGTTCAAGCTTTGTTTAAGGTAATTGCTGGATTGGACTGCCACCTAATGCCTGCATTAAAGTCACATAGGCATTGTACTGGTTCTGTCGGGTTTGTACCAAAGACAGCCGTGCATTCCGTGTGGTTTCCTGTGCATCCAGCAGGTTCTTTAACGCCACCGCGCCATTACGATAACGTACTTCAGTCAGACGTTCGGTACGTTCAGCCAGTTCGACATTACGTTGCTGCAAAGTGACTTGCTTACTGATTTCAGTCCGGTTCGATAAGGCATTTTCCACATCGGCAAAGGCTTCATACATGGTCTGGCGATATTGCATAATCGCTTTTTCATATTCCAGCTCATTGACTTGCAGATCACGTTTCATGTCATTCCATTGCAGGAAGGGCAAGGTCAGACCCGCACCTAAAGTCGCCACCGGATTCTTCAACGCATTTGAAAGCGAAGTACTGCTGCCAATACCTGTGGTCAAATTCCCAGTCAGACTGATTGAAGGATAATAACTGGCTTTGTTGGCATCCTTATTGGCCAGCGCTTTACGCAAACGTAGTTCAGTCGCTTGGAGGTCGGGACGACGGGACAATAAACTCGCGGGTAAGTCGGCCTGAATACTCGGTAATTGAATATTCGGTAAACGGCTTGGCTCCTGAATAGAAAGCTGTTGTACTGGCATATGCAGCAATACTGCGAGGCCGGTACGCGTTTCCACCCGTTGCTGCTCAATCTGGCTTAAGGTGGCTTGCTGGCTTTGAATCGCCTGTTCGGCCTGGGTTAAATCCAGACCGGACACCGCACCGGCACGATATTGTACCTGCACCAGATCATAGGTTTTTTGCGCCGTTGCCAGATTTTGCTGTACCACGCTATAACGCTCGTTTAAATAAGCCAATTGCCAGTAAAGCTGTGCCGTGGTGCCAATCAGGCTCTGCGCTGTCGCCTGTAAGTCCTGTGCAGATGCCAAGGCTTCCCAGCGCGCCGCTTCAGTCTGATTGGCCAGTTTGCCAAACAGATCCAGTTCATAGCTTAAGCCCGGATAGCCCAGTGAAAGACCCGTCGAAGCATTGCTGCCACCCTCCAGATCAAAACGCTGGCCCGTTGAAATTCGTGCATCACCGACACGGACGCCTTGCTGGCTTTGTGCCTGTCTGGCCTGAATGCGCGCCTGCTGTAAACTGATGCCAGCCACCGCCAGATCTGTATTCTGCGCCAGCACTTGATCGACCAGACTGTTCAATTGCGGATCTTTAAATAAGGTCCACCATTGATCTGCCAGAATGTCGGCATGGATCTGCTGACTTAAAACCTTATTATTTTGAAAATTGCCAGGCATATTAATCGCAGGCTGCTCATAAGGTGTTTTTACCACTGCCGCACAACCGGTCAGCGAGCTTCCCAGCAACAGGGCACTGGCAAGCTTGGTTAAATTCATTTGCATATCAGGTTCCTTATTCGCGAGAGAGCGCATCGACTGGATTCAGACGAGCGGCATTACGTGCCGGGATAAAGCCAAACACAATCCCGATCAGGCTTGAGCAGACAAAGGCCGCTACAATCGAAGTGGTTGAATAGGCCATCTGGAAAGTACCGCCGGCAAAATGGGTAATTAATTGGCCAATCCCGAGGGAAAGCAGCACACCCAAAATACCACCCAAGATACAGACCAGAACGGCTTCAATCAGGAATTGCTGCAAAATATCACTTTGACGGGCACCCACCGCCATACGCACACCAATTTCCTGAGTACGTTCAGTCACGGACACCAGCATGATATTCATCACCCCGATCCCGCCGACCACCAGTGAAATCACAGCAATCGCCGAAATTAAAAGCGTCATAGTCGCTGTGGTCTGCTGAATGGTTTCACGAATACTGTCGGCATTCTGGGTAAACACATCCTGCGCACCATGGCGCTGTACCAACAGGTTTAAAATTGCATTTTCAGCCGCCGCACTTGGGTATTCATCCTTAATCCGCACAATGATGCTACGTACATTGGATTGCCCCAGCATACGGCTCATCACGGTGGAATACGGCAGATAGACATTCAGGCTGTCATTATTGCCCATCATGCCTTTTTGCGCGTCGATCACCCCGATAATCCGGCTCGGTACGCTCCCGAGTAAAATCACCTGACCCACCGGATTGGTGCCATCCTTAAAGAAGGTATTTTTGGTATTGGTGTCAATGACGACATCTTGCGCCTGTTGCATGACGCTACTGCGGTCAAAGGGCTGACCGGACTGGAAGGTCATGCCACGCACATAGAAGAAATCTTCACTGACGCCGTTGACCGTGGTTGAAGCTTCAATTTCTTTATAACGGCCGGTGACACTGCTATTCACCGACGGACTGACGCCATCGACATACGGCTGTTCGGCCAGTGCATCGGCATCGGCCGGAATCAGGGTTTTGGACTGTGAAGATCTGGAATTGTCCCCAAAGCCTCGGCCCTGAAATACGGTAATGGTATTGGTGCCCAGACTGCTGATATTTTCCAGAATCTGTTTTTGTGAGCCATTGCCCAGTGCGACCACCGAGACCACCGAAGCGATCCCGATAATGATTCCGAGCATGGTCAGGAAAGTCCGCATGCGATGTGCATTCATGGCCAGCAAGGCCATACGGAAGGCCTCACCCAGACGGTCAACTGCAGAACGCCATGAAGAAATCTTCTTTTGTTCACTGCGGATTAGCGGCTGTTTTTCCAGATGCTCTTCGACTTCAGGAACATTGGGCTGATCGGAAATGATATTACCGTCTGAAATCTCGATAATTCGTGTCGCATTTTTAGCCACATTATGATCATGCGTGACCAGAATGATGGTATGACCTTTGGCATTCAGTTCACGCAAAATACGCATCACTTCAATACCGCTGTTCTTGTCTAATGCACCTGTCGGTTCATCGGCCAGAATCACGTCACCGCCATTCATTAGCGCACGGGCAATCGAAACACGTTGCTGCTGACCACCAGAGAGCTGACTTGGACGGTTCTGGGTTTTTTCACCCAGACCCAGATCAGTCAGAATCTTGATGGCTCGCGCATGCCGT
The DNA here is from genome assembly GCF_013418235.1 of Acinetobacter sp. YH12156. Lineage (NCBI taxonomy): Bacteria > Pseudomonadati > Pseudomonadota > Gammaproteobacteria > Moraxellales > Moraxellaceae > Acinetobacter > Acinetobacter sp. YH12156. The sequence goes on from NZ_VPCL01000003.1 coordinate 29,824, forward strand.
TCAGATGAATCTGCACCGGCATAAATCGCAGGAACTTCCACATTGCCTGCTGCGTTTAAATCACCCAGTAAATGATAACGCTGGAAAATAAAGCCGAAATATTCACGGCGTAATTGCGCCAGTTCATCCGCTTCCAGTTCGCGGGTTTCACGGCCTTTGACCTTGTAGCTACCGGTGGTCGGTTTGTCCAGACAACCCAGAATGTTCATCAGGGTTGATTTACCGGAACCGGACTGGCCGACAATCGCCACCAGTTCACCCGGATAAATCTCCAGATTTACCCCTTTTAAAATCTGGACCGTGCTTTCACCCGCAGGGAATTCACGAACCAGATTTTTCACCTCGAGGAGAGGCTGTTGTTGTGAATTCATGCTTACATTCTCATTGGGCCACGGCTATTGCCACCGCGTTTTGCTGCATCATTGGAGGTGTCAGAACCATCAGCAATCACCACCTGATCACCACGTTTTAAACCTTTCAGCACTTGCGCAGTCGCGCGGTTATTCAAACCGATTAATACAGGGGTTGGTTTTGCAGTACCATCGGCTTGCAAGACACGAACCATGCCACGCTGTGCTTTGCCTTGTTCAATCAGCGCAATTTCAGCGTCAGACAGATTTAGGCGGGCAGGGCGTTCAGCGGCAGGGCGGTTGCCTTGAGCCGATTCAGTTTCAGGACGTGCTGCTGGATTAGCTTCGCTACGGGAACCTTCTCCGCGAGAACCTTCACCCCGATTGGCACGTGCCGGACGATTTGAGCTCTGAATCGCAGCGGCTGGAATGGTCAGCACATTTTTAGCTTCATCCAGCACGATATAAACCTGCGCCGTCATATCAATACGCAGTTTGCCGTCTTCATTTGGCACATCAAATAAAGCGTTGTAATACACCGCAGAACTTGACGATGAACCAGATGTATTTGAATCGGTATTAATCGAATTGGGTGCAGGTTCAACCTGACGTAGTTTGGCGTAAATCTTTTTCTCGTTATTGCCCAGCGTGGTGAAATAAACGGTTTGGCCTTCTTCCACTTTCATCACATCTGCTTCAGAAATTTCAGCTTTGATGGTCATGGTGTCGAGCTTGGCCAGTTTCACAATGGTCGGTGCACTTTGATTGGCATTCACGGTTTGACCTTCTTCGGTCACAATCGCCACAATCGTGCCATCCATCGGTGCCACAATCTGGGTATAACCCAAGTCTTCTTTGGCAGTTGCCAAGGTCAGGCGCGACTGTTCGATCTGTGCATTGATTGCCGTGATATCGGCCTGAGCCGTTTTATAACTGGCAAATGCAGATTCCAGCTCTGAACGGGAAGTTGCATCCTGTGCATACATGGCTTTCTGACGATTGTATTCAGCTTCAACTTTGGCCAGATTCGCCTGTCTCACTGCAAGCTGTGCCATCTGGTTTTTAATGCTGGCTTCAGCAGTTTTTAAATCATTTTCCTGACGAACAGAATCAATTCGTGCAATCAGCTGACCCTGTTTAACCTGATCACCGAGTTCCACATACATTTGTCTCACCTGGCCAGAAACCTGGGCACCTACGCTGACCATTTTGGTGGCTTCTAAAATACCGGTCGCCAGTACAGAACTTTCAATATCACCCTGTGTTACTTCAGCAGTAATATACTGTGGCGGCTGTTCTTTAGGTTTGAGGAAATACCACCCCGCAGCGATTAACACAATGGCAATCACGGCGGCCATAATTAGTTTCGTCGGTTTTATTTTTGGCATATTGAGTACGAATTCGGATCAAAGATAGGGATTGATTATAAAAGCGAAATTGGGATAAATCGTGAATTTTTTGAATTATAATGAGAATTATTTTCTATTGGCCGATTTCTGAAAATATCGTCCATACAGACCATTTTAAAATGCTCCATGAATTGCTTGTTCTGACATTGATAACAGGATTTGACCCTCTATAGATAACATCGATCCTATTTAAAAGATCATCAGCTGACTCTTAAATAAAATGATCACTGTTCCCAACAGTATTTTTTCAATCAAAGCGCTGCACAAATAAAATCGAGTGTGAATCAATAAAGACATAAGACCAAACATACTAGATTTGTTGTGTGATATTTGTTCTAAGGCTATTTCTGGCTTAATTTTCCTCCCTTTAGTCCCAATAGTAAAAACCAGTTGAAAATTAAGTAGAAAAAAATTTTAAAAACCCATGTTTTATATATGGATTTAAATAAATAAAGCTTGTAAGATTTAATTCCATAAAAAAATTATGGTTTTACCGCTTAACAAGAAAATGCACATTTATTGTGCAAAAATAATACAACTTTGCTCGCAACATTGATGAGGGTTTAACGATGGAATGGAATGAAAGCTATAATATTGGAATCGACGTAATCGATAATCAGCACCGTCAAATTTTAGATTATATCAATGCTTTGGAGCAGGTAAAAAGCACAGGAGATCGCGATCGAATCAAAGAGGTCTTGGAGGATTTAATCGATTATACCCAGTCACATTTCAGCTTTGAAGAAAACCTGCTGGAACAGGTCAGTTATCAATACCTACCTTCGCATCGCGGTATACATGAATTATTTGTGAAACGACTCAATGATTATCGTCTCAAGTTCGAGAAGGGAGAATCGATTGAAAATGATTTATATCGTTTATTGTCCAAATGGCTGATCAATCATATTCAACATGATGATCAGGACTATGTCGATGCAGTGCGCGATAATATGTTGAGTTATTTACGTGCTCAGGAAAGCAAAAAAGGCAAGGGCTGGTTTGCACGTTTCTTTGGTTAAGCACTCGGCGCTAAAAATAAGCGTTGACCGCACATTTCAGCAATGGCCTGTAAGATGAGATGTTCAGGGTTCTCTTTGGACATTCCTTTAATGGCTGCATCAATACGGATTAACAGCTGGGGCCAGCTCAAAAAGCGTTGGGGGCTGAGACGGCGTAAAGCTTGCTGATATAGCCCGACTTTGGTTTTCCAGATTCCAATTTGCAAGGCATTTTGCGGCTGTTCAAACAATTGCATCAACAGACGCATTTCCTTGCTCAGGCTCCATAAGATCAGGCTCATCGGTTCACCTGAAGCGACCAGATACTGGAAAATCTTGATCGATTGCGAGAGATTGCCTTGCAGCAGGGCATCACTCAAATCATAGGTGCTATAGCGTGATTGATCCTGTAAGCAGGCATATAAATGATCAATCTGAATCACATCAACTTCAGCAAAGGTGTCACTGACCCGCATCAGGCTGTTTTTGGCTGCCAGCAAGTTGTGCTCATGATGCTGTTCCAGCCATTGCCAGGCATCATGGGCCAGTTTAATCCCCAGTTTCTCTGCTTCAACTGCCAAAATTTGCTGACGATCGCGTGGATAATTTGCAGTAAGCGCAACGCAGACACCATTGGCCTCAACCGTCTGGAAGAAGCTGGATTTGAGGCTGCTCGCATCTTGCTTGGGCATAACGACCAATAGCAGATTATCACTGTCTTGTTGTAAATAGCTTTTCAGCAGTTTGAGGCTACTGGCATCTGGTTTGATATTGCCATGCACTTCAACTGCCAGTTGGGTTGAGAACAATGACAAACTGTTCAATGCATTAAAGACATTTTTCCACTCAGAAACTGAACTGACATCATAACGTTGACGTTCGATGTCTTTGGCTTGCCAATGTGTGCGAAAGGCATCGATCAGGTTTTGTTCTAGCAAAGGCTCTTGACCATGCAAGACCCAGGCACCGCGAGCTTCATCGACACGTTTTAGGGCTTGCAGATAGTCAAGTTTCATAAGGCGTTCTTATTGAGCAGGTTGCGCTGGGGTATTTTGTTTGGCCAAGGGTAGGCGGTTCGATGAAATCTGACGCGCGATCTGCTGTGCCACATCATCAATAATCACCTGATTCAAAAACTTTTGTTCCTGGTCATCAGTGTTGACTGTTTCAATGTCATATTGATAAGTACGCGTTGCCACCACAGTGCGTGGTTCGGTCACCGGATTGCCTTGCGCATCTTCAATGCGGAAGGTTACATTTAAACGCAGCAAGGTTTCAACCAGCTTACCATTCAATTCTAAGCGGCGCGGCGTGTAATCGAGAACACGTAAAACATAAGCTTCTGGTACATTACTGAGTTGTACGCCCGCAGCACCTAAATAAACCGCCAGCTTTTCTTGTAATTCTTCAGTATTGGGGGGTAAAGAAAGGCTCATAACCGAATAGGCAACAGGTGCAGAACTCGGATTGGTTCCTTTTAGATGAAAGCCACAGCCGACTAAGCCTGCACTTAGACCACAAGTTAAAACAATTGCTGCTAAACGTTTGCCTAAATGCATGAGTATCCTCTTTTTCCCTCAGGGAAATATTTGAAATCCTGAACCGGATTGTAAAGTCAAAGCCCGCTGGCTGGCAACGGGCTTTGTGTTTTTTAAGCCTCCCTTTGGCAAAGGGAAGTTTGGAGGGATTATTTCTTAAAGTCCTTCTCCTGAGTGAGGTTTTAAAGCAGCGCTTTTAAAACTGAACGCAAGTGAGGGTTAGGGAGAGGTGAATTATTCGCCCTCATCCCCTTGCAGAATTGTTTAAAGCAGTGCTTAAACAATTCCTCAGGATTTAAACCACCAAATTCACCAATTTATTCGGTACCACAATTTCTTTCTTGGTTGGACCAGTCAGGAATTGTTGAACTTCAGGCAATGCTTTGGCTTGCGCCAAGATGTCATCTTTTGATGCACCCACAGAAACTTCAAGTTTGCCACGAAGCTTACCGTTCACTTGTACCACAATGGTTTGCGTATTACGTGTCAGTGCAGATTCGTCCACAGCAGGGAATAGGGTTGAATTCAATTCAATCCCAAACTCAGCCAATAAAGTTTGGCTTAAGTGCGGTGCAAATGGAGCTAACAAAGTCAGAAGTGTAGTGATCGACTCACGTGCTACCGCAACGTCATTGTCATCTTGGGCTTCAAACTTGTTGTTCGCGTTTAGAAGTTCCATCAATGCAGCAATTGCAGTGTTAAATGCATGACGACGTTCGATGTCATCACCGACTTTTTGGATGGTTTCATGAGTTTTACGACGTAGGTCTTGTGCAGCCGTAGACAGTGCCGCTTTGTCGATGTTTGATGCACCGTTACCTTTTTCAAGGAAGCCTGTTGCTAAACGCCATACACGTTTCAGGAAGCGGTTTGCACCCTCAACACCGGCGTCAGACCATTCTAGTGATTGATCTGGTGGAGCTGCAAACATCATGAACACACGTGCGGTATCTGCGCCGTACTGGTCGATAATGGATTGCGGGTCGATACCGTTATTTTTCGATTTCGACATTTTTTCCTGACCACCAACAATTACGTCCTGACCATCACCTTGGTATTTCGCAGACAGAATACGCCCTTTTTCATCACGTTCGAGGTCGATATCTGCAGGGTTAAACCAGGTTTTCTTGCCTGATTCAGCTTCACGGTAATAAGTATCTGCCAAAACCATACCTTGAGTTAACAGGTTGGTAAATGGTTCATTACCTTGTACTACACCTTCATCACGCATCAATTTGTGGAAGAAGCGTGCATAAAGTAAGTGCAGAATCGCGTGTTCAACACCACCGATGTATTGATTTACTGGAAGCCATGTTTGAGCAGCTTCAGGTTTTACCATGCCATCGGTAAAGTCAGGCGATGCATAACGTGCATAGTACCAAGATGATTCTACGAAGGTATCTAGCGTATCTGTTTCACGACGCGCGTCGCCACCGCAGCTTGGGCATGACGTTTCATAGAACTCAGGCATCTTGTTCAATGGATTACCTGAACCGTCTGGAACCACGTCAGTCGGAAGTACAACAGGAAGTTGCTCTTCAGGCACCGGCACTTGACCACATGATGGACAGTTAATCATTGGAATTGGACAACCCCAATAACGCTGACGGGAAACACCCCAGTCACGTAAACGGAATTGAACTTTAGAGCTTGCCAGACCTGTTGCTTCTAGTTTAGCTAGGAATGCATCGTATGCACCCTGAAAATCTAGACCGTCAAACTCGCCTGAATTCACCAGTTTGCCTTCTTTCGAACCGTACCATTCTTGCCATTCTGTTGCAGAAAAGTCGCTATCGTCAGCGCCTTTGGCATCAATGACTTGTTTGATGCTTAAGCCATATTTATTGGCAAATTCGAAGTCACGCTCATCGTGTGAAGGCACCGCCATCACCGCACCTGAACCGTAAGACATCAACACATAGTTGGCGATCCAGACCGGAACTTCTTCGCCAGTCACAGGATGCTTCACAGATAGCCCGGTTGCCATGCCTTTTTTCTCGGCAGTGGCAAGATCTGCTTCTGCCACAGAACCCATACGGCATTCTTCAATGAATGCAGCCAATTCTGGGTTTGTTTCAGCCGCTTTCAGTGCCATTGGGTGTTCAGCTGCAACTGCAACATACGTTACACCCATCAAGGTATCGGCACGTGTTGTGAAGACTGTTAAACCATCTGCATAGATTTCAGGATTTGCTGAAGGGAAGGTAATATCCATCCCTTGTGAGCGACCAATCCAGTTACGCTGCATGGTCAACACTTGTTGTGGCCAGCCATCTTTAAGCGTGTCCAGGTCGTCAAGTAACTCTTGCGCATAATCAGTAATGCGGAAGTAGTACATTGGAATATCACGTTTTTCAACCAGTGCACCTGAACGCCAGCCGCGACCATTTTCAACCTGTTCGTTGGCAAGAACTGTCTGATCGACTGGATCCCAGTTTACAGTTGAAAGCTTACGGTAAATCAAGCCTTTTTTATAAAGCTGAACAAATAACCATTGTTCCCAACGATAGTATTCAGGGGTACAGGTGGCAAATTCACGATCCCAATCCACTGCAAGACCGAGTTTTTTCAACTGGTCGCGCATGTAAGCAATATTTTCAAATGTCCATTTTGCCGGAGCAACCTGGTGTGCAATCGCTGCATTTTCAGCAGGCAGACCAAAAGCATCCCAACCCATCGGTTGCAGCACAGTTTCACCTTTTAAGCGATGGAAACGGCTGATCACGTCACCAATCGTATAGTTACGCACATGACCCATATGCAGCTTGCCACTTGGGTAAGGGAACATCGAGAGAATATAACGACGTGGACCTTCTACTTTGTCGGCAACTTTAAAGGCTTTGCGAGATTCCCAATCCTGTTGGACTTGAGGCTCAATCGCACTGGCTTGATATTCGGAATCAATGTGAGTAGTCATAAACGTATCAGTGAATTACGGTGAAAAAAGTCTGTTGCACAGCATAGCGCAAAATGCACCTAAAAGTGAATTTTGCGCCGGTATTTCCCGAAGAAAAAACATGCTGTTCTATATGGAGGTGTCTTATAAAGCGACTGCACGATTTTTAGATTGCTGCAAGGCTTCGTTGGCTTCACGTTGTTGCTGGTCCTGATTCGCAGGAACTTGAGGGGCTTGTTGCTGTTTTTCTTGCGATGTGTTCTCGGTTTGCACTTCAGTTTCAGCCATTCTAGGTGATGTCGGTGCTGAATTTTTCCAGCCATACGTATCCACTGTGGTGGCTTTTTTTGCAGATTTCGGCGGTGGCGTCTTGGTGTAGTGGGTGACGCCTTTCGCATCGACCCATTTATGATACTGGATCGCGGAAGCGCTAGTGCTACAGATGCTCAAAACAACTGCGCAACTCAAACTGAAGACGGTTAAAAAAGATATTTTCATTGTTCTTGGGCCTTGGCTTGCTAGGCATGGAATACTGCAATTATTGTAGTGATTTTCACAGTAAAAATAATGAATTTTTATCTGCTCTATTCATGATCACGGATCGAACAGCTTCTGCATCTCGTTTTGTAGAAGTGGTGAGCAAATTTTCAGACACAAAATTTATTGATAAACAACTTCACTGGATTTATTAAAAATTCATTCATTTTTTTTATATAAGACATACTAAAAATTTATAAAATTAAATATATAAGTTTATGAATTTTATTGGATTAAATATTATTAGATTAATTCTTTATTACTGTCCTTGCTCTAGATCGCTGTTAAAAACAGCAAATCAGGTGTTTTTAAGCGCATATTGCCTGTTTTTTAAACTTGACTTTAAAGCCTGAAAACACAAGAATGCTGCAATAGTTTTATATGCCTTAATCGATCACCCTTCGACTAAGTGTCATTTCATGCAGTGGGCGATTTCTCTAGCCGAGAAATTGAACAAAGCTAAGCAAAATATGTTTATCCCAACATGTTTTAGGTCTTGTATTGCTCGAACAGCCAAGAGATCAGATTTTTTTCCTATTGCTATGAAAACTATGAAATTTGTGTGCTATAACAGTGCAGACAGTTAACAAATGAAACACTGCAAATGCCTCCCATTTGTGCAGTGTCATAATATTAGGGTGAATCACGTTGGAACTTCTATCTGGTGGTGAAATGCTTGTTCGCGCATTAGCGGACGAAGGCGTTGAACATGTTTTTGGATACCCAGGCGGCGCAGTTCTTCATATTTATGATGCGCTATTTCAACAAGACAAAATCAATCATTACCTCGTACGTCACGAACAAGCTGCCGGTCACATGGCGGATGCTTACTCACGCGTTACAGGTAAGACCGGTGTGGTGTTGGTGACCTCAGGTCCGGGCGCAACCAATACGGTAACGCCAATTGCAACGGCCTATATGGACTCAATCCCGATGGTGATTTTGTCAGGTCAGGTTGCGAGTCATCTGATTGGTGAAGATGCATTCCAGGAAACCGATATGGTCGGCATTTCACGTCCAATCGTGAAGCATAGTTTCCAGGTGCGTCATGCCAGCGAAATTCCTGCAATCATCAAAAAAGCATTCTATATCGCGTCATCTGGTCGTCCAGGCCCTGTCGTAATCGATATTCCTAAAGATGCGACCAATCCTGCAGAAAAATTTGCTTACGAATACCCGGAAAAAGTGAAGATGCGTTCGTATCAGCCACCGTTTCGTGGTCACTCAGGTCAAATTCGTAAAGCGATTGAAGAATTAGTCAATGCTAAGCGCCCAGTAATTTATTCGGGTGGTGGTGTGGTTCAAGGCAATGCATCTGCACAATTGACAGAGCTTGCGCATCTATTGGGCTATCCGGTAACCAATACCTTAATGGGCTTGGGCGCATTCCCGGGTGATGATGAACAGTTCATCGGTATGCTCGGTATGCACGGTACTTATGAAGCCAACATGACCATGCACAATGCAGATGTGATTCTGTGTGTAGGCGCGCGCTTCGATGACCGTGTCACCAACAATCCGGCAAAATTCTGTCCGAATGCCAAAGTGATTCATATTGACATCGACCCGGCGACGATTTCAAAAACCATTATGGCGCACATTCCAATTGTCGGTGCGGTAGAGCCGGTATTGACTGAAATGTTGAACCAGTTGAAACAGCTCAATGTTTCCAAGCCAAATCCTGAAGTGATTGCGGCATGGTGGTCTCAGATTAATGAATGGCGCAAAGTGCATGGCGGTCGTTATGCAGCAGGTGTTGATGGTGTGATGAAGCCACAACAAGTGGTTCAGGTATTGGATAAAGTGACCAATGGCGAAGCGATCATTACTTCGGACGTAGGCCAGCATCAAATGTTTGGTGCGATGTATTACAAATACAAGCGTCCGCGTCAATGGATTAACTCAGGTGGCCTAGGCACTATGGGTGTAGGTTTGCCTTATGCGATGGCTGCGAAGCTTGCTTTCCCGGATCAACAGGTGGTGTGTATTACGGGTGAAGCATCGATTCAGATGTGTATCCAGGAGCTTTCGACCTGTAAGCAATATGGCTTGAACGTAAAAATCTTGTGCCTGAATAACCGTGCTTTAGGTATGGTGAAACAATGGCAGGACATGAATTACGAAGGTCGTCATTCTAGCTCTTATGTAGAGTCACTGCCTGACTTTGCCAAGTTGATGGAAGCGTATGGTCACGTCGGTATTCAGATTGATCATGCCGATGAGCTTGAGTCGAAACTTGCAGAAGCGATGGCGATTAACGACAAGTGCGTATTTATTAACGTCATGGTTGATCGTACTGAGCATGTTTATCCGATGTTGATTGCAGGTCAATCGATGCAAGATATGTGGTTAGCAAAAGGGGAGCGCACAGCATGAGACATATCATCTCTGTACTTGTTGAAAACGAAGCAGGTGCGCTTTCCCGTTTAGTGGGCTTATTCTCACAGCGTGGCTACAACATCGAAACATTAAACGTTGCGCCAACTGAAGATCCAACACTTTCTCGTTTGACTTTGACCACTTATGGCGATGATCACAAGATTGAGCAAATCACCAAGCAACTCAACAAGCTTGTTGAAGTGGTGAAAGTGGTTGACCTGTCTGAAGGTGCGCACATTGAGCGTGAACTGATGCTGATCAAAGTCAAAGCATTGGGTTCATCTCGCGACGAAATTAAGCGTACCGCAGATATTTTCCGTGGTCAGATTGTCGATGTAACACCAACGACTTATACCATTCAAATCGCAGGTACGACTGAAAAAGTTGATGCGTTTATTGATGCACTTGCAGAACACACCATTTTAGAAGTGGTGCGTTCAGGCGTTTCAGGTATTGCGCGCGGCGAAAAAGTTTTAACCATCTAATTTAAATATTTCCTCATCCTAATAAGAAGGGGGTATCAGGCAATGTAAATACAAGGGTCATTGCCTGATTTAACGGACAAACAAGCATTAAGCGGAGACAGCAATGCAAATTTTTTACGATAAAGACACTGACTTATCTATCATCCAATCTAAGAAAGTAGCGATCATTGGTTACGGTTCACAAGGTCACGCGCATGCGCTTAACCTGAAAGATTCTGGCGTTGATGTCACTGTAGGTTTACGTGCGAACTCTACTTCTTGGAAAAAAGCTGAAAATTCAGGTCTTAAAGTTGCTGAAGTTGCTGCTGCTGTAGCGCAAGCGGATGTAGTCATGATCTTGACGCCTGACGAATTCCAATCTCAACTTTATCGTGACGAGATTGAGCCAAACATCAAGCAAGGTGCTACTTTAGCGTTTGCTCACGGTTTCTCGATTCTTTACAACCAAGTTGTTCCACGTGCTGACCTTGACGTAATCATGGTTGCGCCTAAAGCACCTGGTCACACAGTACGTTCTGAATACCAGCGTGGTTCAGGTGTTCCTGACTTAATCGCAATTCACCAGGATGCATCTGGTAACGCGCGTAACGTTGCACTTTCTTATGCTTCAGGCGTAGGTGGCGGCCGTACTGGTATTATCGAAACTTCATTCCGTGAAGAAACTGAAACTGACCTTTTCGGTGAGCAAGCAGTTCTTTGTGGTGGTGCAGTTGAGCTGGTTAAAATGGGCTTCGAAACTTTGGTTGAAGCTGGTTATGCGCCTGAAATGGCGTACTTCGAATGTCTACATGAACTTAAATTGATCGTTGACTTGATGTTCGAAGGCGGTATCGCGGACATGAACTACTCTGTATCGAACAATGCTGAATATGGCGAATATGTAACGGGTACTGAAGTAATTAACGAGCAGTCTCGTGAAGCGATGCGTAATGCACTTAAACGTATTCAGTCTGGTGAATACGCGAAGATGTTCATTCAAGAAGGTGCGTTGAACTACCCATCTATGACTGCTCGTCGTCGTCAAAACGCTGCTCACGGTATCGAAGTAACGGGTAACAAACTTCGCGCGATGATGCCTTGGATTCAAGCAAATAAAATTGTTGATAAAGAGAAAAACTAATTTCTCGAATCAATTGATTTGAATGCGAAGACCCACTCATTTTGAGTGGGTTTTTTATTTTTGGTGTTACGTGCCTCAAGAAGAATAAAGCAGTGCTTTATTTTTTTCGTACCTTGGATTCAAGTAGACAAAATCGTTGATAAGTAAAAGAATTAATACTCCTTTTGGTTGAATTTTATGCTATAAAGACCTCGTTATTATGGGGTTTTTATTGGAAAATGCATGAAAGTTAAATGCTTAGGATTTGAGATTAGTACAGAAAATAATCTAATAAATATTAATGATTTTATTGAGAGCAATTTAGTTTTTGAGATAAAAGATATTTTTAAGCGTGATGTATTTATTGATTGTAATGACCCTAATTACTACAAAGGATTAATTCTAACTATTAAAGATCAAAAAGCTTCTACAGCCAAAATGATATTCAATTCAGAAGGCTTATTTTGGGTTGCATAGCACCCATTATTAAGTTTTTGCTACTTCATCAAACAGTCACACAGAACACCTATGCTTTGCTTAAAACATAAATAAGTAAGATAGGTGCGACATGAATCAGCCCTACAGCCAAGCCTTAACAAAACAACAAGCATTCCTTGATGGCTTTCAATTTGACTTAAAACAGCAACGTCTGAAAAGTCCTCAAAAATCATCTGCGCTTGCAGATTTGGTACGCCCCCGCTTAAAAATTGCCATAGTGACCGAAACATGGCCACCTGAAATTAATGGTGTAGCCCATTCACTGTTACAACTCTGCAAAGGGCTGAAAAAACAGGGGCATAAAATTTTATTGATTCGACCCGAGCAAAAAGGCATCTGTGCTGAATTTCAACCCTATCGGGAATGTTTGGTTAAAGCACAGCGTATTCCCAAATATTCAGGCTTACAGTTCGGTTGGCCGCAGTTTCTAAAAGTTCGCCATGCGGTAGAAGTCTTTGCACCCGATGTAGTGCATATCGTCACAGAAGGCCCATTAGGGCTTGCCGCGCAGCAAACTGCAAGATTCCTTGAAATTCCTGTATCAAGCGGCTTTCACTCTCCATTTCAGGAATTTAGCCGTTTTTTTGATTTGGCATTCTTGGTTAAACCTATTCAGCATTATCTCAAATGGTTTCATAACCATACCGCAATTACCTGTGTACCGAGTCGTGAAACTGCCGAAGCACTCCACAAATTTGGAGTGACGTGTCCACTGGTTGTGGTGGGGCGAGGGGTAGATACACAAGCCTTTTCACCTAAATGGCGTTCTGATTCCCTACGCCAGAACTGGGGAGCTTCCAAAGAGACCCGTGTCATGTTGTATGTCGGGCGTTTATCGCCTGAAAAAGAAATACCAGTGGTGATTCAGGCATATTTCACATTGCGTCATATGTATTGTCAGGATGTGCGTCTGGTGGTGGTCGGAGATGGTCCAGACCGACAGCGCTTAGAGCAGTTGAATCATGATGCTTCGATTGTGTTTACCGGGAGTTTGCGTGGTCAACAGCTTGCTGAAGCCTATGCCAGTGCCGATGTGTTTTGCTTTGCGAGTCAGGTTGAAACCTTTGGCAATGTGGTATTGGAGGCGATGGCCAGTGGACTGCCGGTTATTGCTTATGATTATGCTTGTGCACATCTACATGTACAACACGACCGAACAGGCTGGCTCAGCTCACTGGGTCTGCAAGAAGATTTAACAGCCAATATCTTAAAGTTACCAGATTATCACACACTTAGAAGAATGGGTGTGTATGCTTCACACTGTGCACAGAAGGTCGGATGGCAACATCCTGTAGAGCAGTTTGAACAGGTTCTGTACTCAATCACAAGGCAAAATAAATGACCTAATTAAAACAAGAGCGGGAGCAACATGATGAAAATCCACAATGCCAAACTCAAATTTTTAGAAATAGATTTAAAAGGCTGTGTCTACCTCAATCATCTCTCCCACTCAAATCGAATCGCTGCTTTTTTTAAAATCATTAGCCGTTTGGGGGATGGCGTGTTTTGGTATGTGATGTGTTTTGCTGCATGGGGACTTCGTGGCTTGGAGTATGGGCTACAGATGCTCTATATCATTTTGGGTGGAACGTTCGGTACGCTGATTTATAAAATTCTCAAAACAAAAACTGTACGTCCAAGACCTTATCAGGTGCACCAGGTGATTCGACTGGGTGAGCGGCCGCTTGATCATTTTAGTTTTCCGTCTGGACATACCTTGCATGCGGTAATGGCAACCACAGTCTTGGGTTATGTTGCACCGCTATTATTGCTGTTGATGCTCCCTTTTACGCTGCTGGTGGCTTTATCGCGCATGATTCTGGGATTGCATTATCCAAGTGATGTCGCGGTTGGGGCAATGATCGGAGGCATGATGGCCGTGGTCATTGTGCTGAGCGCACCTTATCTCAATATTATGTTGTAAAAGTAAGTGAAAACTGGGGCGAAAGCTCGCAGATTTTTATAAATTTGCTAAAGTACAGCATTAAAGCAAATATGGTGAGAAATAGAGATGGGTTTACGTTGGACTGATACCCTGGATATCGCGATTGAACTCTACGAAGCGCATCCAGATGTGGACCCGCAGTGGATTCGTTTTACTGATTTACACGCCTGGGTATGTGCCTTGCCTGAGTTTACGGATGACCCGACTAAATCCACAGAAGGTCTGCTGGAAGCGATTCAAATGGCATGGATTGACGAAGCGCGTTAAGTGCCCGATTGAAAAAAGCATATTTTTACAGTGTAAAAGCAGAAAAATGCGCATTATCTCGGTATAATGCGCCAAATTTTCATGTCAACAATTGACTTAAGGAGCCTATCATGGCTATCGAACGTACTTTATCTATCGTAAAACCAGACGCAGTTGCTAAAAACCACATCGGCGACATCTTTGCTCGTTTTGAGAAAGCTGGTCTTCAAATCGTTGCAACTAAAATGAAACACTTGACTCAAGCTGAAGCTGAAGGCTTCTACGCTGAGCACAAAGAACGTGGTTTCTTTGCTGATCTTGTTGCTTTCATGACTTCTGGTCCAGTGGTTGTTTCAGTTCTTGAAGGTGAAAACGCTGTTCTTGCTCACCGTGACATCCTTGGCGCGACGAATCCTAAAGAAGCTGCTCCTGGTACAATCCGTGCAGATTTCGCTGTAAGCATCGACGAAAATGCTGCTCACGGTTCTGACTCTGTAGCATCAGCTGACCGTGAAGTTAACTACTTCTTCGCTCAAACTGAGATTGCTCCACGTACTCGTTAATTCGCAGTATTCAAACCAGATAAGTGTTATTATACTTATCTGGTTTTTTTATTCTTTGAATAATTCTTTGCTCACATATTGAGCTTCTCCTTTGATCTTTAGACATGGTTTAGGTAATACACATGAGTACTGAAGTCGTCGCTGTATCTGCAGTTTCAGCTGCACAGCAACCATCTCCGTCCACTCCCACACAGCAGAATGCTGTGGAAAAAGTGAACCTACTCGGCATGTCTCGTCCGCAAATGGAGAAATTCTTTGAGGATATGGGGGAGAAGAAGTTTCGTGCCGGGCAGGTAATGAAATGGATTCACCAATTTTTCGTGACCGATTTTGCCGAGATGACCAATATCTCGGGCAAACTGCGTGAAAAACTGGAACGTATTTGTGAAATTAAAGCGCCCGAAGTGGTGCATAAAAATTATTCTAAAGACGGTACCCGGAAATGGGTCTTCCGTGTCGGTGATGGTGACGGCTCTCTTGTCGAAACTGTATTGATTCCTGCTGAACATCGTAGCGGCCTACGTCGTACCTTGTGTATTTCGTCTCAAGTGGGCTGCGCACTGGACTGTTCATTCTGTTCAACCGGTAAACAGGGTTTTCAGCGCGATTTAGATCAGTCAGAAATCATTGGTCAGTTGTGGGTGGCGAACTATTCCTATATGGAAGATGTGCCTGTGGCAGATCGTGAACGTTCAGTCACGAATGTGGTCATGATGGGCATGGGCGAACCACTGCTTAACTACGATGCCGTACTTAATTCCATGCGCATTATGCTGGACGACTTTGCTTATGGCATGTCGAAACGTCGTGTGACCTTATCGACATCAGGTGTGGTGCCGAAAATCGATCAAATGGTCAAAGACATTGATGTGGCACTGGCAATTTCATTGCACGCACCAAATGACGAACTGCGTAATGAACTGGTGCCAATCAACAAGAAATATCCGTTAGAACAACTGATTGCGGCGTGTCAGCGTTATATTGCCAAAGATGGTAATGAAAGTTCACGTAAACACGTCACCATTGAATATGTGATGCTGGATGGTGTGAATGATCATCCTGAACATGCACAGCAAATGATTAAGCTGCTGAAGAACTTGCCGAGCAAGATTAATTTGATTCCATTCAACCCTTTCCCGCACGCGCCTTATGGGCGTTCAAGCCGTAACCGCATTATTTCTTTCCAAAAAACTTTGTCTGATGCCGGTTTTGTGTGTACGATTCGTCAGACACGCGGTGATGATATTGATGCGGCGTGTGGACAGCTTGTAGGTCAAGTGGCTGATCGTACCCGTCGTGCGGAACAGTGGAAAAAGAAAATTGCGCAGTCAAATGAGATTATGCGTTCACAAGGATAATAAGAGGTCGCCAGTTGAGAAATCTAACATCTAAAATTGCTTTGATTTCAACAGTATGTGTGTCTTTAGCTTTGGTTGCATGTCAAACGCCAGATTTGGGTCAGAAAGATCCTGAAAAAGCCACCAAAGTCCGTACCCAATTGGCGGCAGAATATTTAAGAACAGGTGACCTAGATGCAGCCAAACGTGCGCTGGATCAGGCACTCGAAACGACTCCGCGTGATTCGCAAGCGAATATGATGATGGGCGTGCTATTGCAACAGGAAGGTAGTCAGCTCAATCTTGAGAAAGCAGATGCTTATTTCAAGCGTGCAATTTCGGCAGATCCGAAAAATGCACAGGCACGCAACAACTATGGCACGTATTTATATCAGCTAGAACGCTATAATGATGCGATCGAGCAGTTTAACATTGCCGGTGCAACTTTAGGTTATGATCAGCGTTTCCGTGCGCTGGAAAATATGGGACGTATTTACCTGAAAATGGGCGATGTGGTGAATGCTGAAAAATCATTCAAACAGGCGCTTCAGGCGAATCGCGATTCATATATATCAATGTTAGAGTTGTCAGAAATTTTTTATTTAAACCAGCAGTTCCCGGCAGCGACACAACTGTATCAACAGTTTGCGCGTGGTGTGGGACAGAAAAATCAGGGTGCCCGTGCGCTCTGGGTTGGCATTCGCACTGCGCGTGCCAGTGGTGATCAGTTGGGGATGCAGGTATTGGTGAACCAGTTACGTGCATTGTTTCCTGAAAGCCAGGAATACCAACGTTATTTGCAATTACAGTACAGTACTGAGGCCGTATGGAAGTAAATCCTAATTCACCTTCGAATCATTCGAGCGTAGCTCCAAATGCGTTAGGAAATATTCAACGTCCGGGCGAGTACTTGCGCCAGATTCGTCTCAATCAGCAACGTGATCTGGAAAATGTGGCCAAAGAGCTGAATATTCCGGTCAAAACCCTGACTGCACTTGAGCAGGATGAATATAAGTCTTTGCCTGAGGCGACTTTTATCAAAGGCTATTACCGGATCTATGCCAAACTTTTGGGTGTAGATGCGTCGACTATTATTCAGCGTTTTGATGAAATTTATACCAATGATACGGGTTTGTTGCCCAATCATGCGCTGAATAATTCCCCCATCAAAATTATGGGGAAATTGCCAGGTTCCAAGCGTGACCGTAACCGTAAATGGTTAAAGCGCATTTTTATTACGCTGGTCTTGCTGCTAATTTTGGGCGCACTGTTTGCCATGGTTCAGAACTGGTCGAGCAGTAGTTCGCAAAATAGCAGTGAAGTTTCTGGAGTCGGTGCTTCCAATATCGAGATTCTGAATCTGGATGCAGGCGCCGCACTGTCTGGCGACCAGCTAAAACTCGATTTTAACCGTCCGACCTCTGTGCATATCGTCGATTCAGCCGGTAACGTTTTAGCGACTGGCCGTCAGGCATCGAGTTTGCAACTCAATGGTGAAGCGCCATTCCAGATTCGTCTTGATGATGCGGCAGCTGTATCACTCAGCCTGAATAATGAAAATATTTCATTGTCACCTTATACCGTAAACGGAAAAGCAGAATTCCGTTTGTCACCTTAACAGATCAAGAGTAGAGCAAAACCATGATCGTAAATCCAATTAAACGTCGTCCAACACGTAAAATTCGTGTCGGTTCAGTTTATGTGGGTGGTGATGCACCAATCAGTATCCAGTCTATGACCAATACTGAAACCTGTGATGTGGCAGCCACGGTTGCACAGATCCAGCGCTGTGTCGATGCCGGTGCAGACATCATGCGGGTTTCTGTGCCTACGATGGAAGCGGCGGCAGCCTTTGGTGAAATTCGTAAGCAGGTGAATGTGCCTTTGGTGGCGGATATTCACTTCGACTATAAAATTGCTTTGGCAGTTGCGGACTTCGGTGCAGACTGTTTGCGGATTAACCCGGGCAATATCGGCTCAGAAGCAAAGATTCGTGAAGTGGTGGCAGCAGCACGTCATAATGATATTTCAATGCGGATTGGTGTCAATGCCGGTTCACTCGAAAAAGACATTCAAAAGAAATATGGCGAGCCGACAGGCGCAGCATTGCTTGAATCTGCGATGCGTCATATCGACATTTTAGACCGTCTGGATTTTCAGGAATTTAAAATTTCAGTTAAAGCATCCAATGTGTTCCTGACCATGGATGCGTATCGTTTGCTGTCTCAGCAAATTGATAATCCGCTGCATTTGGGTGTAACCGAAGCCGGTATTTACCGTACAGGTTCGGTTAAATCTGCAATCGCCTTGGGTGGTTTGCTGATGGAAGGCATTGGCGATACCATGCGTATTTCGCTTGCTGCCGAGCCTGAAGAAGAAATTAAAATCGGTTTTGATATTCTAAAATCGCTGGGTCTGCGTTCTAACGGCATTAATTTTATTGCCTGCCCAAGCTGTTCACGTCAGGAATTTAATGTGATTTCCGTGATGCAGCAGCTTGAAGAACGTCTGGAAGATATTCGTACTCCAATGGATGTGTCGGTGATTGGCTGTAAAGTAAATGGGCCGGGCGAGGCTAAAGAAGCCGATATCGGTGTCGTAGGTGCAGCGCCACGTTCACTGGTGTATCGTAATGGTGAAAAAAGCCATCTAATTGATACCAATCAACTGGTTGATGAAATCGAAAATATGGTTCGTCAACGCGTTACCGAGCTTGAAGAAGCTAAATCTAAAGAAATTATTCGTACAAGTTTTTCTGAGTAGATCATGAGTTCAATCGTCGCAATCAAAGGTTTTAATGACATTCTCCCAACGCAAAGCCCAGCTTGGAGACGTCTTGAACAGCATCTGTCGGGTTTGATGGATGCTTATGGCTATCAACAAATCCGTTTGCCTATCGTTGAACAGACCAATCTGTTCAAACGTTCGATCGGTGATGCCACCGATATCGTTGAAAAAGAAATGTATACCTTTCTGGACAAAGGTAATCCGCCTGAGTCTCTGACACTACGCCCTGAAGGAACTGCAGGCTGTGTACGTGCCATGCTGGAGCATAATCTGCTTCGTGGTGCAACTCCTCGCGTCTGGTATATCGGGCCAATGTTCCGTTATGAAAAACCACAGAAAGGTCGTTACCGTCAGTTCCACCAGTTTGGTGTAGAAACCTTTGGTGTGGCGACTCCGGACATGGATGCAGAGCTGATTTTGATGACTGCACGTCTGTGGAAACGTATGGGCGTAGCGGACAAGGTTCAACTTGAATTAAATACTTTAGGCGAATCGGATGAACGTGCAGCCTATCGTGCAGCCTTGGTTGAATTTTTAGAGTCACATAAAGCCGATCTGGACGAAGATTCTCAGCGCCGTCTGACCACAAATCCACTGCGTATTCTGGATTCTAAAGATGCCAAAACCCAAAGCATCCTAGAAAATGCACCGAAACTGCATGACTTTATGGGTGAAGAAACTCTGGCGCATTTTGCCCAGTTACAACAGTACCTGACTGATGCCGGCGTGAGTTTTGTGATCAACCAAAAACTGGTACGTGGCTTAGACTACTACAACAAAACTGTGTTTGAATGGACCACAACACATTTAGGTTCACAAGGAACCGTGTGTGCCGGTGGCCGTTATGACGGTCTTGTTGGTCAATTGAAGGGCAAGCCTGATCAGTCTGTACCTGCGGTTGGTTTTGCCATGGGTATCGAACGTTTATTGCTTCTGCTTGAACAGGTTGAAGACAATACCCCGACACGTGATTGTGAAGTCTTCCTGGTGGCTGAACCGGCTGCTCAAGGGGAAGCTTTAGTCATTGCTGAACAGATTCGTGATCAGCTTGAAGCAGTAGGCAGTCAGGTTCGTCTGAAAGTAGGCTCCCAGGGTTCAATGAAATCGCAAATGAAAAAGGCCGATCAGGCGGGTGCTTTATATGCAGCGATTTTAGGGGAACGTGAACTAGAAGCTAAGGCGTTTACTGTGAAAGAGCTGGCAACCGCAGAGCAATCGAATGTACCATTTACGGACTTCGTTGCATTTTTTAGTACTAAAATTTCTTCAAAATAATCGATAAAACATTAGGAAAAGGGTAATCTCATGAGCGCAATGAGTGGTGATGAACAGTTTGAAAGCTTAAAATCCTTTACGAAGAAATATGGTTCTTCGATGATTACTGGGATTTTAATTGCGCTGATTGCCTTTTTTGGATGGGAATATTGGCAGAAGAAAAACCTGGCAGAGTCGCAAATGCACACTGCCAAGGTTCAGCAGTTGATGGATGATGCGCAGGCATCGAAAGGTGATGGTTTTGCCAAGTTATCTGAAGCTGCGGACAAGATTGTCAAGGAAGCACCAGATTCAGCACAGGCGATTCAGACCCAGCTGATGATGGCGAAACTGGCTTATGACAAAGAAGATTATGCTGCGGCCGAGAAAGCGCTACAGAAAGTTGAAAATTCGAAAGTAGATGATAAAGGCCTGGTTCAGGTGGTCAAACTTCGTCTGGCTTATGCGCAACTGGCACAGAAAAAATATGATGCTGCATTGAAAACTTTAGAAGCAGTGACTGAACCTGCGTTTAAAGCAACTGCCGATGAAGCACGTGGCGATATCTATGTTGCCAAAAATGATATTGAAAATGCGAAAAAAGTATATCAAAGTGCATGGGATGCCTTGATTGAACGTAAAGAAGAACGTCAGATTTTACAAATTAAGCTCGAAAGCGTAGGCGTGTTGGTCGATGATCCAGAAATCGAACGCCCAATTATAGAAACACAAGCGGAAGAAGCTGCATGAATAGAAAATACAAAATTACCTGTGCCTTGACTGTTTTAACGCTTGCACTGGCTGGCTGTGCAGGTAAAACAAATAAAGTTCCAGAAGTAAAACCGAACCCACTTCCAAAACTGACCCAAGCCAAAACACTGGTTCCTGTATTTTCCACCAGTGTATCTGCGACAGATGCTGCCGATCCATTGCGTTTACGTCTGGATGCAGACAATGGTGTGGTTTTTGCGATTGATCCAAAAGGTGAGGTGTCTGCATTTAAGGGCAAACAGCGTCTTTGGCAGAAAAAAGTCAGCAAAGATAATCTAAGTTCTGGCGTTGAAGCGGCCGAGGGTCTGGTTGTTGTCGGTAGCCAGAAGGGCCAACTGTTTGCACTCGATCAGCAAACCGGTGAGCAAAAATGGACTGCACAATTGACGGGTGCTTTACTGGCGCCTTCACTGATTCATGCAGGTCGTGTGATTAGTGTGAGCAATGACGGTATGGTCTATGCGCATGAAGTGGCAAGCGGTGCACAAGTTTGGACTTATAACCTGCCTAATGTACAATTCAGCCTGCGTGGTATGGCGGCTCCTGTGCCATTAGATGCGCGTAATGTGCTGATTGCATCTTCAAATGCGTATATTTATGCACTGGATGCCTTAAGTGGCGTACCAAAGTTACAGCGTCGTGTCGCCGTGTCGGATGGCCGTTCTGATATTCAGCGTCTGGTCGATATCGACGGTGAGCCGGTCGTTGCAGGTCAGTTTGTGGTGACGACCAGTTATCAAGGTCAGGTGACTGTGCTGGACTTGGCTTCACAGCAAGTGATCTGGAGTGAAGATGCCAGCAGCATCCAGCGTCCAGAAGTTGTCGGAAATGGCGTATTCGTGGCGCAAACTGATGGCAAAATTAAAGCTTTTGAGATTAGCTCGGGTCAACCGCTTTGGGAAAATGATCAATTGCTGAATCGTCAGCTCAGTAATCCAGTGATGTTAGGCACGGATTTGGTGGTCGGTGATCTGGATGGTGTGTTGCACCTGATTGACCCGCGTACCGGACAAATTACTGGTCGTTCGAAAACCTCTGGTGAAGTGCGTAACTTACGCG
The DNA here is from genome assembly GCF_013418235.1 of Acinetobacter sp. YH12156. Taxonomy (NCBI): domain Bacteria; kingdom Pseudomonadati; phylum Pseudomonadota; class Gammaproteobacteria; order Moraxellales; family Moraxellaceae; genus Acinetobacter; species Acinetobacter sp. YH12156. Next base: position 51,975 of record NZ_VPCL01000003.1, read on the forward strand.
TGATCGACAACCAGCTTTATGTTTCTACACGCAAGGGCGCATTAAGCATTTGGCAGAACCGTTAATTTTAACGAGCCTTATGTTAAACTAGCCGCAACCGTATTTTTGTGAACGCGGGGTGATTGAAAAATCAATGCCCCGTGTTTTTATTTAGGGTATTTTTCCCCTTATATCTTCCTATACTTTCTGATGTTCAGGCCACTTTGACTGCCTGATTATTGAATAAAGGTTACTCTATGAAACCCGTAATTGCGCTCATTGGTCGTCCGAACGTCGGAAAATCAACTCTGTTCAATCAGATTACCAAGAGCCGTGACGCATTGGTGGCAGACTTTGCTGGTCTGACACGCGACCGTAAATATGGCGATGCAACCTATCAAAATAAATCTTTCATTGTGGTTGATACCGGTGGTATTGGTGAAAATGAAGGCGGTATTGACTCGTATATGGCAGAGCAATCTAAAACTGCCATTCATGAAGCCGATATTATCATTTTTGTGGTCGACGCGCGTGCCGGACTGCTGGCTTCCGATGAGCAGATTGCGCGTGAACTGCGTACTTTAGGTAAAAAGGTCTTTCTGGCGGCCAATAAAGTCGATGGCGTACATGCTGAAGCTGCCCTGGTTGAATTCTACAAACTGGGCATGGGCGAGCCGCTACAAGTTGCTGCTAGCCATGGTCGTGGTGTTCAGCAAATGCTGGAAGACGTGCTTGCCGATGTACCGGAAGATGAAAACCCGGAAGAACATGATAAAAACACTGGTCTGCGTTTAGCGATTATTGGTCGTCCAAACGTGGGTAAATCTACGCTGGTGAACCGTTTGCTCGGCGAAGAGCGTGTGGTGGCATTTGACCAGCCGGGTACAACACGTGACTCGATTTATATTCCATTCGAGCGTGATGGCCGTCAATATACCCTGATTGATACTGCAGGGGTGCGTCGTAAAGGTAAAGTGGATGAAATGATTGAGAAATTCTCGATTGTTAAAACTTTACAGGCGATGAAAGATGCCAACGTGATTGTGGTTGTGGTCGATGCACGTGATGGTATCGTTGAGCAAGATTTGCATCTGATTGGCTATGCGCTTGAAGCCGGTCGTGCCATGGTCATTGCTGTCAACAAATGGGATAACATGACTGAATATGATCGCAAGCAATGTAAGCTAGATGTAGAGCGTCGCTTCGATTTCATTCCATGGGCAAAAGTGCATTTGATTTCTGCATTGCATGGAACGGGTGTGGGTGAGCTTTATCCTTCGATTCACCGTGCCTATGATTCATCTCGTTTGAAAGTATCACCGGCAAAAATCACCCAGATTTTAAATGATGCAACAGATGCCCACCAACCGCCTATGGTTCAGGGTCGTCGTATTAAAATGCGTTATGCGCATATGGGCGGACAGAATCCACCAACCATCGTGATCCATGGTAACAAGGTCGATAAAACCCCTGCGGATTACCGTCGTTATCTTGAAAACGTGTTCCGTAAAGTATACAAGCTTGAAGGTACGCCGATTAAAATCGAGTTTAAAACCTCTGAAAACCCGTTTGAAGGGCGTAAGACGGTGATGGATGAGCGTATTGCAGCGCGTAAACGTCGTTATGTACAGAAGTTCAAGAAAGCCGAAAAGAAATTTAAGCGTTAATTTTTTGTGTTAAGTTTTCGATAAAAAGCCTGCTGATGCAGGCTTTTTTCCCTCTTAGATTCTCAAATGTAAGGCAATTCTCATGGTCAAAGATTGATGAACTCTCTTACAATAGATTTAAAGTAAATATAGATTGAAAAACCATTGTGACTTCACTTATTCGAATTGATCTGCATGCGTTGTCTGACGCGAGTCAAAGCAACCAACTCCTGGAACGTAAGGCACAGATTCAAGCGCGTAAGATTGAGATAGCCGCGTTAAGAAATCAGTTTTTATCCAGTCATTTGGAATCCGCTGTCTTCAATCAGGATGTTGTGCGGACTACATTCGGCAAACCCTATCTCCACACTCATCCAGACTTCAACTTTAACCATAGCCATAGTCAAAATTTCTATGCTCTGGCAACGAGCAATAATGTCCAAAATTTGGGAATTGATATTGAAGAGCTGAGCCGTAAGGTTCGATTTGAAGCCATGGCACAACATACCTTTCATCCTGAAGAGCTTAAACAGTGGCAGGCACTGGACTATGATTCCGAATACTGGTTTAAGGTCTGGACCACCAAGGAAGCTGTATTAAAGGCCTCAGGACTGGGCATACGCATCAACCTGAATGAGTTAAATACCCAGATTCATCCAGATCAGAATGGTGGAAGATGTGAACATCCAGAGATCGGCGTCTATGCCTATCAAAATTATAATATGGCAGGATGTATGCTCACCGTGGCCTGGCAAAGTGAGCATTCATGCAAGGGTTTCAGATTTCCGCTAATCCAGATTCACCAATCTGTTTAAATCAGCAGAGTGATTGATAGTAAATAATTATATTGACAAATATAGTCAAACATATACAATTTAGGTATTAAATTTTAAAAAAAACTTGCAATGAAATACTTGACTGAAAGCTTAAAGAAAGTAGAGCAAGACCTTGCTTATTTTGTATCCCCTGAAAATAAAGATGGGTTTATTAAGGAATTTGCATCATGGGTCTATGGTGAGTGGTCAAAGAATGATTTCTATGAAACCGATATTGTAGATTTAGGCTATGATTGTTCTTCGTGCCCTGAAAAAACGAATCAATCACTCTCCGATAAATGCCCCACCTATGCTGATTTTATTAATGCAAATACAGGCTTTTCTGAATGTACTCACGTTTCAGGACAAGGTATGCGCTGTCAAGAATATGAGGAAAAATTATTAGAGATTTTTGGTGATGCTTGCGCTAAAAAACTAGATGATTTAGTAGAGCTATATCAACTAGAAGTGCCTGAAAAATACAAAAAATTTGCAGAAAATATTAGTGAACTAATTTTCCTTGAAGTTGTTGATCATCATGAGGATTCAGAACTTTATGAGGTTTGTGACGATATTTTATTAAAATATAATCAGCTAGGAGTCGCATCATCCCCTTATACATGCCCTATCTGTGGATGGGATGAAGACAATGATCTAGCCATATATTGTGATGAATCCATATTTAAAGACTATACACTTGAGGATTTCAAGAAGTTAGCGGAGATTGATTAATGTATTCTCCTGCTAAATTCGGTGAAATGATTGGGAAGTCGGTTAAAACTCTACAAAGATGGGATGCCGAAGGTATTTTGGTTGCATGTCGAAATCCTAAAAATCGCAGATACTACACGCACGATCAATACCTTGAATATATCGGTATAAAAGCAACGGAAGCTAAATCGTCAGTAATTGTTTATTCAAGGGTATCTAGTGTTGCTCAAAAGCCCGATTTAGCTAATCAGGTGTCAGCTTTAGAAACTTTTTGTACTGTAAATGGCTATGCTGTTGATGATTGGGTGTCAGAGATTGGAAGTGGTTTGAATTATAAAAGAAAGAAATTCAATCAGCTTTTTCTTGATATTGAAATGGGTAAAGTTTCAATGCTTGTCATCGCTCACAAAGACCGTTTGGTGCGTTTTGGTTTTGAGTGGTTTGAATCTTTTGCTGAAAGACATGGTTGTAAAATTATTATTATGAATCAAGAATCTCTTTCCCCAACGGAAGAAGTAACTCAAGACCTGTTAGCGATTATTCATTGTTTTTCTTCTCGACTTTATGGATTAAGAAAATACAAAGAAAAAGTTAAAGAATTAGTGAATAGTAAGGAATAACTTTTTGAAACTAACACGCATCCATCACTGTAAAAACTTGAATGTGCAAAAGTACAAGCAACTTGAAAAACAAGCTGTTTTACTTGGTCGTGTTCGTAGCGAAGTGTGGGCTAAATATGGTGCTGTTGCAGGTTTAAATATCAGCGACAGAACCATTCGTGATGCGTGGATGAAAGAAAGTCGTGACTTTGGTGTTTCTGCAAATGCGTGGAAAGAAACGCTACGTGATTGCGTAGGTGATATTAAAGCCTATCGAGAAGCATCAAAAGACAAAGTAAAGCAGGCGATCCGAAAACGCACCTCCTGTAATAATGAACAAAAAAGACTATACACCTTGCTTAAAAAAGATGAATGGATGACTGATAATTTCCTCCATCGTCAAATGCGTAATCACTTTAAGCATGGTGTTAATCACACACATAATCAAATTATTGTTCGTGCGGATATGTGTAAAACCTTTGAGCTAAACGGTCAATGTTGGCTTAAAGTGCCAAGTCTAGTCCCTCGACAAACCATTAAAATTCCACTAAACACCACTGTTGATTTTGCGCCACAAGGCACACTTAGAATCATTCTAAAAAACGGTAATGTTGAAGTTCACTCAACTTATGATGCAGTTGAAACACAGGATTGTGGTCAGGAAACCGTAGGTGTTGATAAAGGTTATTCAGAAGCCTTTGTGGATTCTGATGGTGAAGTATATGGCAATGGTTTAGGTAAATTGATCTCAAGTGAATCAGACTGCCTAAATCAAAAGTACAAACGTAGAAATAAGCTCAGAGCGATTTCTAAAGCCAAACCGCACAAGAAACAGAAAATTGAGTTAAATAATCTAGGTCGCAAGAAGCTAGATAAAAGGCAAGATGCTCAGAAAGCAAAGCTCAAGACATTGATATTTACAGCAACTCACAAGTTGGTTGATAAAGCCAAAGTGATTGTTGCGGAGGATTTAACCGCACCAATCCAAAGTAAGCGTAGCTATGGTAAAAATACCAATAGACGTTTAAACACATGGGTTAAAGGCTTATTAGCCGATGCCCTAACAGGCATATCTCACCGTAGAGGTTCTACGGTGCATCTAGTCAATTCTGCATACACTTCGCAAAGTGATTCTTTCTTACGTGGGCTTTTAATAGGCACACGCAAGGGAGATCGCTTTCATCGTTTTAATGAGGAAGTTGTGCAAGCTGATTGGAATGCTGCGAGAAACGTGCTTGCAAGATTAAACGACAATGAGATAAGTCGTTATACGCCTTACAAAACTGTAAAGCGTATATTGCAAGAACGGACTGATCGCTATAAGTCGGAACTGACCGACTCAGGCTCTAGTTACACGTTTGGCAACAAGACATTAACAGAGTGCGAATTAGTCCTTGACTATGTTTGACTACATTTTAAGGAACAGTAGAAATAGACTCTATTGTCTGGCAATCAACAGGTTGCTGATTCGGTTCACAAACTGTGGACTCATACGTGATAGATGAAATAAAAATTTACTTTTTAATCCAACCGGATGGTGCGTAGCTTGCCAGATAGAGTCTTTAAGCTGTACCAGTTTCAGAATATCTTGTGCGACATCCTCTGCTTTCAAATGTACGCCCATTTTTTTAATACTTTCTGCCTGCATATCTTTCACCATGGCTGTACTGACGAAAAGTGGCATCACATCAAGCACCCGAATCCCATAGGGTTGCCATTCAATATCCAGACTTTCAGTCAGACCGCGCACGGCAAATTTACTGGTCGCATAAGAGGCTAAATCGGCCTGTCCATAAATGGCGGATGCCGAAGATAAATTAATGACACGAGCAAATGAAGATTCTTTTAAATAAGAGAAAGTGGCATGACAACCATTGAGGAGGCCTTTAACATTAATATCCAGCGTGCGATGATGCGCTGCAATTGTGGTGTCTTCAAAAGGCCCTGAATATAAAATTCCGGCATTATTTACCAGAATGTTGATTTCACCGGCCCAGGCTGAAAACTCCGCCAAAGCTGTTTCCCAGGAAGCATAGTCTGCCACATCCAGAAAGCCTGCTTTGGCATGTTCGCCCAGTTGCTGGGCCAGCTGTTCGGCCTGTACCACATTGATATCATAAATACCGACTTTATAGCCGTGCTGGTAAAATAGCATGGCTGTCGCTGCGCCAATTCCTTGTGCTGCCCCACTAATCAATATACTGTGCATGTGCTTGATCTCCTTATTGTCTTTTTTTCTTGAGCATAACAAGAAACAGGCAGCTTGACGCGACTATTTGGTAAAGAAGAGGTTTTAAAAGTGGAACAATTGCTTAATATCATGCGTGAATTACGTGAAAAATGTCCATGGGATCAGCAGCAGACTCCCGAATCTCTGACCCAATATGCGATTGAAGAAGCTTATGAAGTAGAAGCTGCGGTACGTTCTGGAAATGTTGACGAGATTCGCGATGAACTGGGCGATCTGCTGTTACAGGTGGTGTTCCAGTCGCAAATGTACAGCGAGCAGGGCGCTTTTGATTTTCAGGATGTGGTGCAGGCCATTAGCGACAAGCTTATCCGCCGTCATCCGCATGTATTTCAGGCTGAACAGTTTGTAAAATTGAGCCCGGAAGATGTCTCTCAGCTCTGGCAAGAAATTAAACAGCAAGAAAAGCAGGGCAAGCCACGTTCCCGTTTAGATGAAATCAAGCATGCACCGGCCTTGGTACAGGCAGATGAAATCCAGAAAAATGTCGCAAAAATCGGCTTTGATTTTCCCGATGTCACTGGGGCATATGACAAAGTAGAAGAAGAGCTGGCCGAGTTAAAAGAAGCTTTGGCAAGCCAGAATTCCGATGAAATACAGGAAGAATTTGGTGACTGCTTATTTTCTCTGGTCAATGTTGGCCGTAAACTTGGAATCTCGAGTGAAATGGCATTATTAGGCACGATCCATAAGTTTCGTACTCGATTTGCCTTGATGGAACATCAGGCGGAAAAACAACAACTCAATATAGACCGCTTGTCACTGGCTGAATTGGATCAGCTCTGGGAACAGGCCAAATTAGAATTAAAACAAAGAGCGGCGCATGAACAAACAACAACATCGAACAAGTCCGGCGTGGATTAATCTTCTTCTGGGTTTATGGCTAGGCTATATTGCTATTGGAACTGCACATGCAACTGCGACCGATTATATGGAATGGAAGACCAGACAACAGCAACATGATGCGCGGCTCAAACAACAGAATGCATCGACTAAAGCAGATCACTATCTGGTAAAACCGGCACTTTCGGTACAAGCGACAGGTGATAGAATTAGTTTAAATAGTGCAAATATTGAACAATTGCAACAGTTGCATGGCGTGGGACAAAAGAAAGCCCAAGCCATTGTTGAGTATCGGCAGAAAAATGGGAAATTTAAAAGCATTGAAGATATTCAGCTGGTCAAAGGCATTGGGCCGGCATTATTTGCCAAAAACAAGGCCAGACTCGCGTTGTGAATAGACGGAATTGATGCTGAATACAGAATCAATCTGAGCTGCAGGATTGACATAATCAAATTGCCCTTTAGTCGTGTAAGCGATATGATTAGCGTCATCTTAGAATTTTACGTTCAGACGTAGGAGACAGCGTCTTTTGCAAACTTTGCGCGCGTCAAAATGTGGTTTATCAACCGCTCAATTACCTTCTTATATTCTCGATGTGATTGATGCCTTAAACAAGGCAGGCTATGAAGCTTATATCGTGGGTGGTGGTGTTCGAGATCTGATGTTAGGTTTGAATCCTAAAGATTTCGATGCAGTTACCAATGCAACCCCGGCTCAGGTCAAGGAAGTATTCGGACGACGTTGTCGAATTATCGGACGGCGTTTTGAACTGGCGCATGTCTATTCAGGGCGGGAACTGGTTGAAGTGGCCACTTTCCGGGCACCTCCAAAAAAAGCAGTCACCTCGGCCGCGGGGATGATTCTGCGTGATAATAACTGGGGCAGCATCGAGCAGGATTTTGCCCGTCGCGACTTCTCGATCAATGCAATGTATTACCAGCCGCGTAAAGCGATTGTGCTGGATTTCTGCAATGCTGTAGATGATATTCACAGCAAAACTTTACGTTTGCTCGGTGATCCGGCCTTAAGATTTGAAGAAGATCCGGTGCGGATGTTACGTACTTTACGTTTTGCTGCCAAGCTGAATTTCAGTATTGATGAAGCCATTCTGGATATTTTCACGCCGGAAATGACCCAGCTGCTGCGTGATGTCTCTCCGCATCGACTCTATGATGAATCACAAAAGTTATTCACCATGGGGCATCTGAATCGTGTGTTGCCCATGCTGATTGACTTCGGAATCTGGCATCAGCTGTTCGCCGATATCAAAGCTGAAATCACGCCGTTTATGGAGCGTGCTGCGAAAAATACCGATCAGCGTATTTCGATTGGCAAGACCATCAACCCGGCATTTTTCTACGCGGTACTATTATGGCAGCCATTCCTCGAGCGTTGTGAGTTTTATCTGAATAAAGGCGTGGTCGCAGCAGAAGCACGTGCCCAAGCGGGTCTGGATGTTTTGAAACGTCAGGCAACCCGGACCATTATTCCTCGCTTCGCCGAGACTTTCATTCGTGAAGTCTGGGAAATGCAGACCCGTTTACTGAATCCAAAACCGCAACAAATTGAGGCCTTGTCTAGTCATGCGCGTTTCCGTGCCGGATTTGACTTTTTGCTGTTGCGCGAAAAATCAGGCGATGCAATGGCGCAAGGCATGGGCAGCTGGTGGGATGCTTATCAGCAAATGAGCGGTGACGAGAAAGAGCGGGCGATTAGCCAGTACAACCGTCAACGTGCCAAGAGCCGTCGTAAGGCCACTCAAGAAGAACATCTGGAACAGAAACTGACGGCACAACAGGATCTCGCCGAGATTGAGCCTTTAGTCAATGAACCTGAACCACGTAACCGCCGGGTGCGTAAAGCCAAGTTTGAAGACAAGGCGAAAACCCTGTCACATGTGGCAGCCAGTGCCAGTGGTGAAATTGGCGCAGATCATCCGATTATGAAACGTAAGCGGGTGCAACGTGATTTAAGCCAGGTGGTGTTTGGGCCAACACAATGATCGTGACGTATATTGGCTTGGGCAGTAACCTGGGCGATTCACGCCAGATTTTGGCAGAAGCTGTACAGAAACTGGCGACATTGGGTCAGGTAAAAACCTCGCATCTGTATCAAAGTCCACCGATGGGGCCACAGGATCAGCCAAATTATCTGAATGCTGTGGTGCAGTTGAATACTAATCTGGCAGCTTTAAGCTTGCTGGATTATTTGCAAGCCTTCGAGCAGGAAGCCGGTCGGGTACGTTTGCGTCATTGGGGCGAGCGTACGCTGGATCTGGACTTGCTGATCTACGGAGATGAACAGATACAGAATCAACGCCTGACTGTACCGCATGTCGGCGTGTTAGAGCGTGATTTCGTACTCATTCCGTTGCTGGACATTGATGCTGAAATACAGGTTCATGCTACATCCTTAAAAGACCTGGACATCGTCAAGCAATCGACCTTAACGGTACTCGATGACACAAACTGGGCAAATATTTAATTTTTGAGTTATGGGTATGTTCGCGAGAACTTCAATCATAGAGGAACATCTTCATGGTCAGTCTGAGTGACTTAAGACGCTTCAAAGCAGATGGACGCAAATTTTCATGTCTGACTTGCTATGATGCCAGCATGGCCAAAGCCATGGAAATTGCAGAAGTAGACAGTATTCTGATTGGCGACTCTTTGGGAATGTCAATTCAGGGCCGCGATTCGACTTTACCAGTGACTGTTGCAGATATGGCCTATCATACCGCTGCGGTACGCCGTGGTAACCAGCATGCCTTTATCATGACTGACTTGCCGTTTATGAGTTATGCCACCTTAAATGATGCCTTGCAAAGTTCCAAAACCGTGATGCAGGCCGGTGCGCAAATGGTGAAAATGGAAGGCGGTGCATGGCTGGCAGAAACCGTGCAGGTGCTGACCCGTAACGGTATTCCAGTCTGTGTGCACTTGGGATTAACGCCACAATCGGTACATGTCTTTGGCGGTTATAAGCTGCAAGCCCGTACCCGTGCAGCAGCGGATCAACTGATTGCAGACTGTAAAGCAGTGGTTGAAGCAGGTGCTGCACTGTTATTGCTGGAATGTGTACCGGCACAATTGGGTCAGGAAATCACGGAACTGTTTCCACAAATTCCGGTGATTGGCATTGGTGCAGGCGCAGCCACTGATGGTCAGGTCTTGGTAGTACAAGACATGCTGGGTTTAACCTTTGGCCATACTGCAAAATTTGTCCGTAATTTTATGCAGGAACAATCGGGTGCTACTGCCATTCTGGATGCTTTTAAAGCTTATCATGCTGCAGTTTTAGATGGATCTTTCCCGGCACCCGCACAAACTTTTCAGGTTGAATTGTAAGATGAAAACAGAAACCACCATTCAGGGACTCGCGGCCTCACTTAATCCGGCACGTGCCAACCGCAAGATTATTGGTTTTGTACCCACCATGGGCAATCTGCATCAGGGTCATTTAAATCTGGTACGTGAAGCGCGTAAGCTGTGTGATGTGGTGGTGGTCAGTATCTTTGTCAATCCGATCCAGTTTGGACCCAATGAAGATTTTGATAACTACCCGCGTACGCTGGAGCAGGACCAGCAGCTTTTGGCAGACGTCGGTTGTGATATCGTCTTCGCGCCAACGGTTGAGCAAATGTATGGCAAAAAACCGCGTCTGACCAATATCAGTATCTCTGACATTACTGATGACTTGTGTGGTTTGCAGCGCCCCGGCCATTTTGATGGTGTAGCGGTGGTGGTGACCAAATTGTTTAACATTGTTCAGCCAAACTATGCTTTCTTTGGGCAAAAAGATTATCAGCAGTTGGCAGTGATTCGCCAGTTTGTACAAGACCTGAATATTCCATTAGAAGTGATTGGCGTGCCAATTGCCCGTGCAGAAGATGGTTTAGCCTTAAGTTCTCGAAATGGTTACCTAAGCCAAGAGCATCGTGCAATCGCACCGGTCATTTATCAAAGCTTACAAAAGGCTGAACAGCAGCTCCATGCTGCGATTGAACTGGATACGGTATTGGCCGAGCTTCGCCAGACTTTAACAGATGTCGGGTTTGTCGTAGACTATGTTGAAGCACGAACGCCAGAATTAAAAAAAATTCATACGTTTAATCAAGATGTTGTGTTATTTGTAGCTGCAAAGATAGGTAATACACGTCTGATCGATAACCTGCAGGTCAAATACACTGCCGGATAGGATGAAAGGGTAGCATGTATGAAGCGCATTTTAATTGTCACGGGACAATCTGGTTCAGGTAAATCATCTGCATTGCAGGTGCTTGAGGATCTGGGTTATTACTGTATTGATAATCTGCCTTTGGCATTGCTTCCCGAAATCGTGGCGAAACTGCACAGTGAGAACAATCTGGAACAGTTGGCTTTGGGGGTCGATGTACGCAGTACCCGTGCCGATTTGCAAGAATTTGATCATGTGTTCGAGCAGCTACAACAGCATGGCTCGGTTGATATTATCTATCTGACCACGCAGGATCAGGAACTGATTGCGCGCTTTAGTGCCTCGCGTCGGCCGCATCCTCTAGCTTCGCGCTTTAAGAGTCTGAACGAGTGCATTCAGGAAGAAAAAATCCTGCTAATGCCCATCCAGCTGCGTTCTACCGTGCACATCGATACTACAGATAAAAGCGTGCATGACCTGAAACATACCTTATTGACCAAGTTGGGACAGACCGATAACCTGATCCTAATTTTGCAGTCTTTTGGTTATAAGCATGGCATTCCACTGGATGCCGATTATGTCTTTGATGTCCGGCATTTGCCGAATCCGCATTGGGAACTGGAATTACGCAAATTTTCAGGACTCGATCAACCGGTGCAGGAGTTTTTGCAAAAGAGCGATCAGGTCGAAGATATGTTTAATGATATTTACCATTTTCTGGACAAATGGTTGCCAACCTTTTCTGAAGGGCATCGTCATTATATGACTGTGTCGATTGGCTGTACCGGTGGTCAGCATCGTTCTGTTTACATTGTGGATAGACTAAAAAAAGCCCTTGAGGCAAAATGGTCTATTCAAGTCCTCCATCGAGAAATGAAGCACTGGTCATGATTGATACCACTGTTGACGTAATTAATAAACTGGGTTTACATGCACGCGCATCTGGTAAACTTATAGAAGTGACTACCAAATTTCGTTCCAGTATCCAGATTGGAAAAACGGACAAACTGGTAGATGCAAAAAATATCATGTCCTTGCTGATGCTCGGTGCGGGCAAAGGAACAACTTTACGCTTGGTGATTGAAGGAGCGGATGAGGACAAAGCCTTATCTGAAATTCAGGCACTATTTGCAGCAAAATTTTATGAGGCAGATTAATCGTGGCACGTCGACCGAACAGTTTAACTGAAGAAGATTTTGATTCTTTAGAGGGACGCGCAAGTAAAACCGAACAGAAAAAAGCAGTCCAGCGTATGGCGGCTTTGGGTGCACAGCTGGCTGAGTTGAGTGCTAAACAAATTAAAAACTTGCCTGTTGAAGAGCGTTTGATTGAAGCATTGCTCGATGTACAGGAATTTACCTCACATGAAGCACGTCGCCGTCAATTTTCACGTATTGGTAAATTACTGCGCAATGAAAATGAAACGGTGATTTTATCTTATTTAACACCAAAACAAGGTCTTAAAAAGACAGCCCAATTACAGCGTTGGGTCGATCGAATTGTCAAAGATGGTGACCCGGCCATTAATGAATTTACCAAAACCTATAATGCCACAGAGCGTCATACCTTGCGTCAGCATTATCTTCGCGTACATCGTGATTTAAAGAATCAGGCACCTGAAGCAGAGGTCAATGCATCTAAGTTAAAGTTATTTAACTATGTACAGCAAGTGGCGTTAATTTCAGACAATTAATTCTTTGTTAAAAAAAAGCGGTCTTTTTAGGCTAATGCCAGTCAGTTAAGGAATTGACTGGCATTTTCTTTTTCAAATTCATGATTATATCTGATAGATAGAAAAGTCATCCGCAACTGTTTGAGGCATGAGGTGTATTGCACCGCAAGATGCCTTCCTTGCGAAGCTTCGCTTCTCATTTGGGCGAAACCAAAGTAACAAATTATTTTTAAGTATTTGATTTATAAATTTAAGACTCCGTCGTGAACGACTAAAAAGTTAAAGAGTCTATTTCTAAACTCCTTAACTGATCAGCATTAGTCTTTTTGGGCCGCTTTTTTTGTCTTTACCTTAAGTGCACTGTTTCTTGTGTAAAAAATACCCTGAATTGGATTCATTCGTCCTCAGCATGAAATTTCCATTTTTAATGTAAGCTTGAGTGATAAAAAATCACAAAATTTTCGCAATTAATTTGTTAAAGACTGTAATTTCTTTACAATTCAAAGGCTATCTTTCAGACAGTTTTTTTGAGACTTTAAGTTGAGACTCAAGATCATTGTTAAGTATTTTTTAAAAATAAAAAATGAATTTTGAGCGTTATTAGAGAGTGAAGCCAATCTAATTTATTTTTTTAAACGAAATTAAAATCTATATAGTTGAAAAACCATTAACTTTTATTTAAAAGGGGATAAAAATCGATGCTGAGTATTTTTTGGTCAAGAGTGTGTTAAAGTAAATACAAATAAACATGCTTCATTTTAGCTTAGATATTGAGTTTCAAATACTTAAGCAGACTTTTTTTGAAGATTAAATTTTCAAGTTATTCTTAATTAATTAAATATCAGTGCCTTGCGGTTATGAGTGTATTTGGATAGAAACAGATTAACAAATCCTTTAACCTATAGGTGAGTTTTCAGCGTTCAGTAAATATAGAATCTTTGTTATTGATTGTATAAATTTGGTCGGCAGTGTTTTCTATATTCCATACATATTCAGAGAGGCAGACATGGAACTAAAACTGCTAGAGGTCGGTCAGAATACGGAGCTTTTAAGCTCATGTCGTATATCTCTCATTTTAGGCGTCTATACCTCCAATAATTTACTAGACACCTTCTGTAAGGTTGCCCGTAAAGTCCTAGGCGTTAAAACCAGTATTATTGGATTCCATATGGAGCCGTATATCTGGTACAGCTGTCCGCACGGTTTTCGGGCCTTGCATGCTCGGCAGGAAATTGCCATCCCTACATATCTGCAACAGGCAGATGTCATCGACCAGACTCATCCTGCTTATGCAGAATTGTCGAATTATGTGAAAGAGCTGGGTGTGGCGCATCACCGACTGGTCGCATTTAATTTAAAAGCGAATGCTGGTCAGCCGCTAGGTCAGGTGATTTTTTTTGATGATCAAACTGACAGGTTTGATCAGGATGATATTGAGACCGTTAAGCAATTTGCTGAAAGTTTAGTAATTCGAATCCAACTCAATGAAGAACATACTGAGCTGAAAGAACTATACGAACAGCAATGTGCACAAAACTTTAGTACAACCAAATTTTTCCAGATCATCGCACATGATCTGCGTGCGCCATTTCATGGCCTGCTGGGCTTTTCCGAAGTTCTGGCGCAGGAACGTGATACCTTGGATGAGTCCAGTATTCAGAGTATCGCGGATTATTTATATGATAATGCACAATCGACTTATAACCTGCTGGAAAGCTTGCTGACCTGGGCCATGGCCGAGGGCGGACGCTTTGTATATCATCCGATTAATTATGAACTCAAGCAATCCAGTAAAATTGTCTGCAGTGTATTGCACAGTCTGGCGTTGAATAAAAAAATTGAATTAATCGACAATATTCCCGAAGACATTAAAGTCCATGCGGATATCAATATGATTACTTCAGTGTTGCAGAATCTGGTTTCCAATGCGCTGAAATTCACCCCGGTTAATCAAGGCGGTAAAGTCATTTTAGAGGCAGAAATGGACGGTGAGCAGGTTAAAATCACCATTCAGGATACCGGTCTGGGCATGACTGAAGAGCAGATACAGAATCTGTTCAAGCCGACGTTGATGGTGAGTGTTCGAGGTACTGCTGAAGAGAAAGGTGCTGGTTTAGGTTTGGTATTGTGCAAGCGCTTTATTGATCTGAATCATGGTCAAATCGCGGTGGATTCTAAAGAAGGTCGAGGTACGACCTTTACGGTGCGTTTGCCAATGGTCACCAATGATCATCAGGCACTGGTGCTTGAAGATCTGCATGCTGAGAAATCCTAAAAGTTGACATCCTCACCTCCCTGAAACGGAGGTGATTCCTACTGCTAGACGCTTATGCCCAAGCGCAAGTATGTTCTTCGCTGCATTTTCATCCCTGTTATTGGAACTTCCGCATTCACATTCCCATACTCTTATTCGCAAATCTGCTCTACCTTTCGGACTGCTAGAAGTGATCTCACCACAGCACGAACCTTGCGAAACAATGTTTCTCAGGTTGTGAATCTCTCACTTACTTCTCCAAAAATTGCCCCTGCGTTCTCGCATTTATACTTGAGCATTGTTTTGAATGCTGAAAAACCTGTATCTAAAACAGATTTTGCCATTTTAGTTTTTACAAGTTTACCCGCACTCAGATCGCCAATAACAATCAGTGCATTTTCTCTCACAAGCATGGTGCTTGCCTTATGCAAATGATCTTTACGACAATTAGCAATTTTAGCGTGTAATGCACGTACACGTTTTTTATTCTTGGCTCGTTGAGCAATACCTAATTTCTGTTCATATTTCCGATAGAACTTAGGATTTGAAATTACAGTACCATCAGAACAGGTGGCAACGTCTTTTAAACCTAGATCAATACCAATCGCTTTAGTTGCAGTAGGTTTATTTTGCTTAGATGAATCCACTACAAGGCATACATACCACCGTCCACGACTATCCTCAACGAATGAGCCTGTTCTCACGCTGTATTTACTTAATCCGTAACTATCCCATAACTTGAATTGATGCTTGCCGTACTGAACATATCCATCAGCGTATTTGATTGCTACTTTCTTGAAAGGAATCCAACCAAGTGATCTTCTCGCTGACTTCTTATTGCTCACACGCCATTTCAGCTTTGCTTTCTTGAACTGTTTTCTTCGAGTGATTAATTCTTCTGTAACAGCCTGAATGGTTTGGCTATGTAGATTGCATTCTTTCGATGCGCCTTTGGTGTATTTGGCAACATCATAGGCTGATAGAAATTCACCTTTTCTTTTTAGATGTTTAAACCCTAAATCATTGACATAATTCCAGACAAAGTTCACCTCAGATGCTAATTGGTCTAGCACCTTGCAATGTTTGTCTTTTATGCGTAATTTAAGTGTTTTCATGTGGTTATATTAACAATTTTTTCTCTATACCCTATGTTGGGCAATTCTTAAAACGACATTTTATGTCGTGTCGCTTATATCTCTGCTCTGAAGGACAGAGTTTGACGCTTCATTTGATAAATTTCAAACTAAAACCCTCCCCCTGAGACAAAACTCCTGCTATAACTAGGCAGAACGTTTCGGGGGAAGAGTTGAGTGATGAATGCGGCACAATTGCAAAAAACCTTAAGAGCAAGCCAATATGCTGAACAGGTATTGGCCAATCACCAGAGCCTCCTGGAACAGGATTATGCAATTGACCAGTTTCAGGCTGCACTCAGTCGGGAATATATTGATCAGCTGGTGCAGCACTGTATCCTGAATATTATAGACGAAGCCGCCTGGATGCGCGCCATGCGTATTCTGCGGGCCCGCCTGATGTTTCGCTGGATCTGGCAGGATGCCAATCAACTGACCGATGTCATCACCCTCACCCGAGAACTCTCCGATTTTGCCGATGCCTGTATTTGTGCAGCCAAAGATTTTGCCCGTATGCCGATTGCTGCCAAGTATGGCCAGCCGATTGCTTATAACGGTAAAGTTCAGGATCTTATTGTCATCGCTATGGGCAAACTCGGCGCGCAAGAACTTAATCTTTCCAGTGATATTGACCTGATTTTTGCCTTCGATGAACAGGGTGAAACCGATGGACGCAAATGTATCGATGTGCAGCAGTTTTGCATCCTGTGGGGACAAAAACTGATTCACCTGCTGGATCAGATCACGGCGGATGGTTTTGTGTTTCGGGTCGATATGCGTCTGCGTCCTTGGGGTGATGGTTCAGCCCTGGCCATTAGTCATGTGGCCTTAGAGAAATACTTAAGTCAGCATGGCCGGGAATGGGAGCGCTACGCTTGGATCAAGGCGCGTGTTGTCAATCCAAGTCCGGAAGGTGATGCTCTGCTTGACATGACCCGTCCTTTTGTCTTTCGTAAATACGTGGATTACAGTGCTTTTGAAGCCATGCGCGAAATGAAAACCATGATCGAGCGTGAAGTCCAGCGGCGTAATATTGAAGATGATATCAAGCTCGGTGCTGGCGGTATTCGCGAAGTTGAATTTATCGTGCAGGTCTTTCAGCTGATTTATGGTGGAGCCAAACTTGAATTGCAGGATCGCCAATGTCTGGTCAATCTGAACCATCTCGATGATGCTGAACTCTTGGATGAACAGGCAGTCCAAGATCTGGAAGATGCCTATTTGTTCCTGCGCCGGGTGGAACATGCGATTCAGGCCTTAAACGATCAACAAACCCAATCTTTACCGACTGAGCCTGATTTACGTCAGCGAATGGTGGAAACCTTAGGTTTTGCAGACTGGTCAGATTTTATGACTGTCCTGAACCAGAAGCGAGCCAAAGTCATTTATCAGTTTGAGCATCTGATTAAGGAAAATGAACCGGAAACCCAGGTCGAAAGTTTTGTCCAGCTGGAAAAGAAGCTCAACGATGTTCTGGATGATGCCGCCAAGAATCTGGTTCATGAATTCTGGCATGGTCATGCATTGAAAAAGTTGCCGGCCAAGGCGATTCAACGTTTAAAAACCTTTTGGCCTTATCTGATTGAAGCGATTCTGGAGTCTGCCAAGCCGCAAATGGCGTTGTTGCGTCTCATGCCCTTGGTTGAGTCGGTGATGCGCCGTACTGTCTATCTGGTCATGCTGATTGAAAGTAAAGGCGCACTGCAACGACTGGTCAAAATGGCCACGGTGAGTCCCTGGATTTGTGAAGAACTCTCGCAATATCCGGTATTGCTGGATGAGTTTCTGTCGATGGATTTTGAGTTGCCGAAACGACAGGATCTGGAAGATTCTTTACGCCAGCAATTACTCCGTATTGAGATTGATCAGGTTGAAGATCAGATGCGGGTATTGCGCCTGTTTAAAAAATCCAATGTCTTGGCCGTCGCAGCCAGTGATGTTCTGGCTGAAAGTCCTTTGATGAAAGTTTCTGATGCCTTAACCGATATTGCCGAAGTATCTGTCAATGCAGCTCTGCATTTGGCCTATCAGATGGTGGCCAAAAGGCATGGTTTTCCCCTCGATGCCGAAGGCAAGCGCTGTTCAATCGAGCATACTGCCTTTGCGGTCATTGGTTATGGCAAGGTCGGTGGCATTGAACTGGGTTATGGCTCGGACTTGGATTTAGTGTTTATTCATTTTATGGGAGAACAGGCCGATACGGATGGACTCAAGCCGATTAGTGGTTTTGAGTTTGCCATGCGCGTGGCACAAAAATTCATGTCATTGATGACCACGCAAACCCTGGATGGGCGGGTCTATGAAGTCGATACCCGTTTACGTCCTTCAGGTGAAGCAGGACTCTTGGTCACCAGTCTGAAAGCCTTTGAACAATATCAGCTTAAGAGTGCCTGGTTATGGGAGCATCAAGCCTTGGTGCGCGCGCGTCCAATTGCGGGTGAGCTAAGCCTAAGACAAAAATTTGAAATCTTACGCCGTAATATTTTGATTCAGCCTCGTGATGAAAATTATGTGCGGGCAGAAGTGCTGAAAATGCGTCAGAAAATGAAGGATCATCTGGGCTCCTCCAAAGCGCAGAAAAAAGATGGAATTTTTCATTTAAAACAAGATACAGGTGGTATCGTAGACATCGAATTTATGGCACAGTATGCGGTGTTGGCCTGGAGTGGGACGAATAAAGATCTCGCCCATTTCTCCGACAATGTAAGAATTCTTGAGGATACCGCAAAATCAGGTTGCTTATCCAGCGACGATGCGACTGCTCTGATTCAAGCTTATCTCAGTGAACGCGCCGAGAGCCACCGCTTAGCCCTTGCAAATCAATCCATGCAAGTGTCTGCAAGCGACTGGCACGATACCCGAATGACCGTTTGCAAGTTATGGCAAAGACTAATTGATCCAAGTGCAAGCTTTGTGCTGGATAGTGAATAATTGTGAAAAATTGGAGTTTGTGGCATGAATTTGGCTGATCGTGATGGTTTTATTTGGCAAGATGGACAACTGGTTGACTGGCGTGAGGCGAAAACTCACGTATTAACTCATACTTTGCATTACAGCATGGGTGTGTTTGAAGGCGTCCGAGCTTATGAAACTCCGAATGGAACGGCTATTTTCCGTCTAAAAGAACATACCAAGCGTTTGTTGAATTCTGCAAAAATTTATCAAATGAAAGTTCCATTTGATCATGCAACATTAGAACAAGCGCAAATTGATGTGGTGCGTGAAAATAAACTGGCATCTTGCTATTTACGTCCAATCCTTTTTATTGGTTCTGAAAAACTGGGTATTGCTGCAACTGATAACACGATTCATGCTGTGGTTGCGGCATGGAGCTGGGGTGCTTACTTGGGTGAAGAAGCCATGGCGAAGGGTATTCGCGTGAAAACTTCATCATTTACCCACCATCATCCAAACGTGACCATGTGTAAAGCCAAAGCATCTGGGAACTACACGCTGTCGATTCTGGCGCATCAGGAAGTCGCGCATTCGGGTTATGATGAAGCCATGTTACTTGATCCACAAGGCTATGTATGTCAGGGTTCAGGCGAAAACGTATTCCTGGTGACTGACGGTGTAATTCATACCCCTGATATTGCCGGTGGTGCGCTGGATGGTATTACCCGTCAAACCATTATTACCATTGCCAAAGACCTGGGGTATGACGTGGTTGAACGCCGTATTACCCGTGATGAATTCTATATTGCCGATGAAGCGTTCTTTACCGGTACTGCTGCGGAAGTGACACCAATCCGTGAATATGATGACCGTCAAATTGGTGAAGGTGTCCGTGGCCCAATCACGACGCAAATCCAAAAAGCTTATTTTGATGCAGTTCAGGGTAAAGATCCTAAATATGCACATTGGCTAACTTACGTGAAATAAGTAATAATTTACTGATTGAAAAAACCTCTCATTTGAGAGGTTTTTTTTAAGGGATATACTTATTCTGCCGAACTTATGTCATCATATTCGGTATCCAGAAGATTTTAAGATGAGCTTAGGCATACGCAATGAGTAACATCGTTATTTGTATGAAATGGGGAACCAAATACGGTTCTGAATATGTCAATCGTTTATACAACATGGTTAAACGACATACGACAGTCGATTTCAAAATGGTCTGTCTGACGGATCGTACGGAAGGAATTAATCCTGAAGTACAATGTTTCCCAATTCCACCTTTGGCATTGCCTGAAGGTGCGCCTGAACGTGGCTGGAATAAGCTGTCCACTTTTGAACCGGATTTATATGGTTTAGAAGGCAATGCGCTATTTCTCGATCTTGATGTGGTGATTGTCGATAATATCGATGAGTTCTTTAGCTATCCGGGTGATTTTCTGATTATCCATGACTGGAAACGTCCTTGGCGGATTACCGGCAACAGTTCGGTGTATCGTTTTAAACTGGGTGCATTTCCGGGACTTTTACCGTATTTCCGTGAAAATTTTGATGAAATCCGTCAGAAATTCCGGAATGAGCAAGCCTATTTGTCTTGGTATGTAGACCGTGAAGGTAAACAGACGTATTGGCCAGAAAGCTGGTGCAAGAGCTATAAATATCATTGCCTGCAAAAAATTCCGATGGCTTACTTTAAACCGCCTGTGAAGCCTGAAGGTGCCAAGATTATTGTGTTTCATGGGGAAATTAATCCGCCAGATGCAGTCAATGGTGGTGGTGGGAAATGGTACCGTTATGTGTTGCCATCGCAGTGGATTAAGGATGCTTGGCAGTAAGCGTATTTGGTGAGTATTAAATTGAATATGCAGCAGCCCTTAGATATTGTCATTGCATGGGTCGATGGCAATGATGCTGAGCTTCAGAAAAATCGTCAACGTTACCTCGGTCAAACGAAAGCACAGACTGAAGCGACACGCTATGCCAGTAATAATGAAATTTATTACAACATTGCCTCTATTTTAAAATATGTGCCTTATGTGCGACATATTTATGTAGTGACGGATCAGCAAAAACCCACGTGGTTAGATGAGTTTGAGCAACAAGGGTTAGCTGCTAAAGATCAGATCAAAATCATTGATCATAAAGTTTTATTTGCTGGCTATCAGCAGTATTTACCAACATTTAATTCATTATCTATTGAAATGATGTTGTGGAATATTCCTGATATTTCACCGTATTTCCTTTATTTGAATGATGATTTTTTCTTTAATGCATCATCAGTGGCTGAAGATTTTGTCGAAGATAGTAAAGTCAAAATTTACGGTCATTGGCAATCAAGTAAAAGCTTGAAGATGAAGTTCAAATGGCGAGATTGGTTAAATCGTCAGTTGAAAAAAATGCCTAAAGCCAAATATACAATGGCGCAAATGCTGAGTGCAGATGTGCTTGGGCTTGATCGTTATTTTGAAATTCACCATCGACCGCATGTGATTGTGCAGCAAGAGCTTGCTACGTTTTTTAAAGCGAATCCTGAGCTTCTTATTGAACAAATTTCGCCACGCTTCCGCAGTTTTTATCAATTACTACCTGTAGGTTTAAGTAATCATCTGTGTATCCAAAATCAGCAAGCAACGTTACTGCCTGATGTTCAAATTGCATATTTAAAAAATGCAGATGGTATTGAAGCATTCAAGCAAGCCCTCAAGCAACCTGATATTCCATATGGTTGTGTGCAAAGTTTGGATCAGTTTGTACCTGAGCAAAGACAGCAAGTAATAGCTGCTATGAATGAAAAATTTATGGGTTTCTTACCGCAGTCACTCCTAGACCAAGAGTAAATTATGAAAGTTATTACTTATTTAATTAATCTAGATGGTAGTGATCAACGTCTAGAACAGGCGACGACGCAACTTAATGCAGTAAACTGGCCTTTTGAGCGTTTCTCTGCAGTCGATGGTCGTGGTAAAGCTTTAACTGAATTTGCCAACTATGATGATCAAGGTGCGCAACAGATTTTAGGTCGTAGCCTGATGAACTCGGAACTTGGTTGTTATCTAAGTCATTATGGCTGTGCCGAGAAGTTTTTAACTACCGATGCAAATTATTTGGTTGTGCTTGAAGATGATATGAAGATCAATTCAGATTTCAAGTTAAAACTGGATGGTCTGTTTGCATATCTTGAACAACATAAGGATTTAGACTGGTATTTAGCCAATATTGCGGCCAAAAAGAAAAAATTGGCAAAAGATATTACTCAAATTGAAAATATGAGTGTATGGCATGCATTCTATTTCCCGATCCGTGGTTTGGGTCTTATTTGGTCACGTAAAGGTGCTCAAGCATTTATAGAGGCAGGTAAGAACATGAATATGCCTGTCGATATTTTCTTTCAGACTTGGCTTAGTAAAAATGGTAAAGGTTTAGGGGTATGGCCAGCCTTGGTTCGACCTGCGGGTCTGGATAGTGATATTTTGGGAACAGTCGCTTCTCAGGGTGTATCACGTAAACAAAAAGAAAATCGTGGGTTGTCCCATGGTTTGAAAAAGCAGAAGCGGATGTGGCGTGACCGCTATTATGCGCTTAAGCACTTGATGATGGCTTTAAAGTAAGTACAGCTATATGAAAAATATTGTAATTAGCCTTAAAACAGCAAATGCCCGTCGTGAGCATATTCAAAAAGAATTTGGTAAACAGAATATTGGTTTTGAATTCTTTGATGCATTGACACCGGATTTGGCAAAGCCACTTGCAGAGAAAATGCAATTAAATGTTGAGGATGAATACTTAACAGGTGGAGAGTTAGCTTGTTTTATGAGCCATGTTTCGATCTGGAAAAAAATGGTTGATGAGCAGATTCCATATGTTGCAATATTTGAAGACGATATTTATTTAGGTAAGAAGTCTTGTGACTATTTAAACTGTGATAGTTGGCTAAATCAAGAATGGCTTTTGGTAAAACTTGAGTTATTTAATAAAAGAGTAGTTCTTGAAAATGAAAAAATATTAATTAAACAAGGTGAAGTCTCTAGATCTTTAATTAGATTAAAGAATAAGCATTATGGATGTGCTGGATATATTCTGACACAGAATGGAGCTAGAAGTTTTTTGAAAAAAATAAAAGAACATAAACTTTTAATACCACTTGATCATTTTATATTTGATTTATTAATAAAAGAAATGGATGGAATTTATCAGCTACAACCAGCTTTGTGCATACAAGACTGTATATTTTATGGGTCACATGAAAATATGCCCAGTGATCTTGAATTATTAAGACGTAAAAGAATGAAATTTTTCAAAAAAAATGGTCTCAATAAGCTTAAATTAGAAGTTTTAAGGTTAATTAATCAAATAAAATTAAAGTTCTTTGGTACCAATATTGAGTTTAAGTAGTTAATGATGAATAATTTTGTAATTAGTCTTAAGTCTACGCAAGATCGTAGAAACCATATATTAGAACAATTTGGAAAAGAGGGTATCCCTTTTCAGTTTTTTGATGCCATCACGCCCGATTTAAATCAAGTTATTTCGAAGGAATTAAAAATAAATATTCTACAAGCAGACTTAACACAAGGTGAAATTGCTTGTTTTTTAAGTCACGCTAGTATTTGGAAGATGATGATTGAAAAAAAATTATCTTATGTGGTCATTTTTGAGGATGATATTTATTTAGGAAAAGAAGTACTAGATTTTTTAAGTAGTATTGATGTGTTAGATCTAAATTTTGACATAATTAAGTTGGAAAGTTTTTTTAATAGAATTGAAGTAGATCCAAACTTTAAGTTGAAGTTAGCTAACAGAAATATTTATAAGTTACAGAGTATGAATTTAGGTGCAGCTGGCTATATAATTAGTCTAGAAGCAGCAAAAAAAATATTTTTAGATTTAAATGTCTTGGATAAAATAGTTGCAGTAGACCATTATTTATTTGAAAACTTACTTAATTTTAATTTTTTTAATATATATATGGTTGAGCCGAGTATATGTAAGCAAGATTTTTTATTAAATAATGCCAATCAAAACTTCAAAAGTTCACTAGAGAAAGCTAGAGCAAATCGACTGGGATTTAATCCGAATAAAATAGAAACAATAAAGAAAAAAATATGTTTTTATGAAAAAATATGGAGAGAATTATCAAGGCCATTTAGGAAGTTAAAAAACTCTAGGTCGAAGAACATTCTCTTTAGTAATTTTAAGTAAGATAAAATTTAGAGTATTATGAAAGTATGAGTATTTATGTGCATTCAGAAAATATAATTGTTGATAATTTGGATGTGGAAAAACCAGATTTAAACATAGCCTTTACCTTTGATGAGGCTTATATTCGAGCAAGTGGGGTTTTGTTATTTTCAATTTTAGAAAATAACACTATGAACTTACATGTACATATTTTTACTACAGTTAAAGATTTATCACTATTTGATAAGTTTTTAAATTTTAAATCCAAAATAACAATTTATTCCTTAAATGAGGAATATTTTTTAAGTTTACAAACACCAGGGCATTTTTCTTCAGCAATTTATTATCGAATAGCTATACCTAATATACTTCAGGGAAGATTAAAAAATATTTTATATTTAGATGCTGATATCTTATGTGTTGGAGATATAAGTTTTTTTAAAAATTTAGATATAGGAGATAACTATATTGCTGCTGTTGAAGATACAGGTCATACCAAAATTAAGAGTATGCTGCTGAATGAGAATAAAGGAAGCTATTTTAATTCAGGTGTAATGTATATTAATATTGATAAATGGATTGATAATAAAATATTCGATAAATTTATGTTATTAATAAATGAGCGAGATTATGATTGTCCTGATCAAGATGTATTAAATATCATGTTTTGGGGGGAGGTCTACTTTATTTCAGAAAAGTATAATCATTTTACAGAAATTAAAAGTGATCATGCTATTTTAATTCATTATATAGGAATGATAAAGCCATGGTCTTTAGTCTCCGAGTTAAATCATAAGTATATTGAGTATTATAATCAGTCTCCTTTTATGAATATACCTTTAGATCAACCAAAAAGTTATAAACTTGCAAAAAAATATGCAAAAAAACTATGGAGATATAAAAATTACTTATTATCTGTAAAATGGTGGTTTTTATATATTTTTATGAAATTTAAATGATTTTTTTAGTTTTAAGTAAATACTTCTTAAAAAAAGTTTTTTATTTAAGAAGTATTTTTTTTAATTGTAAAAGGAATTTGAATTTTTAATCTTCCTAAACCTTTTATATCCCCACAAATACTGTTCTGGAGCGACATTAATCATGCGCTCCATTTCTTTATTTAAGGTGTCAACAGAAAGCTGCAAATCTCTAGATAAAATATCATTTGATAATTTAGTCACAATAATATCATAGCCGGATAAATCATTACGTCTGAGACAGCTTAAACCTACGACTGAACATTGTGTTTTGGCTGCCAGTTTGGAAAGTAAGGTAGAAGATAGCGCATTTTGATTGTAGAAAAGTGAGTAGATACCACCACTTTCTTTAGGTACATGATCCGGCAATATTGCAGAAAAACCACCCTGTTTTAAATGCTTAAACAAAGCACGTACACCAGAATCATCTGTAGGGACCAGTGTGGCATTCAGGCGTTGCCGAGCTTCCAGCATAAAGCGGTCAACATCCTGATTCTTGCTGGGCTTATACATAATCACAGGAGAGGTATGTTGATTGACCCAGACATTCAACAGCTCCCAAGTACCAAAATGGGGAACCACCGCCAAGCAGCCATGCGGGTTTTTTAAAGCCTGAATAAATAAATCTGCACCATGCACATCTCGAATTAAAGACAGCGCATAATCTGGTGATGAACCCCAAATCTTGACCGATTCCGCATAGGTCATACACTGACTTTTCAGGCTGCGTTTACTTAAATCAGCGCGTTCAGATTCCGAAAGTTCAGGATAGGCAGAGGCCAGATTAATCTCAGTTACTCGGCGTGCAGAAGAATGGCTGAGATACAAAAGAGATCCAGCCAGTTGCGCAAGATTTTGAATAAATCTTAATGGAAATTTGGAGAAATTTTTCAGTAAGGTGTACATGCTATCCAGAGCGTCAGATTATAGGTCTTTATCTGGATTGCCCTTCAGCACCATATAAATCAAACCGACGAAAATCAGTAAGGCACCTAAAATACTGCTCAGGCAAAAATACACAATACGTTCATTGGTATCGAGGTTGAACAGGTTGTTGGCAAGGATATAACGCATGAACAGCCATTGAACCACTGAAAATACAATAAGCATAATGCTGCGATTACGAACTGCAGGACGCATAGCCATTGCGAATTACCTTAGATTAAAAACTATCGCTATTATGCCACTGTTCCAGAGTCGACTCAATCACACAAAAAAAGCCCCGCGCAAGGCAGGGCTTTTCACTTAAATCTTCAAGAATTATTCTTGAGATTCAGCTTTTGGTTTTTCACGTAAGCGAATACCAAGGTCACGCAGTTGGTTTGATTCAACTGGTGCCGGTGCTTGCGTCAATGGACATTCCGCAGTTTTGGTTTTCGGGAATGCGATCACGTCACGGATTGAAGATGCACCAGTCATCAACATTACCAGACGGTCAAGACCGAATGCCAAGCCACCATGTGGAGGCGCGCCATAACGTAAAGCATTGAGCAAGAAGCTGAATTTCTCTTCCGCTTCTTCTTCATCAATGCCTAAAGCTTCAAAAATCGCTTTTTGCATTTCAAGGTTATGAATACGCAGCGAACCACCACCCACTTCAGTACCGTTCAATACCATATCGTAAGCAACAGAAAGTGCAGCACCTGGATTGTTCTTCACCTCTTCAACGCTTGATTTCGGTAGCGTGAATGGGTGATGCACAGAGGTCCATTTGCCATCGTCAGTTTCTTCGAACATCGGGAAGTCAACGACCCAAAGCGGCGCCCACTCACATGTTGCCAATTTCATGTCATGGCCGACTTTAATACGTAAAGCACCCATCGCATCGTTTACGATTTTGGCTTTGTCCGCACCGAAGAATACGATGTCGCCATTTTCAGCACCCACACGTTTCAACAGATCCAGCACGATTGGCTCGATGAATTTCACGATTGGAGACTGAAGACCTTCGATACCTTTTTCAAGTTCGTTGACTTTGATATAAGCCAAACCTTTTGCACCGTAGATGCCGACAAATTTGGTGTATTCATCAATCTGGCTACGTGGCAATGAACCTGCGCCCGGTACGCGAAGCGCAACGATACGACCTTTCGGGTCTTTAGCAGGACCTGCGAATACTTTGAACTCAACGTCTTGCATCATATCTGCAACGTCAACCAGTTTCAAAGGAATACGCATATCCGGTTTATCAGATGCATAGTCACGCATTGCATCGGCATAAGTCATACGTGGGAATTTGTCGAATTCAACATTTAAAAGTTCTTTGAACATTTTAACCGTCAAGGTTTCCATCAAATCCATAATGTCATCGTCACTCATGAACGATGTTTCAACGTCAATCTGGGTAAATTCTGGCTGACGATCTGCACGCAGGTCTTCGTCACGGAAACATTTTGCGATTTGGTAGTAACGATCGATACCGCCGACCATCAACAACTGTTTGAACAGCTGTGGAGATTGTGGCAGTGCGTAGAAGCTACCGTTTGATACACGGCTTGGTACCAAATAGTCACGCGCACCTTCTGGGGTTGCACGGGTCAAAATAGGCGTTTCAACGTCTAGGAAACCATTGTCTTCGAAGTAGTTACGAATCAGGTTGGTCAATTTAGAACGGAAACGTAGGCGATCTAACATTTCTGGACGACGGATGTCCAAGAAACGGTATTTCAAACGAATTTCTTCAGAAATATTGGTGTTTTCGTCATTCAAAGGGAATGGCGGAGTGTCTGACTGAGCAAGAACTTCAATTTCTTTACCCAAGACTTCGATCTGACCGCTCACCATATTGGCATTTTCTGTGCCTTCATAACGGCGACGTACACGGCCTGTAATTTTTAATACGAATTCTGAACGTACTTTGTCCGCAGTTGCGAATGCTTCAGGGGTATCCGGGTCAATAACCACTTGAACAAGACCGTCACGGTCACGCATATCAAGGAAAATCACACCACCGTGGTCACGGCGACGGTGAACCCAACCGCATAATGTTACAGTCTGGTCAATTTGAGTTTCGGTTAAAGAACCGCAGTAATGAGTTCGCATCATAGCGTTAGAAATCCAACTATATGGGTTAAGGTCAGCGAATACGTAAACAGCGTACCGCTTTGAGTAGAGGTAGGATTATGCCTCTTTGGGCATGTTGTCACAAGAACTTGGGTCAAAAACAATATCATTTTAAAGTGAATGAGATAAAAGCCAGCACTTTGCTTAGCCCATCCGGCGATCGCGATCTAAAAATAAAAACAGCAAACAGCCCAGACTAAAGGTGATCAGAAAACCCTGACTGAATTGATTGATGGAACGGCCGGTAAAATAGTACAGATCGGATTGCCAGACTTCTGTAGAGATATAACGTGCATAATCCCAGACTGAAAATAGGCCAGTGAATATCGAAAACAGCAATAATCCGCAGGCATAAGCTTTGATTTTCAGGTTCACTGCCAGATATTGCTGATGCTTTTTATAGTAATGCACGCTCATCCACAGCATAAACGGTAAGGCCAGAAAAGAAGTGCCGATTTGTAAAATTCGATGCAGCGGATAACTGTGTCCAAAAAGCTGAAATGGTTGTGCTAGAAAATCATGAAAAGCAAAAGTACGAAAGTCTACATGAGTCAAACCATCCCAGATTAAATGCGTGGCAGTACCAATGATCACAGCCAGACAAACTGCCAGAAAAAACTTGAATGCTGAAATGAGAGTGTGAATATTTAGATCATGCTGAATTCCGACAAAGCGGTAAATGGCTGGCCGATATAGAGCATACCAGATTGCACAAAAGCCCAACCCGATCCACAGGTCTGGATGAATCAGCGAGGACCATAAATGCGTAACATTCGAATTGCTGGAACTAAACAGACGATGTAAATCGGGCACCATACAGCCAATCGCCAATGCAGCAATCGGAAGCCAGTTTCCGCTTAAACGTGAAAGAGGTGGCGCAAGTACAGCATGAGACAGGGTAAAGGGCATAAAAGTTTTTTTAAAGATGAAAATAACCAGAAAACACATTTTAATAAAATATGCGAAGGATTATCGTAAAGGATTGCAAAAACAATGAAATGTTATATTATAACATTTATCCAAAATGGTGAATTTGAGCTTCAGTCATGTCCTTCCCTAAGAATCTAATAACACTTTCAATTTTTGCTGTAGCTGCCCCTACAGTTTTTGCAGAACAGACCTCATCTTCCATTCCCGTGCAGACCATGGACACCATTCAGGTGCAAGCTCATCCACTGGTGCAGACTGCAGCGGACTTTGCGGTAGCGGATCATGTTGTAGATCAGAAAGCCTTGTCTGAACGTGCAACCACCATTGGAGATGCATTGGCAGATGAACTGGGCGTATATTCTAACCAGTTTGGTACGGGGGCCAGCCGTCCGGTGATTCGTGGGCAAGATGGGCCACGTGTCAAAGTCTTGCAGCATGCTTCAGAGACAGCCGATGTTTCGACGTTATCTCCAGATCACGCCGTCACCGTCGATCCGATTTTGGCAAAACAGGTCGAAGTGATTCGTGGGCCATCGACGTTACTCTATGCAGCAGGAACAGTGGGTGGTCTGGTCAATGTCACCGATCAGAAAATTCCAACGCAAATGCCTGAAGATGGTCTGGAAGGTACAGTCGGTCTGCGCTATAACACCGGTAGTGATGAGAAACTGGCCAGTGCAGGAATTACGGCTGGAATTGGTGAAAATTTTGCTTTGCGTGTAGAAGGCTCAAAACGTAAAGCCAATGATTATATTGCACCGGATTATTTTCATGAGCATGATGACGAATTAGAAAAAGAACGTCGTGTGGGCAATACTTTTGCTGAAGGGCAAACAGTCAATATTGGCGGATCATGGATTCATGATCGTGGTTTTGTCGGTCTGTCTTATAGCAACCGTCAAGATCAATATGGTTTACCAGGGCATAGTCATGGCGATGAAGAACATGGACATGATGAACATGAAGAAGCAGGTGCTTGGATTGATTTGAAGTCTGAACGCTACGATGTTCGAACAGAGTTATATAACCCAATGGCTGGTTTTGAAAAACTCCGTGCACATGCTAGTTTTACAGATTATAAACATGCTGAATTAGAAGGGGCAGAGGCACTAAGCTACTTTAAAAGTGAAGCTTATGATGCTCGCTTAGAGTTGGTTCATGTTCCTGTCTTGGATTGGGAAGGTGTGATTGGTCTACAGTTAAGTCAGCAAAAAGTTAAAATTTCTGGTACAGGTCATGAGCCTGAAGCTGAAGAAGAGGATCATGGACATGATCACGAGCATGATCTTTTAATGGCAGATAACAAGACTCAAAAATATAGTTTATTTGCCTTAGAGCATAAGCAAATGGGTGATGTGCATATTGAATTGGGTGCACGTGCTGATCATCAAGAAATTAAAATTGATTCGAATCAGAAAAATCATTCAGATACGGCTTTTTCAGGTTCTGCTGCAGCCAATTGGGAATTTGCACCGAACTATAAGCTTTCAATTGTTGGTTCACATCAGCAGCGATTACCGATTGCGCAAGAGCTTTATGCGCAAGGTAAGCACTATGCGAGTGAAACGATTGAACATGGTAATGATCAACTCGATGTCGAAAAGTCAAATAATCTTGAATTAGGTCTGCACTATGCAGGGGATAAACTGGATTACCATGTGCATGTCTATCACAATTGGTTTGATAACTACATTTATGGGGATGTGGTCGGTGAAGATCACGGTTTCTTAGAACTAGATTACACGCAAGACAAAGCCAAGTTTTATGGTGCAGAAGCACAAGCCGGTTATCAGATCAATGATATGTACAAGCTGAGTATCTTTGGCGATTACGTGCGTGGCAAAATTGAAGCTGAGAATGCACCACGTATTCCTGCCGGTCGCTTAGGCAGCAAAGTGGAAGCAGATTTTGCCGATGGCTGGTCAGGTCTGGCTGAATATTATCATGTCTTCAATCAGGACAAGATTGCCAGCTATGAAGAGGAAACCCAAGGCTACAACATGGTCAATGTGGGCTTAAGCTATACCAATACCCTTGCAGATAACAATGCTTATCGGGTGTATTTCAAGGCCAATAACCTGCTCGATGATCAGGTCTATTCCCATACTTCATTCCTGTCGAATATTCCGCAAGTCGGTCGTAACTTTAGCGTCGGTGTGCAGTATGATTTCTAAAGTAGTGATGAAATAACTGACCAAATCAAAGAGATGTCACTGAAATTGACTTGAAAAATCATCTGATAAAACCTAGCCTGAGCATATTGGGTTAGGTTTTTTCTTATGCGTATCTTTCAACGAATTCACAATAAACTGAACTGGTCAAATCGCCGTTATGCGGCATTGATTATCAGTCTACTGGCGGTCAGTTATCTGGCATCTGCTGTTTATCATACTTATAAGCCTTTACCAGAAGGTCTGAATTACACCGGCAAGCTGCGCCATGCCGAAGTCAAGTTTCTGGCCGATCGGACTTATCTGGATGCACAAGGAAAACAGCACTTAGATCATCGTATTTTTAATGAAATGCTGAAGATGATTGAAGAGGCCAAATCACTGATTGTGCTGGATCTGTTTTTATTTAATCAGCAAACCGGTGCCTCGACACAGGAACATCAGGCATTGAGTCAACAGTTGAGCGATGCCTTAATCAGTAAACGTCTGCTGCAACCGCAAGTTGAAATCAAGTTCATTACCGATCCGATCAATTCAGTCTATGGCGGAATTCAGTCCGAGCAGTATCGCAAGTTACGTCAGCATGGTATCGATGTAATTGAAACCAATCTGATCCCTTTGCGGGCGTCCAATCCGAGCTGGTCGGGGTTCTGGTATTTATGTTGCCAGGGCATTGGTAATAATCCGGAAAAAGGCTGGTTGCCGAATCCATTTGGCCCAGAAAAAATTACTCTGCGCAGTTATTTTGATTTATTTAACTTTAAAGCCAATCATCGTAAAACCTTGGTGGTAGACACCGATCAGGGCTGGAAAGCGCTGGTCACCTCCATGAATCCGCATGATGGGAGTTCGCGGCATTCCAATATCGGTTTATTGGTCTGGGGAACCACAGCCGTGGATATTCTGAGAACAGAACAATCGGTCGGCATCATGTCACAGGCCAATATGCCAGCCATTATCGCGGGCGATTTTCAGGCAGAAAATACCCAGCCACAAGTTCAGGTACTGACGGAAAAAGCCATTTATGATGCGACTTTAAATCTGATTCAGACGGCGAAAGAAAATGAACAGATTGATCTGGCCATGTTTTATCTGTCCGAGCGTAAGATTATTAAAAGTCTGATTGCGGCGCATGAACGCGGGGTTAAGGTTCGGGTTTTACTCGATCCCAATAAAGATGCCTTTGGCCGTGAGAAAAACGGGATTCCAAACCGACAGGTGGCTTCGGAACTGCACAAGGCAGGCATTGATGTACGCTGGTGCAATACCCAGGGTGAGCAATGTCATAGCAAAATATTGATGAAGCGTAATGCTCAGCAGGCTGAAATGATTTTAGGCTCGGCCAATTTCACCGCACGCAATCTGAAAAACTATAATCTGGAAACCAATATGCGCGTGCTGGGTCAGCATCAGGCAGAAGTGTTTAAAGATGCCCAACAATATTTTGATGGTGCATGGTCAAATCTGAATGGCCGTGTGATGAGTGTGGACTATAGACAATATGAAGACAATTCATGGTCTAAATATTGGCTGTACCGCTTTATGGAATGGAGCGGCTGGTCGACGTTTTAGCATCTCTAATAATCTCCCTAAATCCCTCTTTTGAAAAGAGGGACTTTACCTCCCTTTTTTAAAGGGAGGGTAGGAGGGATTTTTTAAGGCTCCGGATTCGGTGGAACCAGTTCATCCAGTTCTTTATCGGACAATGCTTCAAGTTCAGCAAGATCCGTTTTAATTTTCCATTGCTCTTCATGGTCGACCGGATTGGGTAAACGCGCTTCTAGCCAGTCACAGACTACATCTGGCGGGAAATTGGCATGATTACATTGAATCACCCAAGACAAGAAATCTTTGGCGACACCATTCATATACGGTGGTGGCGATACTGGCAGGAACTGAGTCGGAAGACGTTCATTTTTAGAAATATAATTCAGGACATGACCTAGTTCCTGTACGGTCTGCCAAGCCAACGGATGATCTACATTGATCTGAAATTTAAACCACCATGCCTGTTTGCCATCTGAACCATAGCTATCAATCCGTTCTTTTTGAACACTCGGCACTTTAGAAAAATATTCATGTAAACGATCGAAATTTAAATCAGACACAGTATTCAACTCGAAACATTAAAAAAGTGATTTTAGCATAAAGCAGTCGCCTGCCGATGGGCCTGCTAGATTGAAAATACGCAGGCACATTACAAAAAATTGCAGGGTCAGTAAGCGTATTCATATTTTCTGCATTTATTTTGTTTAAAATATAAACGAGTGATTGAGAGGAAGCTCAAATGAAAATAGTGTTATTGAGTGCAATATTTGCTGCATTGCTATTGGGGGCTTCTGCACAGACGATGGCCGGAAACGCTTGGGGCGGATATACAGGGGTTGAACGTTCTAAGCCGAATTACCGCGCTGCACCATCACGCTCTTATGATCCACCACGGCACTCTTATCCGCAGCGTCCGATGCCACCTAGACCACATTACCCGCAACGACCGACCCATTGGGGTTATCCGCCTGCTCAAAGTCAAAGTGGTCTCAATATCCAGTATCAGGCACCGACCACGATTTATCAAAATTCCAATAGCTATAGCTGGGTGAATGGCGATCCGAATGTGGCTCGAATTGAAAGTTCAAGATATAGCGTTATCAGTGACTGGCAGCGTCTGGGCTTACCTGCACCACCGCGTGGCAGTTACTGGATTTATGAAAATGGACGTTATGTGCTGGTGCCGAATCGTTAAGTTAAAAATCCCCCTTTATTCAAGGGGGGTTTTTTATATCAAGCCAACTCATCATCTTCCGGACGAGGCGTTTTGCCTTGTGGCACTGGTTTCTCGCTGTGTTTGTCACGAATTACCGATGGATAGGTCCATGACGCATAGCGCACCACTAAAATGGCAAATGCCATAATCAGGATCGAACCGGTAATAATCACCAGATCCATACTGGCTTTATGCGTGTGCTGAATGTCCGCAATGAGCAAGCGGGTCAGTGCGGTAATGGCAATATAAATCAGGAAGCGTACCGGCATATGATTGGTTTTAAAATAGATCCCCACCATGGCACCGAGTTCGAGATAGATGAACAGTAAAAGAATATCGTCAATGGTGGCGAACTGTTTCACGGTCAGAATATCGATGACGGTATGGCCAGCAGACCAGATCACCATACAGCCAATAATAAACAGCGCAATATAATGAAAACTTTCTACAGCAAGATTACCAAAACGGTCGAGGAGGGCTTCAAGTTTTTCAACTTTGGGATGGGGTTTCGGCATAAGATCCTCCTGATTTTTATGTGATATAAACAATACTTATAGAATAACCTGCAAAAATTATGCACAGAATGATTGGATGAAAAATAAAGATTAAATTATTTGAACTTTTGCGCTTTTTTTAGACTAAATTGCTATATTGTATGGGTGGTACATTGAATAAATAGGAGAAAAAAGTGTTAGATAAAATTCAAACAAAAATTGACCAATTAGAAGCCGGAAAAAAATTAATCCTCGGCGTAGGCATTAAGGCTGAAGATATGCAAAAGGTGGTGGAACTCTGCGAGTCTTTAGAGTCAGAGGGGAATATCAAAATTGTGAATAAACATCTGAATCCGAAAAGCAATAATCAACCGGATTCTTTAATGATTCAGAAAGTTTAAGTTTCGAATTGCAATCAAAAACGCCTGCATCAAGCAGGCGTTTTTGATTATGGCTGTTTCAGCTTAAGCTTGAGTCGTGAAGTAATCTTCAGAGAAGTTCATGATCAGGTCAGAACCTGATTTTACTTTGGTGATGCGTAGAGCCAGCTCAGGCAGAATGCGTTGCACAAAATAATTCGCCAAAGCCAGTTTGTT
Organism: Acinetobacter sp. YH12156; assembly: GCF_013418235.1. Classification (NCBI taxonomy): domain Bacteria; kingdom Pseudomonadati; phylum Pseudomonadota; class Gammaproteobacteria; order Moraxellales; family Moraxellaceae; genus Acinetobacter; species Acinetobacter sp. YH12156. The sequence continues at coordinate 87,123 of NZ_VPCL01000003.1, forward strand.
TTGATAGAACTCGCCCTCTTTATTTTTCGCAGCATTGGCAATACGCGCGAACATATACGAGAAGCTGAGCAGACCGACAGCGTGCAGATAGTCGACCGCGGTCGAGTTCGGGAAATCATGACTTTCTCTTGCTGCTTCCAGAATAAACTGAGTCACCGATTCGACTTCAGTCGCTGCATCCAAAGTGGCGTCTTTAATGAAGTTTAGGTCTGCATCCAGACTGTTGGCAAAGTCACGGATTTCAGAGATATATTCAGAGATATATTCACCGCCACATTTAATGGTTTTACGACCGATTAAATCTTGTGACTGTACGCCGTTGGTGCCTTCATAGATCTGAGAAATACGCAGGTCACGGATACATTGTTCCACGCCCCATTCACGGATATAGCCATGACCACCAAACACCATTTGCGCATCTAATGTTGCCTGGAAGGCAGTATCGGTTAAATAGGCTTTTGCGATTGGCGTGAGTAGTGCCACGCGGTCATTGGCTTTTTTCACCGCTTCAGGATCAGTAGAGAACTTGGTAATGTCCAGTTGCTGACCGACATAGACTGCAAAGGCACGAGACGCTTCATTGTTGGCACGTACATTCAGCAGCATACGGCGTACATCACCATGCACCAGAATACTGTCCGCCGGTTTGCTTGGTGATTGAACACCAGCCGCACTGCGACCCTGTAAACGATCGGTCGCGTATTGTGCAGCATTTTGATAAGCAAATTCAGAAGCACCTAAGCCCTGAATTCCCATGGACAGGCGTTCGTAGTTCATCATCACGAACATCGCAGCCAGACCTTCGTTTTCTTTACCCACCAGATAACCTTTAGCGCCATCAAAATTCATGACACAGGTCGCAGAAGCTTTAATGCCCATTTTGTGTTCGATAGAACCTGGCCCTACAGGATTGCGTTCGCCAACAGAACCATCTTCATTGACCAGGAATTTCGGTACGATGAACAGGGAAATACCACGTGAACCCGCAGGTGCATCTGGTGTTTTGGCCAGAACTAAATGAATGATGTTTTCCGCCAGGTCGTGGTCACCACCAGTGATGAAAATCTTGGTGCCGGTGATGCTATAGCTACCATCCTCATTGCGTTCAGCTTTAGTCTTGATAATCCCCAGATCAGTACCGGCATGTGGTTCAGTTAAGCACATGGTGCCCGACCATTCACCCGAATAAATTTTAGGTAAATAGGTTTCTTTTTGCGCTTGTGAAGCATAGCTGTTTAAGGCCATACCTGCACCGACAGACAGCAGCGGATACAGCATGAAAGACGGGTTGGTGGCAAACAGCATTTCATCAGAAAGTACCGTTAGCATTTTCGGCATTTCCTGGCCGCCCCATTCGGTATCTGCGCCCAACCCGATCCAGCCGCCTTCGGCATATTGTTTAAAGGCTTCTTTAAAGCCAGCAGGGGTAGTCACATTGCCATTTTCATATTTTGCGCCTTCTTCATCACCGCTACGGTTGAGTGGCAGGGTCACGTTTTGCGCAAATTTCGCCATTTCTTCCAGAATAGCTTCTGCTGTTGCAGCATCGAGGTGCGCTAAATTTTCATTGGCTTGCCAGAATTGTTCTGCATTAAAGACATCGTTGAGGATGAATTTCATATCGGCAAGTGGCGCGTTATAAATTGGCATGGTGTGTCACCTGTTTATTGTTTGATTAAATAAGTTTTAATCAGTCTAAAACACTCAAAATCTGAATGTTAGACGACTAAAGGTTAATTCTGTAACTCGTTATAAAGAAAAAGGACTGTCTGTTCATTGACCGTCCTTTTTCTGTGATGCGATTAGTCTGATTCTAACTTAGAATGCGAAATGTTCTGCATCCAGGTTCATCAATGGCTCTACACCTGTTGCGATCACGTCAACATGTGAACGAACGCGTGGCAGGATTTTCTTGAAGTAGAAGCGTGCAGTGGTCACTTTGGCATTGTAGAAGTCAACTTCAGTGGTGCCAGCAGCCAGTTGCTCTTGAGCAACCAGTGCCATACGTGCCCATAGGTAAGCCAGGGTGACATAACCAGAGAAGTACAGGTAATCGACCGCAGCTGCACCGACTTCTTCAGGGTTTTGCATCGCACGCATACCAATTTGCATGGTCAGGTCGCCCCATTCCTTGTTCAAGGCAGCCAATGGCTCAACGAATTCTTTCATTGCAGCATTGTCTTTGTGCGCTTCAGCAAATTTGTGGATCATCTTGGTGAAGTCTTTCAACATCGCACCTTGAGTACCCAACACTTTACGACCTAACAAGTCCAGCGCCTGAATTTCAGTGGTACCTTCGTACAAACAGGCAATACGTGTATCACGTACGATTTGCTCCATGCCATGCTCAGAAATGAAGCCATGACCACCGAAGACCTGCACACCGTGTTTCGCAGCTTCAGAACCGGTTTCAGTCAGGAATGCTTTTGCGATTGGGGTAAGTAGAGACAGGATATTGTCTGCAAATTTACGATCGGCTTCTTCTACAGCATGTTCAACCACGTCCGCATATTGCGCCAACAGGTAAACCAGTGCACGACCTGCTTCTGCATATGCTTTTTGGGTTAGCAGCATGTTACGTACAGCTGGATGCACAATGATTGGATCTGCTTCTTTTTCCGGGTTTTTAGGGCCAGACAGTGAACGCATCGCCAGACGGTCTTTTGCGTAGGCAAGTGCACCCTGGAAAGAACCTTCAGACGCTGCCAGACCTTGTACTGCCGTACCGATACGTGCGGTGTTCATGAAGGTGAACATGCAGTTCAGACCACGGTTTTCAGGGCCAATCAGGAAGCCTTTCGCGTTATCGAAGTTGATCACACAGGTTGCGTTACCGTGGATCCCCATTTTATGTTCGATTGAACCACAACGTACGCCATTGCGATCGGCAATAGAGCCATCGGCATTCAGGTTGAACTTCGGTACGATGAATAATGAAATACCTTTGGTGCCTTTCGGTGCGCCCGGTAAACGTGCCAGTACGATATGGATGATGTTTTCAGCCATGTCGTGTTCACCCGCAGAGATGAAGATTTTCTCGCCAGAAATGGCGTAGCTGCCATCTGCTTGAGGCTCGGCTTTGGTACGGATAATACCCAGGTCAGAACCTGCATGCGACTCGGTCAGGCACATGGTACCCGTCCACTCACCTGAAACCAGTTTAGGCAGGTAAGCATCTTTTTGTTCAGCTGAACCGTGGTGTTCTAAAGTACGAACCGCACCGTGAGACAGGCCAGGGTACATGCCCCATGCCCAGTTCGCAGTACCGACCATTTCAGAGATGGTAATCCCTAAAGAGTTCGGTAAGCCTTGACCGCCATACTGTTCTTCAGCAGAAAGTGAAGGGAAGCCCAGCTCGATGTATTTTTGATACGCTTCTTTAAAGCCTGTTGGTGTAGTCACCACGCCGTCATTCCAGGTACAACCTTCACGGTCGCCCGCCTGGTTAATCGGAGAGAGTTCATTTTCACAGAAATCAGCCGCAGCTTCTAAATACTGATCTACCAGTTCACGGCTTACGTTTTCTTGGAATGCAGGGAGATTTGCATAGTGTTGTTCAGCATTTAATAATTCATGCAACACAAATTGCATATCACGTAAAGGCGCTTTGTATTGTGGCATATCGGTTTCCTCAATACTGGTTTAACCAGCGTTATAATCTTAGATGAACTAAAAACGTATCTTCACTGACACGGTTTGGAATGATTCTAATCCTGCAACATCTTCCCCTGCGGTACAAGCTTTTCAGGGGGATTTCTTGGTGACTGTAAAGTCAAAGATTAATATGCATGACGTATTAAACATATTGAGTATAAAGGCTTTAGTCATATTTTGTATGATACGAATAGTCAACTATCCAGGGTAAATAGCACGCAATAAAAAAGCACCCGAAGGTGCTTGTCGTGAATCATTGATTCCTATGCATTAATAGGCAGATGTTTTGGGCTGGAAACGAACATGACATTGACCATTTACTGTTTGTTCACCTGCTTTGATCTGTGCAGCAGTACCATCTTTCTTGCCTTGACAGGCTTGCAGCATCACTTGTTGTTGTGCCTGACGCTGAGCCAGACGTTGATCAAACTGTTTGGTCAATTCTGCACGTTTTGCATCAGTTAATGCTTCACCGCGCATCATGCCGCCACGGACATCAGCACGCATCGGGCGATGTTCACCTTTCATGCCGCGGTGTTCGCCTTGCATGTTTTTACGATCGGCTTTAAAAACGATAGTGCAATTGCCATCAATGGTTTTATCACCGGCCTTGATTTGAACCGCTGAACCTACGGCTTTATTGTCACAGGCCTGTTGCAGCTGTTTAGCAAATTGCAGACGTTCCGCACGCTTTTCCTTAAACTGCTCGCGCTGTTCAGGCGAAAGATGATGCTGTTTTTTACCCTCATGATGATGTTTCATCATTTGGCGATGCTCATTGTTCGGTACATTACTGGTAGATTGACAGGCAGTCAAAGCACCCATAGAAAGAACACTGGCACTGATTAAGGCTATTTTTGTCATGGCTTGCATTGTATTTATTCCCGTCAAGAACCTGATTTTATGTCAGGTAAAGATTAAACAATAAAGATGAAGAAACAATGAAGAGTTTTTTGATGCCATGTTCGCTACAATAATGAATATAGAAGAAAAATTGAGATTTCTGTTTTGAACATTCGCCGTATTCCGATTGCATTACGTCTATTTTTGACCGTACTGTTGACCACGCTGGTTATTACCACAGTGAGTCTGGGTGTACTGCATCTGAATATGCAGCGTAATTTCGCCCGCTATGTGGCTGATGTCGAAATGCAGAAACTGGATTATGTGATTAAAAATCTGGCGGATGTCTATGCGGTGTATCAGGACTGGGGCAATGCGATTCAGGCCCAGATTCTACAAATGGAAGGGGAGGCTGCGCCAGATGATTATGATCGTTTATCACGCTGGTGGCTGCGCCGTCAGTATGATATTGCCTTGCAGCAGCGCTATTTTCAGGAACAGACCCTGGTTCAAGTCGCACCCAGTATGGTCGATCCGGCTTTGCCACCGCGTCAGGTCAATGAAGAAGAGTTACGCCTCCTGGCTTCCAATCTACCCTCGCAGTTTCAGCCCTTTGAAGGCCTAAAATTCCCGCTGAGTTCCAATCAGAATCTGTTTAGAACTGACCGTAAGAATGGCGAACAAGCAGCACAGCAGCCGACCGGCAAGAAGCAGTTTATCCAGATGCCGGACCGTCTTGGTCTCAGTTCACGTCTTTCATTGTATGATGCAAAACGGCGTTTTGTGGTAGGTGAGGCTTCAGATGAGCAGATTTCCTATCGTCCGATTATGGTGAATAATCAGATTGTTGGCTATCTGGGCTTAAAGCCGGTTCTGGATCAGGATGATGCCTTAAGTATTAATTTTTTTAGTAATCAAAAGCGTTATTTATTTTTGGTCTATGCGCTCAGTATTTTGGCCAGTCTGATTGCCTCCTTGTTATTGGCGACTTATTTCAAGAAACCAATTCAACGTTTGCTGAATGGTACGCGTGCTCTGACCCAAGGCAATTATCAGTATCAGGTCAAAGTCAACCGCAATGATGAATTGGGTGATTTATCCAATGAATTAAATGCCTTGGCTGTGATTCTGGATCAGCATGAAACCTCACGCCGTCAATGGGTGGCAGATACTTCACATGAATTGAAAACGCCATTGGCGGTATTGCAGGCACAGATTGAAGCAATGCAGGATGGGATTCGTAAACCCACCCCTGAACATTTTGCTTCCATGCTGGCGCAGGTCACCAGCCTGAAAAAACTGACACAGGATCTGGCCGCATTGGCACAGGCCGATGCGCAGCAATTGCAATTTTACTTCTCGACGGTGAATCCGTGGGAGGTGGTACAGCAGGAACTGATCAACTTCCAGCCAAACTTTGAACAGGCTAAATTGACGGTCACCGCAAATGGCGAAGATACTGAGTTAAATCTGGATCTGGATCGTTTTAAACAGATTGTGGCCAACTTGCTTAGTAATAGTATTCGCTATACTGAAGCGGGCGGGCAGGTGCATATTCATAGCATGCAGGATGAGAAAGAATGGAGCTTATATGTCGATGACAGCCCATTTGGTTTGAGCGATGAGCAACTGGCGCGGATTGGCGAGCGTTTCTACCGTGTCGATGATTCGCGTACCCGGGCGACTGGCGGAACTGGGCTTGGTTTGGCATTATCATGTAAAATTACGCAGGCGCTGGGTGGCAGCTTAAGCTTTGCGCATTCACCACTCGGTGGTTTACGCTGCAAACTGAGTTTTCCTAAACAAATGAAACCCTAAAGGAAATATATTGATGAAACATGTCATGCTGGTTGAAGATGAAATCGAACTTGCACAATTGGTGCGAGACTATCTGGAAGCTGCTGGTTTTGAGGTCAGTATGTTTCATGATGGGCAGGAAGCATATAACAGTTTTACCCAGCGTAAACCGAGTCTGATGATTTTGGACTTGATGGTGCCGCGTATGGACGGTCTGACCATTTGCCGTAAAGTGCGTGAACAGTCAGATTTGCCGATTATTATGGTGACCGCGCGTACCGAAGAAATTGACCGTGTGCTGGGTCTGAATATGGGCGCAGATGATTATCTGTGTAAACCATTTAGTCCGAAGGAACTGGTGGCACGGGTACAGGCAGTCTTACGTCGTCTGGACCGTAAATCAGAACCGGAAAGTAATGATCTGTTCCGTATGGATAAATCCCAGCAGCGTATCTGGTATCAGCAAAAGGCCTTGAATCTGACGCCGACCGAATTCCGTTTACTGGAGTTATTCCTGGAACATGTCGGGCAGGTCTATTCACGTGCGCAATTGCTGGATCATATCAATCCAGACAGTTTTGATGTCGCGGATCGCGTGATTGACAGTCATATCAAAAACCTGCGCCGTAAAATTTCGGATGCTGCTGAAACCGGTAACCGTCATGAGTGGATTCAGGCGGTGTATGGTGTTGGCTACCGTTTTGAATATCCTGAGGACTGATTGAAAAAATAAATGTGGATGTCATTATTAACCATCCACATTTATTTAAACTTGTACTTTCAGAAAATATAAATCGTTAATCTGGTCCCATAAAAACTCATAGTCTTGCATGAGTGTAATATCGGTTCCGTAAGGCTTAGGAGTTCTATAGCTTAATATCGTTCCTTCTCTATACGTACTTTTATGCCTGAAATCAAAATCACGGGTATCATCTGAATATTTTATTTGGTTGTAATAGTGGGGATGATCAGTTGCAAGAATAAAATAACAAATGTCGATTCCATTTTTCTTGTAAAGTTCTAAATTTGAAAGATCTTTAAAGACATCGTAACGGTTATTAGGTTCCCGATGGTTACTTTTCTTAAAGAATTTTAGTTCTATAGCAGCACAAGTTTGATGATCACCATCTTGATAACGAATTAAAATATCGACTCTTGCTCGCTCAGATTGACTCTTAATACTTGTTGTTTTTAAAGGTAAAAATGCTTCAAACTCTAAATGGAATTTGTCGCTTAACCTAAACTCATATAACTGCCCAAGTGTTTTTAAAATATGTCCTAATTCTAATTGGAAAGCACTTTCATTATGTGTAATTAATCCTCCAAATGCGAGTTTGTGAGTAAGCAGCTTATATGCTGTTTCAATAATTTCATGCGTCAGTTTAGTTTGATCAATTTTTTGCATGTTTTTTGATTCTATTTATTAAGACGAACAACTCACCATCACTTCCGGCACATCACTTGGCAATGGTGCTAAATCTTCAGCATGTTCAAGATCTGGCTGTTTCAGATAAGGCTGGCTGAGCAATTTAAACAAACGATCGACTTCGGAAAAATCATCACGCTCTGCCCGTTCAATGGCTTTCTGTGCCATGTGATTGCGCAGAATGTAATGCGGATTGGCTTGCTTCATGGCGGCATCCAGTTCTTCAATATCCTGATGTGCACGAATAGTTTCATATTGTGTCAGGAAAGCTTCAAACTGACGGCGATCCAGACAATCATCTTTAATAGCGTCATAGTCTTTATTTTGCAGGCGGATAAAACTCTGGGTGTAATCCAGTTGCTCACTTTGCAAGATTCGCAAAAATGCCATCGCACAGTCAAAACTGTCTTTATGGAAACCTGGCAAGCCCATTTTCTGGTTTAAACCGTGTTTGTAATGTTCCAAGAATGTCGGCTCATAATGTTCCAGACAGCCGGCCAGATCCTGTTTCCATTGTTCTTTGTCATAATCCGCAGGGCAGAGGGGAACCAGATTGTTTAACCATTGCCACAAGTTCCAGTGCCCGATACTTGGTTGTTGCTGATAGGTATAACGCCCTTGATAATCCGAGTGGTTATTGATCCAGTTCGGACGGAAGCGTTCCATAAAGCCATAAGGACCAAAGTCCAAAGTCGAGCCGGTAATATTCAGATTGTCAGTATTCATCACGCCATGTGCAAAACCAACCAATTGCCATTTGGCAATCATGACGGCAGTGCGCTGAATAACTTTGGTGGCAAAGCTCAGAATCGGCTGTTCGGCTTGCAGGCATTCCGGATAATGCCATTCAATACATTTCTGGGTAAATTCAGCCAGCAGATCCGGCTGATATTGATTGATCCATTCAAAATGCCCGAAACGAATATGACAGTCTGAGGTACGTAACATCATCGCACCCGGCTCCAGCCTTTCGCGCTGAATACCTTGCATTGAGGAAGTAAAACCTACTGCATTACTGGATGCTACACCCAAAGCATTTAATGCATGACCCGCCAGATATTCACGAATCACTGAACGCAGCACTGCACGCCCATCACCCATACGCGAATAGGGCGTTGCACCCGCACCTTTTAAATGCAGGTCAATAGTCTGACCTTCCTGATCAAGGATCTGTGCAATTAACAGGCCGCGACCATCTCCCAATTGTCCAGCCCATTGACCAAACTGATGACCTGCGTAGACCATGGCCAAGGGTTGAAACTCAGCAAAGACTTTCTGACCACTACACATCTCGACCCATTGCGCTTTGTCTTCATCTGACCATTGCAGTTGTTCTGCCAAAGCTACGTTAAAATGCCCGGCTTTTGCGCCTTTCAACGGTAGCGGAACTTGATGGTGGTAAAGGGCAGCAGGAAGGGTTTGATAACGAGAGTTAAAATACATGGCACTCAGTACAGGCTTGGAATACCTTGACTATAACAAAGTTGCCTGTAGAAAACTGTTGTATAAACGAGAGTTCAAGTTATCTTTCAGACATAAAAAAAGCCCCGATTGGGGCTTTTTTGTGAGCAGTTTTATTAAGATACTGCTGATTTTTTCAAATTACGAACCAGTAAATTCAAGGTTGCCCGGTGATGGGATAAACGCTGTTCAACCAGCTGGAATTCAACTTTCAGTTTGTCATCCATCTGGTGAATTTTTTCTGCCATAGAAGCCTTTTTCACCTGAATTTCTTGCTCTTTTAGTTTGGCCCAGTCATTTAAGGTTTGGGTAAAGGCATCATATTCCTGTGCAATCTTGGTTTTCACAGTAATGATGTCTTCAGAGACATCATGGCCATAGACCGCAAGATCCTGTTCAGCATATTTAAACTTCATTGCCAGTTCTGCTTTTTTGATATTAAAGCTAGGAATACGACGTAAGTTTTTGGCTAAACCCAGTTTAGAACAGGTCCAGATCAACCATTTGGTTGGATCGTATTGCCACCATTTCACGCCATTACGGTAATCGTACTGGAAAATGTGGTGGTAATTATGATAACCCTCACCCCAGGTGGCAATCGCAAGTACGAAGTTGTCACGTGCAGTGTTTTCGTCGGTATAAGGACGATTACCCCACATGTGACACAGCGAGTTGATGAAGAAAGTCACATGATGGCTCAGGATTAAACGCACTAATCCACCCAGCAGCAAGACTCCCCAGACATCGCCGACTGCCCAGCCAATTGGAAGCAAAATAGCAGCATGAACGGCAATCACTAATGGAATATAGTATTTGTCCTGAAACATGACGACTTTGTCTTTTAACAGATCTGGCGCATTTTTATAGTTTGCCACACCTGATGGATAATCACGTAACATCCAGCCGATATGTGCATACCAGAAACCTTTGTTGATCGAGTACGGATCTTGATCCACATCATCGACATGACGATGATGAGTACGGTGACCAGATGCCCAGAACAAGATACTATTCTGTACAGCAAATGTACCCATAATCATTAAGATGATTTTTAATGGTAGAGTGGCTTCATAAGCACGATGTGCCCACAGGCGATGGTATCCTGCTGTAATGCCAAGGCTGCTTACGCCCAGTAAAACAAACATGCTGATCCAAGCGGCGGCGCTAAAATCATGGTGATACGCATATAACGGAATTGCAATCAGGGCGACAATGGGTAATAACACCAATGCAAACACCGCAATCCAGTTAATGGGGGCTTTGGGTAAGGGAGCATTCATCTCCAACAGCACTCCTAGAACCTCGGAAGGTTTAACAAAAAGCAGAAACCACTGTTGATTTTAACAGCAGCCTATCTTGTTTATATTAGCATGTGGCCTATAGCATCACTAGCATTATTGTACGGTTGTATTGTACTTGTCAGTAACAGGATAAGTAGGGCAAAAACGACCATTTTGCCAGTCTAGACGGGGCTTGATTTCCGACTAAGTGACTGAGGATTATCGGTCTTTTAGACTATTTAATTGGGCTAATATTAAGCGATTTAACTGTTCATAATTTCTACAATATTGCCAGAAAATTTGCAGAATATATCTCATAGAAAATTAATTTAACATTCAAGTCGAATCAATCTAAAAGTCAGACACGCTTTAATAGCTTGACATGAAATCGAGCTGTCTTAAATAAAACGATTTGAACTGATCAATAATCAGGCTGTTTTTTAGAGTTGCTGCAGCATCAGTTTTGGGTAATCGGTAATCAGCCCTTGAATTCCCCAATCACGCAGCTCTTTGGCTCGGCTCACATCATTGACCGTCCAGACACTGATATTCAATTCAGCAGCCTGGGTGGCCTGAATCAGGTCTTTGCTGGCCAGCTCATTCATCCAGCCAATATGACAGCAATCCAGTTCTAGCGCCTGATCAATCGCTTGATATTTTAGGTCGGTTTCGATGAGTAAACCGCGTTTTAGCCGGGAATTTTGCTGTTTGAAGGCTTGCAGGACTTTGGCATCAAAACTGGTAATGATGGCTGCCTGCTCATAGCCTTGCAGTTGCTGTGCAACGTCCAGTGCAATTTTCTCAGCCGCAGCTTCGGAATCGACACTTTTGATTTCGACTTCAATATGCTCAAAGTCTCGAATGACATTTAAGGTCTGATTTAAAAGGGGAGTGGCTTCGACTTTATTCCAGTCTGACCAGGTCACAGCATGATTATAGTGTGCAAGATCTTGACGATTGCATTCATATAAATGCTTTTGCAAACCTGTGGTTCGCACAAAATCATCATCATGCATGATGATTAAGGCATTGTCTTTGAGCTGACGCACATCAAACTCAACGGCGCGAATACCGATGTCTTGAATATATTGAAAACCGCCTAGGGTATTTTCAGGGGCTTCGCCACGTGCACCACGATGACCAATTATGCGCATAGACTGCCCATAAATTGAGAAGTTGATTTCATTGTATGCGTGCTATGTGACAAAAAGATGATAAGGCTTATTGTCGTCAGATGCACTGTAAAATCAAGATACATCTGACGCGTATTTTTAGATTTAGAATCAAGAAATAATTCTAGTTTTCGATGCTGTCATTGATATTTTTTTGCCACAGCACTTCTGAACCGCCCTCGCTGCGTTGCAAGGTGCGCGATGCTACAAATAGCCAGTCTGATAAACGGTTCAGCAGTTGTAGCGACGCTGCCTGAATATTCTGGTCGCGAGAGTGGACTGACATCACGCTACGTTCTGCCCGGCGGCAGACTGCGCGCGCCTGATGGGCAAAGCTGCAGACTAAAGTGCCAGCAGGCAGAATAAAGTCTTTGAGCATTGGCAAGGCTTCATTCATACGGTCGATATCATTTTCTAGAAAATCAATCGACACAGGTTGTACCAGATTAAAACCCGGAATACACACTTCACCACCGAGATCAAATAACCAGTGTTGAATCAGGCTTAAAGATTTGTCCCAAGTGGCTTTATCTTCAATCGTGCTTGCTGAAATCTGTGCACGTAATACACCAATCACGGCATTCAGTTCATCCACATCACCAAGCGCATCAATACGTAAGTCATCTTTTGGTACACGTGAACCATCACCGAGTCCTGTTGTACCTGAATCGCCTGTACGGGTATAAATTTTACTTAAACGGTGACCCATGAGAGTTCCTTAAATTTTAGTATGCTGAATATAAAAAGAATCATGCCATAGCGATGACATGATTCTCAAAGTAATTTATTTAAAAAGTAATGAACTTAGTATTTGAGAGTCACACCTGCGGAAGCCAGACGACCACCATTGATGTAAAATTCATCTCCACCGTATGAAGCTGCTTTAAATTTCACATCACCCACATTTTTAATGTTAGTAAATAGTTTGATATTTGGATTGAGATTCCAATAGCCATTTAAGTCTACAGTGGCATAGCCTGGGAGCTCTTTAGAGTCTTTAGTTGCCGAAAATTTTGAGGTTGATTTGGCAATTAATGTCGCACTTAAACCATACACATTATTTTCTAATCCAACAGTCGTAGAAAGAGATTGGCGAGGACGACGAGCTAATTCATAGCCCTTATCTTCATCTTTAGTTTTAACATAAGCATATTCACCACTTACAAACAGTTCATTATTCTGCCATTTAAGCCCCAATTCACCGCCCATCATTTTCGCTTTACTTGTGTTCACATAGGTAGATGAAGATGTTTGAGTCTCCTCATTCCAATCGGATACATAATCAATGAGATTTTTGACTTTGGTCTCGTATACTGAGGCAGATGTTGAGAAACCATAGGCTAAGTCTTGATCAATGCCAATCTCGAACGAAATGCTTTCTTCAGGTTCCAAGTTTGGATTGCCAGTAGTGATATAGGTAACAGGTGTTGGCTTAGTATATGTATCAATAAATGTACTTGCATAAAAAAGCTGATTGCCAGTCGGTGCTTTAAAACCAGTCCCGACATTGGTGTAAACACTGGTTTTGGCATTTAGGTTATATCGCCCTGCGAGTTGACCGACGACATGACTTCCAAACTTGTCATGATCTTCTAAACGTAAACCTGCTTGAGTATGCACTTTATCTGAATCGTAATTATGTTGTGCATAGTATCCAGTACTGTCTAAGTCCTGTTTTTGTCCCAAAATTGCATAACTTTCAATATTTGCTTTCTTTAAACTGGCACCCAAAAGAAAATGCTGTGTATTAGATAATTTCCATTTAGCAGTTAAATCAGCTTCATCACGTTCAGTGTTAAATAGATAGCTATTTCCGGCTCCTAATAATTCATCTTTGAAGTTTGAGTATTGTCCATTCAGTAAAAGGTTCGGTGAAACTTGAGCACTTGCTTTAGCAATAAGGACTTGGTTTAAAAAATCTTGTGAGCCGCCATAGTAAATATTAGTTCCTTCATTCTCACTAAAACTAAGACTTGCACTATATTTTTCTTTATTGAGGCCTAATTTAGCACTATAGCCTTTCTGATCGTATCCCGCGTTTACTTTAGCTTTGTTCGTTACAGGCGTACCATCACTTTCAAGGCGCTGACCTTTAATTTGAGCATATAAACCTGACTGATCTACAAAATCTGCACCAATAATAGATTTATAGGTATGATTTTCACCAATTTCATTGGTTAATGATATCCCTGTTTTTTTAGGTGTAGCAGAAATCACATTGATGACACCACCAATCGCATCTGTACCATACTGAACGGATGCAGGACCTCTTAAGACTTCAATACGTTCAATATCGCTTAAATCTATATAAGGAATATTAGAGCCACCATCTAGAGCGGTATTTAAACTGACGCCATCTTTTAAAAATAGAAGGTGCTTTGGATCTGTACCACGAAGGAACGCAGATGTCGTTTGACCAATACCACCTGATTGCACAATGTTAATAGATGCTTCTCTATTCAGTAGAGAACCTAAATCTGCAATAGGAGATTGTTGAATTTGCTGTTCGCCGATGACTGAAATCCGCGCAGGCACATTTTCAATCTTTTCTTCTGAACGTGTAGCTGTAATAACGATGGTTTCTAAAGATACTTTTGCAGTCGCTTGTTCTTGCGCAAAAACAGATGAAGTAGAACCCAACGCAAGTGCGATTGCACCGACCAAAGCAGTCGGTTGAAATTGAATAGACATAATGTGCTCCATACATTCACTTCCCCGTGAATGATTGAGTGAGAGAACACAACAAGCAGGTTTCCGGACTTAAATGTGCAAAGCAGCGACTTTGCTGTATATCCACCTTCCCACATCAAGATGCAGTGGTGTAAACCGAAGAGTTTAAATTGATAGACGTTTCATTTTTTACCGTTGCGGGGGCAGTGCTGGATTTACACCAGCTTCCCTAAAGCCTGAAGGCTTGGACTTGCTGCAAAGTGAGCGCAGTATAAAGTCAGTATGAGTTATATACAATCTGCATAGAGAATAATCCGGATGAACTTTACGCAAGTCAGAAAAATTGCATTACAATGATTTGCCCCAATCTTATAGATTGTTCAATACATTGGTAGATCTAGAGCCAACATAATATGCGAACCCGTGCCAAAATTTGTGGAATCACCCGAGTCGAAGATGTTCATGCTGTGGTGAACGCAGGTGCAGATGCGATAGGATTCGTATTTTATCCACCGAGTCCCCGAGCTGTTACAGCAGAGCAAGCTGCTCAACTGGTTCAAGCCATTGCACCTTATGTGCAAGTGGTTGGACTGTTCGTGAATCATTCAGCTAATGAGATTCAGGATATCTTGCAAACGGTTCATCTTGATATTGTGCAATTCCATGGTGATGAAACGCCGGAACAATGTCAGACAATCGCTCAACAGGTCGGACGCCGCTGGTACAAGGCCATTCAGGTCAAACCTGATCTTGACGTAGTTACAGAAATTCAACGTTATCAAGATGCTGGTGCGAGTGCAGTGCTGTTAGACGCATGGCATCCTGATCTGAAAGGTGGTACGGGCCACAGCTTCGATTGGGAGACATTTCCCAAACTTGATATTCCCTTGATCTTGGCAGGCGGTTTAAATCCTGACAATATCGAACAGGCAATTCTCACCACACAGGCCTATGCCGTAGATGTGAGTGGCGGTGTCGAGTCCGCAAAAGGTATTAAAGACCAACAACTCATAGAACGCTTTATGCAAGGAGTCCATCGTGGATCAGCAAAATACTAGCCAGAACAGTCAGGCAGTTGACTATACCCAATTCCCGGATGAACGCGGGCATTTCGGTATTCATGGCGGACGTTTTGTGTCAGAAACACTCATGGCGGCTTTAGAAGACTTGGAAAAGCTCTACTTCCGTATGAAAGATGATGCACAGTTTTTGGCAGAATTTGACCGTGATCTGGCGTTTTACGTCGGTCGTCCGAGTCCTTTATATCATGCTGAACGATGGTCGAAAGAGTTGGGTGGTGCGCAAATTTATCTGAAACGTGAAGACCTGAACCATACCGGTTCGCATAAGGTCAACAACACTATTGGTCAGGCCTTGCTTGCAAAATTGTCAGGCAAAAAACGTATTATTGCCGAAACAGGTGCCGGTCAGCATGGTGTAGCAACTGCCACAATTGCAGCACGTTTAGGTCTTGAGTGCGTGGTATTTATGGGCGCTGAAGATGTTAAACGTCAGGCCATGAACGTGTACCGTATGCGTTTGCTTGGTGCGACAGTTGTGCCTGTACAAAGTGGCTCTAAAACCTTGAAAGATGCCATGAACGAAGCCATGCGTGACTGGGTAACCAATGTCGATTCAACTTACTATGTGATTGGTACCGTGGCAGGCCCACATCCATATCCGCAGCTGGTACGTGATTTCCAGTCGATTATTGGCCGTGAAGCACGCCGTCAGATTCAGGAGCAAGCTGGTCGTCTGCCTGATGCCTTGGTAGCCTGTGTTGGTGGTGGTTCCAATGCAATGGGCTTGTTCTACCCATTCCTGAACGATCAAGATGTGCAAATGTACGGTGTAGAAGCCGCGGGTTTGGGTATTGAAAGCGGTAAACATTCAGCGCCATTGAATGCCGGTCATGTCGGTGTACTGCATGGAAACCGAACTTACCTGATGTCTGATAAAGAAGGTCAGATCATTGAAACGCATTCAATTTCTGCCGGTCTGGATTATCCGGGTGTGGGGCCAGAACATAGCTTCCTGAAAGATATGGAACGTGTGAACTATGTACCGATCACGGACAATGAAGCCCTACAGGGTTTCCGTGATTTAACCAAGATTGAAGGCATTATTCCGGCGCTGGAAAGCGCACATGCCATGGCTTATGTGTCTAAACTTGCACCGACCATGGACAAGGATCAAATCATTATTGCGACGGTTTCAGGTCGTGGTGATAAAGACTTGATGACTGTGGCACGTATTGATGGCGTGGAAATGGTTGAGATGTAACTGTTCTGATCAGCCTCTTCCTATGGGATAGGTTTGGAGAAGGTAAGTTAAAAAAAATCGTGCTAAGAAAACTTGGCACGATTTTTTATTGAGTAGATTTTGAAAAAACACACTGGTATGGAATTAAGAAAACTCACCTTCAGCGCGTTCTTTGGCCCATTCGCGTAAAACAAATTTCTGCAATTTTCCGGTCGAGGTTTTTGGAATTTCGGTAATCACAACATCTTTAGGCACTTTAAAACGCGCCAGATGCTGTTTGCAAAATTCTATAATCTCTTCCGCTGTTGCAGTTTGTCCTGCTTTGAGTTCTACAAAGGCACATGGTACTTCCTGCCAGCGTGGATCCGGCTTGGCCACAACAGCTGCCGTTAAAATGGCAGGATGCTGATACAGCACTTCTTCGACTTCTAGCGAGGAAATATTTTCCCCTCCGGAAATAATCACGTCTTTAGATCGGTCAGTAATTTTGGCATAGCCATCAGGCTGACACACGGCCAGATCGCCGGTATGGAACCAGCCACCGGCAAAGGCTTCTGCGGTCGCTTCCGGATTTTTCAGATAACCTTTCATCACGATATTGCCACGGAACATGATCTCGCCCATGGTCTGACCATCATGCGGAACTTCCTGCATGGTGTCAGGATCAAGCACTTTCATACCATCTTGTAGCGGATATGGCACGCCCTGACGTGAATGCAATTGCGCCTGTTCCTGAATAGACAAATCACTCCAGCCAGCCTGTGATGCACAGAGCGCAGAAGGGCCGTAGGTTTCAGTCAAACCGTAAACATGCGTCACATTAATTCCGATATTACGCATGCCTTCAATAATTGCAGCCGGCGGGGCAGCACCCGCCACCATGACTTCGACACGATGGTCAATTTTGGTCTTTTTCTCTTCAGGCGTATTGATCAGCATTGACAGGACAATCGGTGCGCCACAGAAGTAATCGACTTTATGTTCAGCAATTAGTTTGAAAATCAGTTCGGCATCGACTTTACGCAGGCAGACGTTGGTTCCGCCGTTGGCCGCCATAGTCCATGCAAAGCACCAGCCATTACAGTGGAACAGTGGCAGTGTCCATAAATAGGTGGCACGCGGCATCATGCCACAAGCAATGATATTACTGGCGGCATTAATGTAGGCACCGCGGTGATGATAGACCACACCTTTCGGATTACCCGTGGTGCCAGAGGTGTAACTTAAGCTGATCGCATCCCATTCATCTTGAGGCAAATGCCAGTCAAAATTTGCATCGCCTTGGGCAATCCAGTCTTCATATTCGATTTGACCAATACGGCTGTCTTCACCTTCAAACTCTGCATCGGCCACATCAATCACATAGATCTCTTGTGAAACCAGCGCCAGTGCTTCGGTCGCAAGCGCTGTAAATTCAGGGTCGACCAGTAAGACTTTGCTTTCAGCATGCTCCAGCATAAAGGCAAGGGTTTTGGCATCCAGACGGGTATTTAAGGTATTGAGTACCGCACCTGCCATTGGCACAGCAAAGTGCGCTTCAATCATGGCAGGGACGTTAGGCAGCAGGACAGACACGGTATCATTTTTACCGATGCCTAATTTTTGGAGTTGGTTGGCAAACTGACGGCAGCGATTGTATTTTTCACGCCAGGTAATGCGGCGCTGACCATGAATAATCGCATTTTGATTCGGATAGATATAAGCTGCACGATCTAGATAGCGTAAAGGTGACAAGGCTACAAAATTTGCGGGGGTACGCGGTAATTCATCGTATGCGCTAACCATGGTAAAACTCCGTTGTATCGTTATTTTCATATCCTTTTGAAAAGATATGCACTTCTTCGAAATCTTGCATTTATGCTTTAGTCGAGTAAATTAATATAAATTTTAAGTCATTGAATATTAATTAAAATATTTAGCCCTATTTGATTTTTTTGAACCCGTGGGTTCCCATATTTGATTTTTTAGGTATTTTACTCTAATTGAGTCAGTAAAATAATATGAGCCAGAGAATAATAATGAAAATACAACAGGCGAATGCAGTCTGGCGAAACTGGTCAGGGAGTCAGCACAGCGCTCCTCAAGTTTTTCAGCCCAGAGAAATAAGCGAATTACAAGGTTTGGTGAAGTCACAGGCAAAGATTCGTGCAGTAGGTGCGGGGCATTCATTTAGTGCTTTGGCTAAAACCAATGATGTGCTGCTTCATCTCGATCATTTAAAAGGTGTGGTGGCTTTGGATGAGGCAAAAGTTCAATGTACCGTGCACGCTGGTACGCGTTTATATGATTTAGGTGAATATATTGCCCCGATCAATCAAGCTTTACCCAATCAGGGTGATATTGATCAGCAAAGTCTGGCGGGAGCGATTTCCACGGGAACGCATGGCACCGGCATCGATTTACCCTGTTTATCTGCTTTTGTGGACGGTTTTGAATTGCTGACTGCAGATGGAGAGCTGTTGCAATGTGATCGTCAGCAAAATGCGGACATCTTCCAAGCGGGGCGTGTGGCGTTAGGTAGTCTGGGGATATTGACCAAAATTACCCTGCAAAATCGTCCGCGCTATAAATTAAAAGAACAGATTCGGCTGTGTCCATTAAAAGAAGTATTTGCGCATATCGATCAATGGAAACATCAGCACCGGCATATTGAATTTTGGGCATTTCTGCATGCCGATCAGGTCATGCTAAAAACCCTGGATGAAACGGATGATGAAATTCAGCCAAGGCAGGAGAACTGGCCATCTGAAGATGCGTTATTGAGCTTGTGTTCTGAATTGACCCGATTTATTCCTGCATCTAATCCTTATCTGCAAAAACTGCTCAGTGTTTTTGTTAAACCGAGTTGTTATGTAGATTGGTCATCCCGGATTTTTCCGACTCCGCGTCAGACCAGATTTAATGAAATGGAATATCAGCTTCCGGTCGATTCCGGCTTGCAATGTCTGCAGGAGGTTTTAGCCACCTTAAGGAAGCAGAATGTGCCGATGTTTTTCCCGATCGAATTCCGTTATGTCAAAGGCGATGAGATCTGGCTGAGTCCTTTTTATCAGCGTGATTCGGTTTCGATTTCGATTCATCAATTTTATAAACAGGATTGCCGAGCTATTTTCGATCTGGTCGAGCCGATTTTTCAGAAGTATCAGGGACGGCCACATTGGGGAAAGTTGCACAGCATGACAGCCGCTTCGCTGTGTGATCTTTACCCAAAATGGGATGATTTTATGAGATTGCGCCAGCAACTGGATCCGCAGCAAAAATGGCTGAATCCGCATTTACAGCAGTTATTTTTGTCTGAATAGCAGGAGCGAATTATGCAATCGAAGTATTTTCAGCAACTGACCCAAGATTTGCAGCAGCAGGGAACTGGTACACCGCAACTGATTCTGGATCTGGCTCAATATCAGCAGAATCTGGAGATTGTACAGGCAAAAATCCCTGCGCAGCTCAAGCCGCGTCTGGTGGTGAAGTCTCTAGCCAGTATCCCGCTACTCAAACTGGCCAGTGAAAAGCTGAATACCCGACGATTTATGGTATTTCATTTACCCCATCTTTTAGAAATGATGAGAGCATTTGAACAGGCCGATATCTTGCTGGGTAAACCGATGCCAATTCATGCGGTACAAGGTTTTTATCAAAACGTTCCTGAACAAAATAAAGCAAATGATCAAAGCAATATTCAATGGCTGATCGATGACATAAAGCGCTTGAAGCAATATCTGCAATTCGCTCAAGAATCTAATCTTCAGTTAAATATCAATATTGAAATTGATGTCGGCTTACATCGTGGTGGGGTGAGTAGTCAGCAACAGTTAATAGCCTTACTCAAACTCATTCAGCAATATCCCGACGCTCTCAGGCTTTCGGGGTTGATGGGCTATGATGCACATGTCGCCAAATTGCCGAATATTTTGAAAAGCCCCGAAAAAAGTTATCAGCAATCGCAGCAGATTTATCAACAATATAAAAATACTATTCAGCAGCAATTCCCAGATTTATGGCGGGCAGATTTGTGTTTTAACGGTGGTGGCAGTCCGACCTTTATGCAGCATTGCCAGCAGAGTGTCTGTAATGATCTGGCTTTTGGCTCGATGCTGCTCAAACCCAGTGACTTCGATCTGGACAATTTATCCGCTTTAAAATGTGCGCTCTGGATTGCCACACCGATTTTAAAGGTATTGTCTTATAGCCAGATTCCGGGTCTGGAAATGCTGAATCATTTGCCGCATCGGCATAAAGCACTATTTATCTATGGTGGCTATTGGCAGGCAGATTATATTTATCCTGAAAAAAGCCGGCCGCATCTGTTGTATGGTCGCAGTAGTAATCAGGAAATGCTTCAGGTACCTAGGCAATGCAATATTCATGTCGATGATTATGTGTTTTTAAGGCCGACACAAAGTGAAGCCATCATTCCGCAATTTGCCCAGCTCTATGTTTATCGTGAGAGAACATTTATTGAGTGGCAGACTTTCCGGGAATAACCACATTTTGAATTAAGAGATGAGCCTAAGTCTTTAAAGATCAGGGAAAGATTTGGGGGTAAATCTGATTTTTATTGGGGAAAAGGTTTAATCATGCGGCCAAGCCGTGTAAAATTCGAATCGATTTTATTTATCCACCGTTTTTATCTTTTGAGGTTTTCCTCGATCATAATCTCGCGGTGACATGCTCCATGGTACGGGGCATCACTCCTTAAGGATTTCTTATGCCAATTATCACTTTGCCAAATGGCGATCAAAAACAGTTTGATCAAGCCGTATCTGTGATGGACGTTGCACTCAGCATTGGTCCTGGTCTTGCAAAAAATACCGTTGCTGGTCGTGTAAATGACCGTTTAGTGGATGCGTCTGATCTCATCACTGAAGATGCAACCTTACAAATTATTACGCCTAAAGACGAAGCCGGTGTCGAAATTATTCGTCACTCTTGCGCGCATTTGGTGGGTCATGCGGTTAAGCAACTGTTCCCAGAAGCAAAGATGGTCATTGGTCCGGTCATTGAAGAAGGTTTCTACTATGACATCTGGATGCCACGTCCATTCACATTAGACGACATGGCAGCCATCGAAGAGCGTATGAAAAAGCTCATCGATCAAGACTATGATGTTGTGAAAAAAATGACCCCGCGTGACGAAGTGATTGCAGAATTCACAGCGCGTGGCGAAGAATACAAATTACGCTTGATCAACGACATGCCTGAAGAAACACAAATGGGCTTGTACTACCATCAAGATTACTTGGATATGTGCCGTGGTCCGCACGTTCCAAATACCAAATTCTTAAAATCGTTCAAGCTGACTAAAATCTCGGGCGCTTACTGGCGCGGTGATGCGAAAAACGAACAATTACAACGTATTTATGGTACAGCGTGGGCAGACAAGAAACAGCTTGCAGCTTATGTAAAACGTATTGAAGAAGCAGAAAAACGCGATCACCGTAAAATTGGTAAAGCGCTAGACTTGTTCCATATGCAAGAAGAAGCACCGGGTATGGTGTTCTGGCATCCGAACGGCTGGACCATTTACCAGGTACTTGAACAATACATGCGTAAAGTTCAGCAAGACAACGGCTATGAAGAAATCCGTACCCCGCAAGTGGTTGATTTCACGCTGTGGGAAAAATCAGGACATGCTGCCAACTATGCAGACAACATGTTCACCACGCATTCTGAAAACCGTAACTACGCGGTTAAACCAATGAACTGTCCTTGTCACGTACAAGTGTTCAACCAGGGTTTAAAATCATACCGTGATCTTCCGGTACGTCTGGCAGAATTTGGTTCATGTCACCGTAACGAGCCATCAGGTTCTTTACACGGCATTATGCGTGTACGTGGCTTTACCCAAGATGATGCGCATATCTTCTGTACCAAAGAACAGATTGGGCCTGAAGTTGCAGACTTTATCAAATTGACACTCGACGTATACAAAGATTTTGGCTTCGAAGAAGTACAAATGAAATTATCAACACGTCCTGAAAAACGTGTCGGTGATGACAAACTTTGGGATATGGCTGAAAAATCTTTAGCAGATGCTTTAGATGCTGCGGGTCTTGAATGGGAGCTTCAGCCGGGCGAGGGTGCATTCTATGGTCCAAAGATTGAATTCTCTCTGAAAGACTGTCTGGGGCGTGTCTGGCAGTGTGGTACCATTCAGTGTGACTTTAACTTGCCAGAACGTTTAGATGCGTCTTATGTCACAGAAGATAACGACCGCGATCAGCCAGTAATGTTACATCGTGCAATTCTTGGCAGTTTTGAACGTTTTATTGGTATACTGATTGAACACTACGCAGGTTTCATGCCACCTTGGTTGGCGCCGATGCAAGCGTGTGTGATGAATATTACCGATTCTCAGGCAGAAGCATGTGAGTCAGTTGTCGCAAAACTTAAAGAAAACGGTATTCGTGCAATTTCTGACTTGAGAAATGAGAAAATCGGCTTTAAGATTCGTGAACGTACTTTAGAGCGTATTCCTTACTTACTGGTACTTGGGGACCGTGAAGTTGAAGAAGGTACAGTAAACGTCCGTACCCGCTCAGGAAAAAATTTGGGTACTATGTCAATCGATGCTTTCGTTGACCTAGTAAAAGCAGCCGTTGCCGAACGCGGCCGGTACATTGTGGAGTAACAGCGATTAAACAGCCTGACCGTAATCAACAGGGCGGTAACAAATCAAACCGTCCTGCCTTGAATGATGAAATTCGTGCGAAAGAAGTCCGTCTTGTAGACGAAAATGGTGAGCAAAAAGGGATTGTAAGCTTAGCTGAAGCCCTGCGCGCAGCAGAAAGTGTGGAACTTGATCTTGTCGAGATCGTAGCCAATGCTGAGCCACCAGTATGTAAGATCATGGACTTCAACAAGCATTTGTTTGATCTTAAGCAAAAGCAGAAAGAAGCGAAGAAAAAACAACATCAAGTCCAGGTGAAAGAAATCAAGCTACGCCCGGGTACTGATGTTGGTGATTACAACGTAAAACTACGTGCAATCATCAAGTTCCTTGAAGAAGGTAACAAGGTGAAAATCACCCTTCGTTTCCGTGGCCGTGAAATGGCGCACCAACAGTTGGGTCTGGCTCAATTGCAAAAAATTGAAGCTGACGTGGCTGAATTCGGTACTGTTGAACAGATGCCGAAAATGGAAGGCCGTCAAATGGGTATGCTGCTTGGTCCTAAAAAGAAAAAGTAAGCACTCATGAAGCGAACAAAGCCCTGCAGATGCAGGGCTTTTTTTATGCCCTAAAATTCCAGGCAGTTTGTATGGCCTGCATAATCTGTTGAGCCTGTTGCCGGGAAAACATTGACAATTGAATCCGGAAAAACCCGAGACAGATTTGGTTGATCAGACCAGGCTGGCATAATCTAAAATCTAGCGTGCCATCGCGTTGACTGATGACATGCGCTGGAGTTCTACTCAGCCAGCGCTTGAGATGGGCTTTGAGAGAATCGTATCGCGGATTCAGAAAGCTATAGTGTACCGAGTGCCGTTTTAAGCAGAGGCTGATCCGGAAACCGGCCAAAGTATAATAAATTGCCTGAGACGTTATTTTTAGTTTGGTTCCCAGCATGAGCAACGAAAAACCAAGAAAGCCGCCGATATAAACATAAAAGCCAGGCGATTCCTGCCATAAAAATAACAATCCTTGCAGAAAGCTGGAATTGCTACGCAGACTGCTTAAATAAAAAATGCTGAATATGCCAACCGGATAACAGAGTAGTAAATATCCGATAGCGCGCATGATCGGACTACTCTGATGAAACAGGATTTTTTCTGACGCGTTCATAGCTTATTTTTATGATCATAAAGCGTATTATTTTAATGAGCTTAGAGAATCTGGAGTCAAAAAGAAAGGCCCTTTTGGGCCCTTCTTTTAAGTCAAATCCAGCTTATTCAACTGATTTTTCATCATTTTCGATCAGCAGTTTATTGCCAATCGGAATTTGGCGCGGCAATTTCTCTTCTGGAATGATACGTTGCAAGTCAATGATCAATAGACCATTTTCATAATCTGCCTGTTGTACTTCAATATATTCATCCAGACGCAAAGACAATTTAAATGTACGTCGTGCAATGCCTTTGTGCAAGAATTCGGTATGGTCATTGCTCTGGTTTTCAGGCTTACCTAAAATGGTCAGTAACTTATTTTCCAGACGAATGTCGAGTTCTTCTTGACGGAAACCCGCAGTTGCGACCACAATCCGATAATTATTTTCGCCATGCTTTTCGATATTATACGGGGGATAATTCGGCGCATCACTTTGCATGGCATAGTCAATAAAGTCATTCAAGCGATCAAAACCGATACTACGACGAAACAGAGGATGAAGATTTAAGTTGCTCATGATTAGAACCTTCTCGATTAAGCAAAGTTATAAAAACAAGAAAATAAGATCTGTCATGTCAGACATCGACAGTACATAAGATTGACGCAATCCTTATGCACAAATAAATATGTGTCTGCTGTAAAAATTTTCAAGATAAAAAATAAAAAAATACATGAATTTTTATTAAGATAATGATATTTATATAAAAATATTTTTAAAATACAGACTTGTTGTTTCTGGCTGAATCCTCTATGTTGAATGCATCATGGCATAGATAAAGTGCAGGGAGTATTAAAAAAATGATCGATTTATATTATTGGGGCACCCCCAATGGCCATAAAATTAGCATTGCTTTGGAAGAAATGGGGCTGAAGTATCAAATTTTTCCGATTAATATTCTGGAAAATGACCAGTTCCAGTCTGACTTTCTGGCTATTTCTCCTAACAATAAAATTCCGGCGATGGTCGATCAGGAAGGGCCAGATGGCCAGCCGATTTCAATCTTTGAATCGGGTGCGATTTTGCAGTATTTAGGTCGTAAAACCGGCATGTTCTATCCGACAGATGAAATCAAACGTATTCAGGTAGAACAATGGCTGATGTGGCAAATGGGTGGACTAGGCCCGATGCTTGGGCAAAATCATCACTTTAGCCGTTTTGCGCCTGAGCGTATCGCCTATGCCACCGAGCGTTATGTCAATGAAAGCAAACGTCTGTATGGCGTGCTAAACAAGCAGCTGGTCGGGCAGGATTATGTGGCTGGTGAATACTCGATTGCCGATATGGCGATATTCCCGTGGTTGTTGCGACACGACTGGCAGCAGATTAACCTGGCAGATTATCCTGAAGTGGCTAAATATATCGATCGCTTGAATGCACGTCCTGCAGTTCAGAAAGCGCTTGCTATACAGGTCAGTTAAGCTGCAGCCTTTATGCTAAAATAGCCTTAAATAAATAAAGCCACCCTTAAGGTGGTTTTTTATTGGATGGATATATGAACGATTTTCTTCTGAATTTTACCAAGATTGTTGAAAGCAATACCCGAATTTACTGGAGTATTCTCTTCGGTATTGCTGCATGTTTAGTACTTTATATTGCTGAAATTGTACATATTGATCAGGTAATTGCTGCTCTCAATACCAAAGATCAGCAGATTTTGCGTGCAGCGATTGAACCCATTACCCAGCAGTATAAATGGGGACGGATCATGGCAATGGTGGCAGCAGTACTGTGGTCCAGCTGGGAATATAGCAAAGCCAAGAAAAAACTGCGTTTAAGCCGTTAATACTGGCATGAGCCTGTTTCTGCTCTTTCTATCAGCCTTCGGTGCAGCGACATTACTGCCTTTACAGTCTGAAGCTGTGCTGCTTGGTCTTTTGGTACAGGCAAGCCATAGTGTGGCACTGTTAATTGCGGTGGCCAGTCTGGGGAATATTCTGGGTTCCTGTGTCAACTGGTATCTGGGGCTCAAAATCGAGCATTATAAAAATAAAAAATGGTTTCCGGTGTCAGAAGACAAGATGCTCAAGGCACAAATGATATATCAGAAATATGGCTATTGGTCTTTGCTGCTGAGCTGGGTGCCTATTATTGGAGATCCAATTACTTTAATTGCAGGACTACTGAAAGAAAACTTTGCCCGATTTTTGCTCATTGTCAGCCTGGCGAAAATTGGACGTTATCTGTTTATTTATGCGGCTTTTGCCCTGTTCTAAACCTGAAGCGATTTTTCTGATTCTGTTTTGCGCACTATTTTTAAAGTGAAATCATAAAACCATCCTGTTTAAATTCGCTTATTGGATGAAGATGCTTTTGTTTTAAACAAAGATGCTTTAGAATACTCGCTCCCTTACCTGCAGGTCGTTTTGTAATGGTGCAAACGAGCCGAACAGGTGTTCAAAAGAGGTTGTTATGCCTAAGATGAAAACTCGCCGTGGTGCAGCTAAACGCTTTAAAGCGACTGCTAACGGTTTTAAGCGTAAACAAGCGTTCAAACGCCACATTTTGACCAAAAAATCTGCTAAGCGTATTCGTCAATTGCGCGGCTGTGTAATGGTTCACGTAAGTGACGTTGCTTCAGTTCGTCGTATGTGCCCGTACATCTAAGGAGATTATAAATGGCTCGTGTAAAACGTGGTGTACAGGCTCATCGCCGTCACAAAAAAATTCTTGCTCGCGCTAAAGGTTACTATGGTGCTCGTTCACGCGTTTACCGCGTAGCGTTCCAGGCGGTAATCAAAGCTGGTCAATATGCATACCGTGACCGTCGTCAGAAGAAACGTCAATTCCGCGCTTTGTGGATTGCACGTATCAATGCTGGTGCACGTCAAAACGGTTTGTCATACAGCCGCATGATTTCTGGCTTGAAAAAAGCTCAAGTAATCATTGACCGTCGCGTTCTTGCTGACATCGCTATGCATGACGCAGTTGCGTTTGCTGCGATTGCTCAAAAAGCAAAAGATGCGTTGGCTGCATAAGTCTTTATGACTTGAAAAAAGACCGCCATTTGGCGGTCTTTTTTTATGCTTAAATAAAAGTAGTCATTCTAAATATTATTTAAAAATCAGTATTGTAAATCCTATATTTTTTAGTCATTGTTAAACTGCATAATTAAAAATAAGGCTTAAAAATAATGATTCGACTTGCCACTCAACAGGATGTTCTGCCGATTGCCCAAGTGCACGTACAAAGCTGGCGTGAAAGCTATAAAAATATCATTAAACCAGAAATTCTCGATAAGTTGAGTGTAGAACAAAGAGCCGCCTTGTGGCGTTCTGTGCTTGAACAGGAAAATCGACGGGTATTTGTCTATGAAGAAGATGCTCAGGTGCTGGGCTTTGCTGCTTTCAATTTTCCGGTGGATGCACCAATTAGTGAATTGAGAGCACTTTATTTGCTTCAAAATATTCAAGGTCGCGGCATTGGACGTGATTTGGTTCAATTGGGTCTGGGTTTAAGTCGAGAAAAATCCTACCAGCATATGCAATGCAGCGTATTAAACCTGAATTCCAGTCGTTATTTTTATGAAAAGACCGGCGCCTATTTTGTCAGTGAAGGAGATGCCAGTGATCTGGGCGAGAATCTTAAAGATTTATATTATCAGTGGGACATTTAATTTTTAAATACTCTGGCCAAGCTAGCTCAACGTAGAAAAATCTAAAACCTGGGAAAAAACGATAGAAAATAAATCAGCCTTTACACTGTAGGGCTGATTTATCCTTTTATCTCACTATATGCACCGATCAATTAAAAGAGCATTTCCGGGCGATCAGCAAATAACAGCTTCGGCTCATTCAAATAATGCTGAAATTTTCAGACAGCTGCTTGTCCTTAATTCCCTCATAGATTGGATGATCAAAATCTATTATAAAAGCGCCAGCATTATTTCAAGCTGATGTCTGCTCCTGAGTATCAACATCTCCATTGAATTCTGCCCGGGATATTCAAGCTTTTCTGGCAAAATGTTAAAGGCCGAAATAGTAGCCAATCAGACAGATAATCACGGTAATCACAATTAAGGTCAGCACATTTGCAGATGAACTGGATTTGCCTGGGTCCTGAGGTTTTTCTGCTTTAGAAATTTTTGGTGAGCGGTCTTCGGTACTCATACCCACAAATGGATCAGGCGCAACTTTAGGTGTTAGCTGTGCCGTTTTATAGTGGTTGGCGACTTTGCTGATGAATTTAGCACTTAAATCATCAATTTTTTGCGAAAAATGTCGCAGGTTAAGTTGTTGCTCCGGACTGAGTACTTCGCCATCTGCACGATAGGGATGCTGGATTTTCGTTTGAATAAAGTCATTCAATGCATCTAGCCGGTATAAAGTCTGATGGGCATAATCAGCTGAATAGTCGGTTGGAATCAGGGCCAAATGACTTTCTGTATCTGCCTGAATTGCCGGTATCGTGCCGTAGTATGGAAGATTGGTATACGCCGGTTCTATAAAATCTTGAGCTAGGCTGCTTTCAAATAACTCATAATTGGTATAAGCCTGAATATCATCCCAGTTCGGTGCTTCCAGATCTGTGTCAATACGCTTGGCCAGTTTGGGATTCAGCTCATAACACCAGAATGTTTCATGACGTAAAGGGGATTGCTGCGATTTAGGCGCTTCGTAATCATTGTCTGCGCTATACCATTCCGGCAATTCTTTGCCAATAATCCAGGCAGTTTTGGCTTTGGCACCATGGCTGACGATAAAATGCGCCAGAGGTAGCAGCTCGACATTGGCATTCGGATTTTTTTCATCAACCAGTAAATCCGAGCGATGCAAGCTTAGTCGGCGAACCCCTTGTTTTTTAAGTCCTTCCAGCCAAATCTGAAAATGCTGGGCCAATAGGTGCTGTGACATCAGATCCCGGAAGGCAAACTGATGCTGATTAAAAATGGAATGTTGAATCCAACGATTGAAACTCAGGTCCTGAGTCAGATACTCATTGCCATAAGTGACCAAGGTCAGCTGCTGTTTCCAAATTTGATCGAGTGCCATAGTGATTTGATCTGATTGATATTGTGTTTATCTTATACTTTTTATATTTAATCATGCCAATCTAATTTTCCTTAAAACGTATCTTCATCAAAGTGTCTAAAAACTGTTAGAATGTGGGGTTTTAAAATATTTTTTAACCTGTTGCTTTGAGAGTTACTATGTCACTGGAAGCCCTGACCACTGAAGCGCTCGCTGCGATTGCAGCAGCAGAAGACCTTGCTGCACTTGATCAAGTACGAGTGCAATTTACGGGGAAAAAAAGCCAGCTCGCGGAACAATCTAAGTCGCTTGGTAAAATGGATCCTGAACAACGTAAAGTCTTCGGTGCACAAATCCATGCTGTACGCGAAGCCATTACCGCTGCATTAACATCACGTCAAGCTGAACTGCATAAAGCGGCTTTAGAACAAAAATTGGCAAGCGAAACCATTGATATTACCTTGCCCGGTCGTGGTCAACAGGTGGGCAGTATCCACCCTGTGACCCAGGTACAAGAGCGTATTTGTCAGTTCTTTACCAAAGCCGGTTTTACGGTGGCCACTGGTCCTGAAGTTGAAGATGACTATCATAACTTTGAAGCGCTGAATATTCCGGGGCATCACCCGGCGCGTGCCATGCATGACACCTTTTACTTCGATGTAAATCATTTGCTACGTACGCATACGTCTGGTGTACAGATCCGTACGATGGAAACACAACAGCCACCGATCCAGATCGTGTGTCCGGGCCGTGTCTATCGTTGTGACTCGGATCAAACCCATTCGCCAATGTTCCATCAGATCGAAGGTTTGTATGTGGCTGAAAATACCAGCTTCGCAGAACTGAAAGGTTTGTTGATTAACCTGCTGAATGAATTCTTCGAAAAAGATTTGAAAGTACGCTTCCGTCCATCTTATTTCCCGTTCACTGAGCCGAGTGCTGAAGTGGATATCATGGATGAACGCGGTCGCTGGTTAGAAGTTTTGGGCTGCGGTATGGTGCATCCAAATGTGCTACAAGCTGCCGGCATTGACCCTGAGAAATACAAAGGTTTTGCTTTCGGACTGGGCGTAGAACGTTTTGCGATGTTGCGCTACGGTGTGAACGACTTACGTATGTTCTTCCAAAATGATGTGCGTTTCTTACGCCAGTTTGCTTAAAACTTTTTATTTAATCCTCTCCTAACCTCTCCTTTAAGAAAGGAGAGGGACTCCACGAAATAAATGGGGTTCTCCCCCTTAGAAAAGGGGGAGTCAGAGGGGGATTCTAGAGATTTGAATTACAGGTTTTATATCAATGAAAATTAGCGAAAATTGGCTACGCACATGGGTCAACCCAGCCATCGATAGCGACAAACTTTCTGATCAATTGACCATGTTGGGTCTTGAAGTCGATGAACTTGCACCTGCAGCAAAAGCATTTACAGGCGTAGTGGTTGGTGAAGTTCTGACAGTAGAACAACATCCAGATGCAGACCGTTTACGTGTGACCACTGTGAATATCGGTACAGCTGAGCCATTACAAATCGTCTGTGGCGCGCCAAACGTACGTGTAGGCATGAAAGCGCCTGTAGCAACCATTGGTGCGGTATTGCCGGGTGATTTCAAAATCAAGAAAGGCAAGCTACGTGGTATTGAGTCTCAAGGGATGCTGTGCGGCGCTTCTGAGATTGATCTCGAAGATAAAATTGACGGTCTGTTAGAGCTACCAGACGACGCAGCTGTGGGTGTCAACATTCGTGAATATCTGGATCTTGATGACAATGTGATTGACATCAGTATCACGCCGAACCGTGGTGACTGTTTCAGCATTCGCGGGATCGCACGTGAAATTGGTGTGATTAACCAATTGCCAGTGACTGCGCCTGAAATTAAAGAAGTGACTGCAACCATTGCTGATGAAAAGCAGGTTGTAGTCAGCACTGAAGGCTGTCCACGTTACTTAGGTCGTGTGATCAAAAACGTCAATACCAAGGCAGCGACTCCTGTATGGATGGAACGCGCATTAGCACGTTCAGGTATTCGTCAGCACAGTATTCTGGTCGATATTACCAACTATGTCTTGATGGAGCTGGGTCAACCGCTACATGCATTTGATGCTGCTAAAGTGCAAGGCGCAGTCCATGTACGTCAAGCCACTGCGGACGAAAAACTTGTGCTTTTAAACGAGCAAGACGTTGAGCTTTCTGACAACGTGATGGTGATTGCGGATGACGAAAAAGCATTGGCGATTGCCGGTATCATGGGTGGCCTGTCTTCAGCAGTCAGTGATGCAACCACTGAAATTTTCCTGGAATCTGCTTTCTTCGCACCATTACATATTGCCGGTCGTGCCCGTAGCTTTGGTTTACATACGGATGCCTCACAACGTTATGAACGTGGTGTGGACTTTGAATTGCCATTAATTGCAATGCACCGTGCATCTCAGCTTATTTCTGAGCTGGCTGGCGGTGAATTTGGACCAATCACCGTGGCGGAAAAAGCTGAACTTTTGCCAAAACGTGATGCGATTGAATTAAACCATGCTCAAGTCGATCAGTTATTAGGTTATAAAGTTGAAAGCGATTTTATTACTGATGCCTTGACACGCCTTGGTTGCACGGTGATGGTAAAAGCAGAAGGCGAATGGTCTGTAGTTCCGCCATCACATCGTTATGATATGGTGATTTATCAGGATTTGATTGAAGAAGTTGCACGTATTCATGGCTATGACAACATTCAAATCAGTCTGCCTGTGATTGATGTGAAGTTGGCCAAATACCAGGATCAGTTTGAACTGGGTCAATTACGTCAAACGGCGGTGACTTTAGGCTATCAAGAGGCGATCAGTTTTAGCTTCGCTGACTTGAAGCTTGAAAAGCAACTTAATTCCGGTGTGAATCCATTAGCATTAGCAAATCCAATTTCAAGTGATTTGGCGGTGATGCGTTCAACCTTGCTGTCTAGCCTGATCCCTTGTGTTCAGTACAATGTTAACCGTCAGCAAAGCCGTGTACGCTTCTTTGAACTGGGTTTACGTTTTGACTATCAGGAAGCCAGCAGCATTCATGATTTAAAACAGATTCCAACCTTTGCGCTGATTGCAACCGGTTCACGTCATGTTGAATCTTGGCATGCTAAACCTGCTGCAATGGACTTCTTTGACTTTAAAGGTGATGTAGAAGAAATTCTGGCTGCCGGCCGTGTCAAAGTGGAATATGTACGTTCAGAGCGTAGCTGGTTACACCCAGGTCAATCCGCAGAAATTCTCGTGAATGGTCAATCAATTGGTTACCTAGGGCGTCTACATCCTTCTCTGGAAGACGAGCTTGATCTGGCAACGACTTGGGTGGCAGAATTGGATCAAACGGCTGTTTTGCAAACTTATGTATCTAATTTTACAGAATTATCACGTTTTCCATCGGTTCGACGTGATATTGCGCTTTTAATTAGTGATAAGATTAATGTTAGCGAAATTCAGGGACTTATCGAAAAAACAGGTGGGGAGCTTTTAGACTCGACGTGGTTATTCGATGTGTACACTGGACAAGGAGTAGAAGAAGGGAAACGCTCACTGGCATTTGCACTTCTCTGGCAGCATCCAAGCCGTACACTGGAAGATGCTGAAATTAAATCAGGTATGGATAATATCCTTCAAGTGTTAGAAAACACTTACCAAGCGACATTGAGGGCTTCATGACAGCACTAACTAAAGCAGAAATGGCTGATCATTTAAGTGAGCTCACGAGTTTAAACCGTCGTGAAGCAAAACAAATGGTTGAGTTGTTTTTCGATGAGATCAGCCAAGCGCTGATCTCAGGCGAACAAGTAAAACTTTCGGGTTTTGGTAACTTCGAGTTGCGTGATAAGCGTCAACGTCCAGGCCGTAATCCTAAAACGGGTGAAGAAATTCCGATTTCTGCACGCCGTGTGGTGACCTTCCGTGCGGGACAGAAGTTCCGTCAACGTGTGGGAAATGAGCAGATCAACTGATCTGCTTTTTTTTAAATTCTGTTATTTTTCTAAATTTCAGTTTTTAAAATAAGAAAAAGAGAGCTCAAGGCTCTCTTTTTTTGTACTGAATAATCTAAAAGATTATTGAGCAGCAGCTTCAGAAGCAGCAGTAGCGTCAGCAGCAGCGTCAACAGCAACAGCAGCAGCAGCGTCAGCTTCAGCAACAGCAGCGTCAGCTTCAGCAGCAGTTTCAGAAGTAGCTTCTACAGCAGCAGCGTCAGCAGCAGCTTCAGCTTCAGAAGCAGCTTCTACAGCTTCAGATGCAGCTTGGTTAGCGTCAGCAGCAGCGTCGTCAGCTTTTTTAGCACAACCAACGAAAGCTAGAGTAGTAGCAACTGCAGCAGCAATAGCGATTTTTTTGAATAACATGGCATCACTCTCTAAAAATTGAGATTAAAAAAAACCTAAGTTAGTCTGTTAAGTGCTTTTATTGTTCCTAATTGTGTTAGGGACTAACAACGCAGGAGCAGTCTAACTGGTCTGCAAATATGCTATCACTGCGCCTTTTTAATTGCTACTAGCAAGACTCAAAAAAGTACTGAAAAATGCTAAAAAATCATAAGTTTTTAACAGAAAATAACAATGGAATGAAACATTTAGATTGGAGAAAGGCTTGTTAAGTTTTTAAAAGTTATACAATTTTTAATTTGATTATTTTATTAATCAAAAACTTAAAAATAAGTTTACATAAATGAGGCTCGATTGTTTCATTGTGTAATTTATGTCAACCTAAAAAAAGGCCACCGCTTAGGTGACCTTTCATTTGAAATTTTAATTCGAGGCTTTACGTTTCATCTGATCAAAGAAGTCATCATTGGTCTTGGTTTCTTTCATGCGATCCAGTAAGAATTCCATCGCTGCCAATTCATCTTGAGTATGCAGCAGCTTACGCAGAATCCAGACTTTGCGCAGATTGTCTTCTGACATCAGGCGTTCTTCACGGCGAGTACCAGATTTCTTGATATTCATCGCAGGGAAGACACGTTTTTCAGCAATACGGCGATCCAGAGTAATTTCCTGGTTGCCTGTACCTTTGAATTCTTCGTAGATCACTTCATCCATCTTGCTGCCTGTTTCAATCAGGGCAGTAGAGATAATGGTGAGTGAACCACCTTCTTCAATATTACGTGCAGCACCGAAGAAACGTTTAGGACGTTCTAATGCATGCGCATCTACACCACCGGTCAAAACCTTGCCTGATGAAGGAATCACCGTGTTATACGCACGTGCCAGACGGGTAATCGAATCCAGCAGAATCACCACATCTTTTTTGTGCTCAACCAGACGTTTGGCTTTTTCAATCACCATTTCAGCGACTTGAACATGACGTGCAGGTGATTCATCAAAGGTCGACGCAACCACTTCACCGCGAACGGTACGTTCCATCTCGGTGACTTCTTCTGGACGTTCATCAATGAGAAGAACAATCAGAATAGCTTCTGGGTTATTACGAACAATCGATTGCGCAATACTTTGCAGCAACATGGTTTTACCGGCTTTTGGCGGTGCCACAATGATTGAACGTTGACCTTTACCAATCGGTGCCACCAAGTCGATCACACGTGTGGTTAAATCTTCAGTGGTACCATTACCGAGTTCCATCACCAGCTGTTCAGTCGGGAACAATGGGGTCAAGTTTTCGAATAAGATTTTATTACGTGAATTTTCAGGGGTGTCGTAGTTAATCTGATTAACTTTAAGTAAGGCAAAATAACGTTCGCCTTCTTTTGGTGGACGAATAGTGCCAGTAATGGTGTCGCCAGTACGTAGGTTAAAACGACGAATTTGAGAAGGACTGACATAGATATCGTCAGGGCCTGCTAAATAAGAACCTGCGGCTGAGCGTAAAAAGCCAAAACCATCTGACAAAATTTCTAGAACGCCATCACCAAAAATCTCTTCGCCATTCATTGCATGACGTTTTAAGATGGCAAAAATAATGTCTTGCTTACGGTTACGAGCCATACCTTCAAGGCCCATAAACTCGGCAATCTTGATGAGTTCGCCAATCGGTTTTTTCTTGAGTTCGGTTAAATTCATAGGTGGTCAGATAGAATCAAAGTTCTGAGGTACAGGTTAGAAAGGGAGTAACATTCGGCCGCATACAAGCATTCAAACGAAAGCAATTGAATTTGCAAAAGAACAATTCAGAGATCTGTTTGAGTGTTTCAAAGAAAAATGTGAAAAACAATTTCTATTGCCGAGCGGCATCTTATGTAATGTGTCTTGTAAGAAATTGGCAGGATTTAAGATCCTTTATCTCTTGAGTAGCAAATATAAGAGAAAATGTCGGCTTTGTCAATTTATAGCCGAAAAAAATACGCGATTGTCAGTCGCGTATTTTTTACTGAAAATGCTGGGCTTAGATATTGTCATCAATAAACGCAGTCAGTTTAGATTTTGGCGCAGCACCCACTTGAGTTGCAACAACTTCACCATTTTTGAACATCAACAAAGCCGGGATATTACGGATGTTGAAATTTACGGCAGTTTGTTCGCAAGAAGTTACGTCAACTTTCACGATTTTAACTTTGCCCTGGTATTCATCAGCAAGCACTTCTAGTACGGGTGCAATTGCTTTACATGGTGCACACCAGCCCGCCCAGAAGTCGACCAGTACAGGTACGTCTGATTGAAGAACGTCTGCTTCGAAGTTTGCGTCAGTAGTGTTTACGATGTTGCCAGACATGGAATGTGCTCCAGATTAATATTTTAAAGATAACTAATTATTAGTATTACATAGCCATCTTTAACAATGTAGGGGAATCTGTAAATTTTCAATGCTTAATGTTATTTTGTCTAATGGATGATCACGATAGTGATGATCGTGTCTCACTATTGTTCTCCATATAAAAAAGAATCATGCATCAAATTGTCGCTACAAATGGCTTTTAAATTGCATGCATGTGAATTACTCTAAGCACAATTCGTTAAAGGTTTATTTCCGGAATGTCTGACTTTTTGATTGATGAAGAATTACTTGCCGCCATCGATATGGGATCAAATAGCTTTCATTTGGCCATCGCACGTGTAGATCATGGCGAAGTTAAAAAAGTGGCATCAATGTCAGAAAAAGTTCAGCTTGCCGCCGGACTCGATGAAAATAAAAATTTAACCGAAGCTGCACAGCAACGGGGTTTGGCCTGTCTGGCACGTTTTGTCGGACGTTTAGGTGCAGTTCAGCCAAATCGTTTACGGATTGTGGCGACCAATGCCTTGCGTCAAGCCAAAAATGGGCATGAATTTATTCAAAAAGCTGCAGAAATTCTACCCAAACCAATCGAAATTATTGCCGGCCGTGAAGAAGCCCGTCTGATTTATCTCGGGGTTTCGCATACCATGGCCAACAGTGGTCGTCGTCTGGTGGTTGACATCGGTGGCGGTTCGACTGAACTGATTATTGGTGAAGAGTTCGAGCCGATTCATACTGAATCGGTGCAGATGGGCTGTGTCGCCTTTACCAAGGCTTATTTTCAGGATGGTGAGATCAGTGCCAAAGCTTTTGATAAAGCGGTTACTGCGGCGCGTAAAGAAATCTCCGGAATTGCCAATACCTATAAAGAAGCCGGCTGGGATGCGGTGGTCGGTTCCAGTGGCACGATCAAGGCCTGTCGTCAGATTTGTATCAATATGGGCTGGAGCAATGACAAAGAACAGCTCACCCGTGAAGGCCTGGAAAAGCTCAAAGACAAACTGCTCAAATATAAATATGTCTCGGATATGGAATTCGAAGGTCTCAAAGAAGACCGCCGCGCGGTATTGCCGGCTGGGATTGCCATTCTCTATGCTGTGTTTGATGTGCTCGGAATTAATCATCTGGTTTATTCGGATGGTGCGCTGCGTGAAGGCGTGATGTATGACTTGCTTGGCCGTTTCAAGCATGAAGATATCCGTGATCGTTCCGTACATGCCCTGATTGGTCGTTATAATGCCGATGCCAAACAGGCCGAGCGTGTGGTCCAGACTGCACAAAAACTGTTTAATGACGTGGAACATGAACTGGGCCTGACGATAGAGGATAGCGATCTGTTACGTCGTGCTGCCTATCTGCATGAGATTGGTTTGGCGATCAGCCATAGTGGTTATCATCGTCATGGTGCCTATTTATTACAACACTCGGATATTGCCGGTTTCTCACAAGTCGACCAAAATCATTTGTCACATTTGGTCGCACACCATCGCCGCAAATTGCGCGTTGATGCCAAGCATGATGTGATGAAAGTCGGTGGATCGAAACTTTTATGGTTATGTTTGCTGCTTCGTCTGTCGGTTTTGGTCAATCACAGTCGTAGTGATGAGATGCTTCCTGCCATTGAACTCAAGGTTGAAAATGCGCAACAATGGCAGCTCAGCGTGTCTGGTGATGCCCGACAATGGCCATTGCTGGTGGCTGAACTGCATGATGAACAGCAGCAATTTAAAAATTGGGAGATTGAACTCTCGATTCAATCCGAACAGTTTGTTAATTAATACCTTTATAGGGATGAAAACGGTTAACCTATGAAAAATAAAGCGACTCCATCAAAAGCATGGGCGACAGTGCAGATTGCACGTCATCCGGAACGTCCACAATTTCTGGACTATGTGGGTGAAATATTCACTGAATTTGATGCTTTACATGGTGACCGCCTATATGGTGATGATGGTGCGATGATTGGTGGTCTGGCGCGTTTTGATGGTCAACCTGTGATGATCGTCGGTCAGCATCGTGGTCGTAGTACCCGTGAAAAATTACAGCACAATTTTGGCATGAGTAATCCTGAGGGTTATCGTAAGGCGCAGCGTCTGTTAGACATGGCTGAACGTTTTAATCTGCCAGTCTTCACTTTTATTGATACCATGGGTGCTTATCCTGGTGTTGGTGCAGAAGAACGTGGTCAGGCTGAAGCCATTGCCACCAGTCTGGCGCAGCTTTCTAATTTGAAAGTACCGGTGATTGCAACTGTACTCGGTGAAGGCGGTTCAGGTGGCGCACTGGGTATTGGTGTGGCAGACCGTGTGGTGATGCTGTCTCACAGTATCTATTCAGTGATTTCACCTGAAGGCTGTGCATCGATTCTTTGGAAAACTGCCGAAAAAGCCGAACAGGCCAGTGAAGCCTTGGCGCTGACTGCAGAAAAATTGCAGAAAATGGGCATTGTAGAATATGTGGTGGATGAAGGTGAGGGCGCTCATTTAAATCCGGATCATGTCATGAACAGCTTGAAAGCAGTGTTGAAAGAAGCTTTGAATGAACTGCAACCAATGGAAGCGCAAGCACGATGCGAAGCACGTTACCAACGTTTAATGAAGTTTGGCAGCGACAATTTAGGTCTGGTTTCTTAAAACAGCTGCAGGGCTTTCCTGCAGAGACAAAATTTCTCATCGGGTGCAGTGGCGGCGTAGATTCTATGCTGCTACTGCATCTGATGTTTTTTTTATGCCCGGAAAAAGTTCGGGCGATTTATATCGATCATCAATTACAAGCTTTTAGTGCAGATTGGGGCAAGTTCGTGGCAGATCGATGCCAGCAACTGAGTATTCCCTGCATCATCCAGCCGGTTCAGGTCAAAAATGGCAATCTGGAACAGCAAGCGCGTCATTGCCGTTATCAGGCTTATTTACAACATTTGCAAACGGATGAAATTCTGGTGCTGGCGCATCATCAACAGGATCAGGCAGAAACCTTAATGCTGCGCCTATTATCTGGTGCTGGCGTGGATGGTTTGGCGGCCATGAAACAGGTTGATGTACGTGAAAATCTCACCATTTGGCGGCCACTGCTGGATATTTCCCGTGAACAGATTTGCCAATGGGCAAAACACTTAAATATTCAAAATATTGAAGATCCGAGCAATGCTGATACCCATTATGACCGGGCCTGGGCACGCCAGACCTTGTGGCCAGTTTTGAGTGAACGTTATCCGAAAATGCAGTCTGCGCTGGTACGCACCAGTGAACTGATGCAAGATGCCCAGCAAATTTTGCAAGAAGTGCTACAACAAGATTTACAGGCGTGTGGAACCGATACGCAACTTGATTTGTCTAAACTTCTACAACTTTCAAGATCACGGCAACGCCAGTTACTCTCCGCCTGGATGAAAGGCGAAGCGCAGTATCGCCCCTCTTTAGATATGGTCGAGCGTCTGCAACGCGAGGTAATTCATGCCAAACCCGATGCGCAGGCGGCCTTACACTGGAAAGATTATTACTATGTACGCTATCAGCAGCAACTATATCGTTTGACAGAAGAGGTTTATTTGGCCGAGCAGCAACAGCTTCAAACTGGCCTAAAAACCTTGAAAATTGCGTTAAAAGATCATGTGCAGGTCTTGTCCGGAAAATATGTCATTGAATCTGCAAAGGTGGGTTTATCCACAGCATTATTGCAGCAGCCCTTATACTTGCAGCAGCGTCAGGGGGGTGAAAAGATCCATCTCTATGGTCGTGTTGGCGCCTGGCCGCTGAAAAAAGCCATTCAGGAAGCGCAAATATTTCCTTGGGTTCGGCATACTATTCAAATATTAAGCACAGATAATGTTATGCTAGGCGTGTTTACCCCTAAAGGATTTTGGTTGGCCCAATCTGCATATTGTGAAGCAGGGGGATGGCTGCCGATTTCGGTTTCTTCAACTTTAGAACTCAACAACGAGCATTAAACATGAGTGCAGCTTTAAATTGTAATATTAGTTTTATTGGTGGCGGTAATATGGCCCAAGCCTTAATTGGCGGCCTGATTTCGCGTGGTTTGCCAACAACACGTATTACAGTTTCTGATCCGGTCGAACAAGTCCGTGCCTTACTGGCGGAAAAAGAAATCAACGTGACCGATGATAATAGCGCTGCAATTCAGGATGCAGATATTGTGGTGTTTGCGGTAAAGCCTCAAGTTTTGGCACAAGTGTTACAGCCTTTAAAAGGTCTGGTCAATGATAAGCTGATTATTTCCATTGTTGCCGGTGCGGAAATAGCGACATTGGCAAGCTTATTGGGGACAGCGCGTATTGTACGGGTCATGCCGAATACGCCAGCCTTGGTACAAACCGGGGCGCATGGTCTATACGCCCATGAAGATGTAGAAAATAGTGACCGTGATTTGGCCAGTCAGGTTTTAGCCTCTACGGGCTTGACCATTTGGGTGAATTCAGAAGCGCAAATTGATGCGGTGACTGCTGTATCGGGTTCGGGGCCGGCTTACTTTTTCTATATGATGGAAAGTATGATTCGTGCGGGCAAAAATTTAGGGCTGGATGAAAAAGTGGCTACGGCGCTGACCTTGCAAACGGCTTTAGGTGCGGCACAAATGGCGATCACCAGTTCGAACACCCCAGCCGAGCTGCGTAAAAATGTGACCTCTCCAAATGGAACGACACAGGCAGCCCTTGAAGTCTTCGATCGCGCCCAGATTTCTCAAAATATTCAGGCCGCACTTGCCGCTGCACAAAAACGCAGTCAAGAACTGGCACAAGAGCTCAGTGAAAGCAGCAAATCTTCAGTTTAATTTTTAGGAACGTTCAAGTATGGGTGCAAATTCTGCGCTAATTTTTGGCATTATCATTAACGTCGCGATTTTGCTCGTATTCTTCCGATTTTTAATGCAATTGGCTGCTGTCAGCCCCTACAATCCCGTGGTTCTTTCGACTGTAAAAGCCACTAAAATTGTAGATGTGTTTGGTCGAATTTTCCCAACTTTGGCCAAAGGCCGTGTCAATACTGCCGCTTTGGCATTATTGGTGGTACTGTATTTGCTGAAAATTTTCGGCATGATGTATCTCTCTGGTGGCATGCCGAATGGTCCTGTGCATTTACTGATTTTGACCTTTGTCACCATGATGCAGGACTTGATCCGTTTCTGTCGTTATTTGATTTTCGCTACGATTATCTTAAGTTGGGTGGTGATGTTTACTCAGTCTCGTTCACCGTATATTGAAGTGGTTCAGGAGTTGGCTGAACCATTGCTGGCACCTTTCCGTAAGATTATGCCAAATATGGGGATGATTGATCTCTCTCCAATTTTTGCTATTTTAACCTTGATCATCATTGAAATGATCATGAACCAGGTGGCAATTGTATTGTTGACCGGTCTTTAATTGGATTCAAATAAAAAGGACGCTGAGGCGTCCTTTTTATTTGCGCCTCCTTTTTCTAAAGGGAGGTTGGGAAGGATTTAAATCTCCCCAAACCCCTCTTTTTCAAAGAGGGGCTTTACCTTACATCTTCCAACTCAAAATTATGGACTTCAAGAAAGGCATAGGAATAAGTAAATGAAAGTTCCTCTTCCTTTGGGATGGGGAGCATTGCTTCGTAAGGGAAGAGGGGATTAAAACTAACCTGCATCCCTTTGCCGAATATATGCCTCATCTCCTATAGGGAGGAAGGGGCTTAGAGACACATTAATGCGCCTCATCCCAGTTTTTACCTTTACCGACTTCAACCACCAACGGTACAGAAATCTGCAATACCGATTGCATGACTTCAGCCAGTTTCGGTGCCAATTCATCGGCAATAGCTTCATCGACTTCAAACACCAGTTCATCGTGGACTTGCAACAGCATTTTGGCCTGATCTTTTGGCAACATCTTGTCGACTTCAATCATTGCCATTTTAATGATATCTGCAGCCGAACCCTGTAGCGGGGCATTAATTGCAGCACGTTCTGCTGCTTTACGCACCATCATATTACGAGCATCAATATCCGGTGTATATAAACGACGACCAGAAACGGTTTCGACAAAACCTTGATCGAGTGCCACCTGACGGGTGCGTTGCATATATTCATAAATCCCCGGATAACGATGGAAATACTGTTTAATGTATTCTTGTGACTCTTGACGAGTAAAGCCCAACTGACGGGTTAGACCGAATTCAGACATGCCATAGAGCAGACCAAAATTCACGGCTTTGGCTTGGCGACGTTGATCATTTGTCACCTCTTCAAAAGCGATGCCCAAAACTTCTGCTGCAGTACGACGATGCACGTCCTGACCGTGATTAAAGGCATGTACCAAGGCTTCGTCTTGGGAAAAATGCGCCATGAGGCGTAATTCAATTTGTGAATAATCGGCAGCGAGCAGCACACGACCTTTCGGTGCTACAAAAGCTTTACGAATTTGACGGCCAATTTTCTCGCGAATGGGAATATTTTGTAAATTTGGATCTGTTGAAGATAGACGACCCGTTGCAGTCAGCGCTTGATGATAACTGGTGTGTACGCGGCCACTGTCATTATTGGCCTGTTTGCATAAACCATCGGTATAGGTGCTTTTCAGTTTAGACAGGCCACGATATTCCAAAATCAATGCGGCAATCGGATGATCCAGTTTTTCTAAAATACTTTCACTGGTGCTGTATTGGCCAGTCGAGGTTTTTTTGCCGCCTTTGAGGCCGAGCTTATCAAACAAAATTTCACCGACTTGTTTTGGTGAGCTGACATTAAAACTTTGGCCTGCTAATTCAATAATCTGGTTTTCCAGATTCTGAATGGTTTGTGCAAATTCTTCACTGAGCTGGTCAAGGAAATGCACGTCTAACTGAATGCCATTTTCTTCCATTTTCGTTAATACACGTGCCACCGGCATTTCAATGCGATGCAAAAGCTGACTTAATTCAGGATGGACTTTGAGTTTTTCATCCAAAACTTCATAAAGACGATAAGTGACATGAGCATCTTCAGCAGCATAATGTGCAGCGGTTTCCAGCGGAATCTGGTTAAAGGTTTTCTGTTTGGCTCCTTTACCGGCAACTTGTTCATAGGTCGTGGTCAGATGGCTCAAATACAGACGCGCCACATCATCCATACCATGACGGGTTGCCACAGAATTCAGCACATACGATGC
Organism: Acinetobacter sp. YH12156; assembly: GCF_013418235.1. Classification (NCBI taxonomy): domain Bacteria; kingdom Pseudomonadati; phylum Pseudomonadota; class Gammaproteobacteria; order Moraxellales; family Moraxellaceae; genus Acinetobacter; species Acinetobacter sp. YH12156. The sequence continues at coordinate 130,288 of NZ_VPCL01000003.1, forward strand.
CAGCATGGTATCAAAATACCAGCCTGCCAAATGAATGCCATGATTTTCCAGTACATGCGCATCGTATTTCAGATGATGACCAATTTTCTGTACGCTGTCATCTTCCAGAATCGGCTTGATCTGTGCCAAGATGACTTCACGATTGAGCTGTTCCGGTGCGCCTTCATAATCATGGGCCAAAGGAACATAGTAAGCATCGTTGGCATCAAAGGCGACCGAGAAGCCGACAATCTGCGCGATACGATAATCCAGACTGGTGGTTTCAGTATCAAAGGCAAAACGTTTTTCGCTACTTAAGCGCGCAAACAGCTTGTCCCAGTCCTGCTGGTTTAACACACTATGATAGGTTGCTTGACCTAGCTGATCATCGCCACTGGTCACAGAAGCATGATCTTCTGTGGTGTCTGGCAGAGTTGCCGGTTTGGCGGTAATGGATCTTGCCGCCTGTTTATAATTTGAATGATTCGGGTTGTTTGGGTGATCTAAGGATTGTAGCTGATTACGAAATTCCAGCTCGGTGTACAAATGACGTAAGGTCTCGACATTCGGCTCACCCAGTTTTAAATCGTCATAACCAAAGTTAAGATCCAGATCGATCACAATACTGGCCAGTTGATGGTCCAGTGCAATGCCCTCCACATGCTCTTTAATATTTTGACCGACTTTGCCTTTGATCTTGTCGACATTTTCTAAAATGCCGCCAATCGAACCATATTCGGTTAGCAGTTTTGCCGCGGTTTTGGCACCGACACCCGGCACGCCCATGATGCCATCAGAAGCATCGCCCATCAGGGTCAGGTAATCAATAATCTGATTTGGCCATACGCCAAACTTTTCAAACACGCCATCGACATCCAGCGGCTTTTCTTTAAAGCTGTCTTCCAGGGTCACTTTGTCTGTGACCAATTGCGCCATATCTTTATCACCAGTCGAAATCAGCACCTGATGTCCCAAGGCTTCGGCACGTTTGGCCAATGTTCCGATAATGTCATCGGCTTCGGCACCCGGCAAGGTATGCAGGGGAATACCCAGTGCACGAATCAAGGCATGCAAATAAGGAATCTGTTCGGATAATTCCGTCGGCATGCTCGGGCGGTCACCTTTATAAATCGGTGAAAGCTCATGCCGGAACGTCGGTTCTGGCGTATCGAAAATCACCGCCATATGGGTCGGTTGGATCCGACGCATCAGTTTTTGAATAGCAGAAATCGCACCACGAATTGCATTGGTATGTAAACCGGTTGACGTGGTTAATGGTGGCAGTGCATGAAAGGCACGAAATAAAAAGTAAGAGCCATCGACCAAGACAAATGGTGGCATGTAATCAATTCCTTATTCAAAATACAGCGCTATTGTACGTGATTTTTACCGCGCTCGCTGAGACGAGTCTGAGTTTACAGCTTAGCGAATATCGGCCGAAGATGAAATAAGCAGCACAAGCTGTTGTATGATGGAGCGATTCAGGAAAGAGAAATATAAGAATGGCTGCAGGACGGAATGAGTTGCGCATGATCTGGCTGATTACCCTGCTGATTGCCGGGATCAGCGCTTGGTATCTGGGTTATCAGATTGTGACTTATCTGTGTGGTTTGGGGTTTATCTTTAGCGTGATGCAATATGTCACTGCGGTAGAAGCATCGATGAATCAATTGGCCGGACAGCAGCAGATGTCCTTGGAGCATAACTCTAAAGTTCCTTTATATATTTCCTCAATTACTGCCATTGTTGGTGGACTGGCTGAACTGGATTGGCTGATGGGCATCGGGATTACGGCCTGGGTATTCTTTTTGCTCAGGTGGCTGCAACGTCTGGAAGGGCGTTTGATACAGCTGCAATCGCAATCCCATTCTGCCGATCCCTTACAGCGATCACCGGATCGATCCGATTCTGTTCCATTGGTGAAAACTGAGCCTGCCCAAGAGGTAAATGACTCTCCTCATCTGGTAGATCAACTGCAGCGCTGGCTTTTCCAGGGAAATCCAGTCTTAAAAGTCGCGATTAGTATTTTGGTGATTGGGATTATTTTGCTGCTGCGTTTTGCCACCGAGCACTGGCAACTCAGTCTGGCTGCAAAATTGGGCCTGGTTGCACTGGCAAGTGGGTGTATAGCAGGGCTGGGTTATCGCCTGATGCAGAAAAATCGGAGTTTTGCTCTGGCACTGGAAGGGCTAGGTTTGGGGAGTCTGTTCCTGACCTTATTTTTTGCCTATTACAATCTGGTGATTCCCACGTTACCGTTGGCGACTTTGCTATTCCTTATCATTCTGGTTATTACCCTGTATTTAAGTCTGAAACAGGAAAGCATCGAACTGGCCTTGATGGCTTTGCTGATTGCTTATCTGGCGCCGTTTACCTTGCCGACCCGCGATGCTTCGGCTGTTGAGTTGATCAGCTATTATCTGCTGATCAATATCGGGGTAGCAGTACTGAGCAGTTTCCGGCCATGGAAGATTCTCAATCAAATTGCCTTTTTAGTGACTGCGGTCGTTGGTGGAATATATAGCCTGATTCATGGTTATACATATGAGCGTTATGCCATGACTGCGCTGATTCTGGCACATAGTGCACTGTTTATCTGGCTAGGTTTCCGTTTTAGCCAGTTGCTGGCACGACAGGATCTCTCACGTTTTCAGTTAAAACCGGTATTGGACTTAGCGCTGATTTTTGCTGCTCCTATTACCGCTTATATTTTTCTGTATCTGATTCATTTTAATCAGCCCAATCAAAAACTCTGGCAAGCCGGATTAAGCCTGTTCTTTGCACTGGTATTTGCGGCTTGCTGGACACTGCTGCGCCGTAAACAAACTATCCAGCTTATTTCACAAAGTTATCTGAGCCTGATGCTGATTTTCCTGGCCTTGGTGCCACCGATCTTATTGACAGAACAATGGAGTGTGATTGGCTGGGCAGTTGAAGGTGTGCTGATTTATTTATGGGCCTTGGAAAAAAATGTCCGGGTAGCACACTATCTGAGCATGGGCTTATTACTGATGGCCGGATTCAGCAGTCTGTATTATCTGGTCGAGATTAATCCAACACCGCGAATCATTTTCTGGATTTTGAGTCTGTGCTATGTGGCAGTCGTGGTCATCAGCCAGCTTAAAAAGCAATACCAGCAGCAGATGGATAGTCTGAGTGTCAGTTTTTTAAGCAGCGTGAGTGTCGCGGCCAGCCTGATGCTATTTGCCTTGCTGGAAGATGAGTTTTCGAGTCAGCATGCCTATGTGCTGAGTTTATTCATCATCACACTGGGCTATGTGCTGTTGAATGAAATGATTCTGCACAAAAATCAGCAATGGTCTTGGTTGCTACCGAAGTGGAGTGGTATCTCACCCTTGCTGGTCATTGCAGTGATTCTGACACTGGATCGTAGTCAAAATGCGGTGATTGTCTGGGATAGCGGTCTGGAGCGCGGGGTTTTTGCCCTTTCAGCTATATTACTGGCCATGCTGTGGCTCAGACCGCTGGCTGGTTTGCAGCTATCCAAAGAATGGATGAGTTTGGGCGTTTTTAGCAGTTTGGCTTTGGCCAGTCTGTGTCTGATCCCGAGCATGCCTTATTTCAGTATGGTGATCCTGCCTTTATTGTTTTGCCTGTGGTGCTATCGACAGGACCTGCAATCAGGCTGGCAGCAGCTTTGGCAAACCAAGTGTTGTTTATTGCTGATGGCCACTTGGCTGGTATGTTCACAGTTATTTAGTCAGCAAGCATTCCAGTATTACTGGTTGCCGATTCTGAATCCTTTTGACCTGATCAGTGTCGCCATGTTTGCCAGTTTTATCTGGATGCTGTTGCAACAGATTAAGGTTGGCCGTGATAAAGGCATGATCGCAGTCTTGATGGTGCTGAGCCTGTTATGGCTTTCCAGTTATATGGTTTTAAGAGCTTTACATGTGTATTTACACACGCCGTTTAATGATCTGGAGCTATGGAGTAATGCGACGGTGCAACTCAGCTTGACTGTACTTTGGGTATTACTGGCCTGGATTACCATGTGGACGGCGACACTCAAAAAACTGAAACCGATGTGGATTTTAGGCGGCAGTATTCTGGTGATTGTGACTTTAAAGCTCGTACTATTTGACCTGTCGCATATTGGCACCCTGACCCGGGTGATTTCCTTCTTGCTGGCGGGCGGGGTGATGCTGCTGATTGCGTATATTGCGCCGATGCCGGAGAAGGAGCATTGAATCCTCTCCCTAACCCTCTCTTTTAAAAAAGGAGAGGGAATCTAAGGATTATTTTAGACCAGGCTCTCTTTTCAATGTCTTGTCATTGGCGTATTGATCAATTTCTTCATTTTCTAGAGGACGGGAAAGTGGAGGATCGACAAAGCCCATTTTTGGCACCGGAATTTCAATCTGATTATCGACAAAGCCATTACGAATCCGTTCCTGCATTTCATCACGTACTTTCAGATAATTTTCCTGCTGGCACCAGATCGCAAACAGCAACTCGATGGATGATTCACGAAAGGCGGTAACGGTGACTGCAGGTTTCGGGTCAGCTAGAACCAGTGGATATTTATTGGCGACATCCAGCAGCACTTCTCGTACTTTAATAATATCTTCGTGGAAATTGATCGCCAGCGTAATCGGAATACGCCGTATCGGAAATTTTGACAGGTTCTGTACCGGCGCCCGAATCAGCTGTTCATTCGGCAAACGTACATAGATATTATCCTGCGTGAGGAGTTTGACTGAAAGCAGGTCAATCGAAATCACTTCACCTTCAATGGTATGCCCACGAATCAAGGTGATTTGAATAGTATCACCGACTTCAAATGAACCTTCACCAATTAGGAACAGACCACTGATCAGGTTGGATGCCGAGGTTTGTGACGCAAAACCCAAGGCTACGGTGAGAATCCCGGCGGCGCCAAGGAAGACACTCAGTTTAAAACCGGCTTCTTTCAGGCTGGCCATTACAAACAGCAGAAAAATAAAATAGAAAATCCCGCGGCGCCAGACCAGCTTCTGATGGGCATTAAAACGTACCCCAATGGTTCGAATAAAGGTATTGGAAATAAAGCGCGCAATCAGGAAACCAATAAAACATAACACCACCGCGACCAAAATTTCGGTTAAACGGTCGGTATTGATATTGGTAAATACTCCCTTCAGGCTGTTGGTGACTTCGGTCGGAATATTTGAACTTGGCATCAGACGCCCTTAGAAAAATGAATCAAACATATTAAATAAAGCGCCCGCCGGATCACGCGGTGGATGCAGATAGGCGACTTCACCGGCATTTGGCGGGGTACGGTTCTCCACCCGAATACGCGGTGGGCGGTCCGAACCTTCATGCAAGACCCGGATTTGCGAGGTCCATAAGCGCCCGGTACTTTCACTGTAAAATAACGGCAGGGCAGGCACCGGGACATTCATCCGGTCAAAGCGCAATTGCTGGTTACTGGTATTGTGAAATTCAATCGGTGTAACCGCACGAAAAGCGCGTGGATGCAATTGTTTCAGTTCAGTTCTGCCATCGACTGCAGTGGCATAGCAGATTTCACCTGAGCGATGATTCGGCCCAAACCAGGTGTCTTTTGGCAAGATCACCGGGAGATCAAAAATTGGTTCGCGCTGCCCCTCGACAAAACCAGCAATCCATAAGGGCGTGCTGATATAAAGCGTACCACGTTGTCCGGCAGGAATATAAATCGGATCAACCGGCTTGATCACCACCGAACGGTTTGCTAAACGTGGCATCAACTGTAATTTATTTTGGGTGGATTTGAACATATAACGTTCAATGTGCACCGGCGCTGGAAAGGCAAAGTTCGGATCATCAATCTGATGCCATTGCTGCTCATAATCATATTGCACCACAGGACGATAGTATTCCAGTCGCCATTCCTGAATGCCTCGAGTCAGACGAAACAGCAAGGAACCAAACTGCCAGGCTTTGGATTGATTTATTTCAAAAATCTGTTCTCCCCACCAGCGCATTTTCGCTGTATTCGGGATTAATTCATCTTTATCTTGCGGCAATGTTGGCACCCTTTCTTGCTAAATCTTTGAAAACATACTTCACGCTGTCATATGCTTAGAGTACACTCAATTTAAATTTTTTCATCATTATTATAATCCGCGATGCAAGTACTTAAACAATTACAAATCCCATATAGCTTCGCCAAGCGCCATGGTGTGCTGTTGCGTTATGAGGGAGATCAGGCCTTTATTCTGCGTCGTGACAATACCTCGATGCTTGCATTGCAGGAAGCGCGCCGTCTGCTCGGTTATCCGGCTCATTTTCAGCTGTGCAGCGAACAGGAATTTAACCAGTTACTCAGCTCCAGTTTTGCCGGAGATAGCGGCGAATCACAACAGGTGGCTGCGGGTCTGGAAGATCATCCGGATTTACTCAGTCTGGCCGATTCCGTACCTGAAGCTGAAGATCTGATGGATCAGGAAGATGATGCGCCGATTGTACGACTGATCAATGCATTATTGTCTGAAGCGATTCGGGTCGGGGCTTCCGATATTCATATTGAATCTTTTGAGAAAAAACTGTCGGTACGTTTACGGGTCGATGGCCAGCTCCGTGAAATTGTCCAGCCGCGCCGTGAACTTGCGCCGCTTTTGGTCTCGCGGATTAAAGTCATGGCCAAACTGGATATTGCGGAAAAGCGTATTCCACAAGATGGTCGTATTTCCTTGCGTCTGGCCGGACGTGAAGTCGATGTCCGTGTATCTACTTTGCCATCCTCTCATGGTGAGCGTGTGGTGATGCGTCTGCTGGACAAGCAGGCCGGTCGTTTAAATATGACCCATTTGGGCTTGATGAATAATGACTATGATCGACTGAAAACTCTGGTGCATCGTCCACACGGCATTATTTTAGTCACTGGCCCCACCGGTTCGGGTAAAACCACCACCTTATATGCCGCACTTTCTGACCTGAATGATGGTTCCAAAAACATCCTCACCGCTGAAGATCCGATTGAATATCAACTGGAAGGTATTGGTCAGACCCAGGTGAATACCAAAGTGGATATGACCTTTGCACGTGCCTTAAAAGCCATGCTGCGCCAAGATCCTGATGTGGTGATGGTGGGTGAAATTCGTGATCTGGAGACCGCAGAAATTGCGGTGCAGGCCTCCTTGACGGGGCATCTGGTGTTGTCGACCCTGCATACCAATACCGCGATTGGTGCTGTCACGCGTTTGAAGGATATGGGCATTGAGCCGTTCCTGCTTTCAAGTTCCCTGATTGGGGTAATTGCCCAGCGTCTGGTCAGAACGTTATGTCCGCATTGCGCGACCTGGCATGAAGCAGATGCTTTTGAAAAGAAACTGTTTGAAAATATTGAACATCCACAGGATTTAAGACTGCCGCAACCACAGGGTTGTGAACGCTGTGGCAATACTGGTTTTAGTGGGCGTACTGCGATTTATGAAATTGTGCCCGTCGATGATCATATGCGCCGTCTGGTTCATGGCAATGCGGCCGAATACGAAATAGAAAGTTATGCACGGCAGCAATCCGGTTCGATTCGGGATGATGGTCTACGCAAAGTTTTGGCAGGGAAAACTACCATTGAAGAAGTATTACGGGTCACCAATGAAGCAGCAGAATAATTTTTTAATCTGCTGCTTTTAATGACTTGTCCTCAGGATATCTGGATATTTACCAGAGGCTGACGATTTTTTTCATCAGTTGGGCCCGAAAAGGTGCAGTCGGATTGCCCGGATTCCGCTGAGTTTCATTTTCATAGAAGGTCTGCCAGGCCTGCGCCATTTCTAAAGTAACCCCATCCTGTTTCATTTTTTCAACATCGGCTGTGGTGACACGCTGGAAACGGACTTCGGCATCTTTGGGGCCAGCACCCCAACCAATGATACCTTTACCAAATTCAGGCAGAATCATATTGTTGGGTGTTGCAGGAATGGGCAGACGTTCAATCCCGGCATTAACTACAGATTTTACTTGGGGGCGAACTTTTTCTGAAATTTGCAGCTCTGCAAAAGAGGCAGTCGCAATGCTGAACAGGAGAGAACTAGAAATAAATAATTTGAACATGGTGACTTAAAATAAATCATTGCAAATAAGAATCATTATATATAAGTATTAAGATTTTTGCTTTTGTTTTGAAAAGAGAATTTGTTTTTAAGGGAAGATGCAGCGATTAAAATTTTATAATAGCGCTCTAGCTATCCTGAAGCATTTTTTCAGGATAGCGGTTGAATCGAAAAATTAAGTAATGACGTTTAAGTTCACATCAATATTATTGCGGGTTGCATTTGAATACGGACAGACAATATGCGCGGCATCTACCAGTTTTTGCGCTTCTTGCTGATCCATACCTTCAAGATGGATATTTAAAGTCACCTCAATACCAAACCCGGTCGGAATTGGACCAATTCCTACATCACCCTCGATATAAGCATCTTTACTCATATTCAGTTTGTCACGATTGGCAACAAATTTCATCGCACCCAAGAAACATGCCGAATAACCTGCGGCAAAGAGCTGTTCAGGGTTGGTTCCACCACCAGGTCCCCCCATTTCTTTGGGCACGGCCAATTGTACATCTAAAATCTGATCGTCAGAGGTGGCGCGGCCATCACGACCACCTGTGGCTTTGGCATGTGCGGTATAGACGGCTTTTTCTAATGACATGAGCTTAATCCCTATTTATTGTTCATGGAGCTTCTATGCTCGGCGATTTTGCCTGAAGAATAAGCAGGGATTTTGTTAATTTATGCAAGTATCCGGGCAGGTTTCTTAAGAAAGTTGTAGCAGTTTACGATGTTGCATTAAAGGCATGGATTCACGGATTTTTTGCTGTTCACTTAAATCAAAGTCCACCGTAATCAAATGTGCGCCATCAGCATGGATCATATTCAAAAGTTGGCCGCGGCTATTGGTGGCAGCTGCATGCCCCCAAGTCTGACGTTTTTCACCATGCCAGCCTTGTTGAGCGGCGCCAAGTACCGAACACTGGCTATCCATGGCACGGGTTTGCAGCAATAACTGCCAGTGCATTTCACCCGTGGTATAGGTAAATGCAGAAGGCGCAGTCAGCAGGTTTGCACCCTTAGCACGTAAGCTTAAAGCCAGTTCTGGAAAGCGCAGGTCATAACAGACCATCAAGCCGATATTGCCAAAAGGAGTCTTCGCGACGACCACCTCTGTACCAGGCTCAAAGAATTTGGACTCCTGATAACCACCGACAGCATCGCCGACTTGTACATCAAACAAATGAATTTTGTCATAACGCGCTTCGGTTCGTTCAGGACTGATACACAGACTGACAGTACGCACCCGGCCATCTTGAATGATTGAACCATCCGGACGATAAGGGCAGGGCAAAGTCCCGGCCACAATCCAGGTTTGATATTGATGGGCAAGTTGTTCCAGACGTTGTTGAATGACTTCAAATTGTGCAGCAGTTTCGCGTTGTTTGCCTGCTGCGAAACAGACGAAATTTTCCGGGAAAACAATTAACTCAGCACCATTGGCCTTACTTTGTTGAATTAAAGACTCAATCTCCACAAAATTGGCGTCAATTTCATTTTGAGAATTCATTTGTGCAACAGAAAGTAAAGTCATGCGGTCCTCTTATATAGTCGTTATACCTTTTGCTCGGAGATTTTATCTAAATTGTCTTGCTCTTTCTGTAACTGTTTGACTAAAGGTTCAAACATATTCTGGTTGCTTTGATTTAGCTTCATCAAGGTTTTATGCGCATCCAGAACGGTATTTAGCATATTTTGATGCGTGACATGTTCTTCCATCAGCGCACGGGTGCAGACATTCGGATCGCCACAATAATTCAGAATCACAAACACCTGGCTCAGTCCCATACTGTTGGCCAAAGTAGTAATGTCGGAATTGGTGGAAAGCATAACAGCCTGAATATTATGTACTTGCTTGAGTTTCAGTCCTAACTTGGCCAAAACACCCAGTACGGTACTGTCAATAAAACTGGTTTCGGTGAGATCAACGATAGCGCCAACTACGTTGTCCTGCTGTTCAATTTTGTTCAGTAATTTGTCTAGACTAATACAAGATTGGGCACGCACTTCGCCGATAAGCTTAAAAATATGCGTTCCATTCAGACTTGCATATTCAACATGACCTGTTGACATATAAATGCCATTTGCAGAGAAGGATATTAAATTATCCCATAGGGTGTATTGATACTCAAGTAGCTGAAAGTGGTAATCAAATTAAGTGCTTATAAAGTCTGTAAATATACTGCTAATTTACGCGGATAAAGCTTAAAAAGGCGATATCGTCGGCCACATGTTCTGGAGCCTGAAATGACTCATTCTGCAAGTGATGTAATAATTGCGAAAATTGCTCATTTAATCCACCATCAAAGGGTTCCAGTGCACCATCTGAACAGATGATAAAACGGGCATTAGGGCTTAATACCCATTCGTTTTCTTCAACCTCAAGCTCTTCGGTCAGGCCTAAAGGGAAGCTGCTGGTAGAGAAAATCTTAGGTTCTTGATGAGGTTCAAATATAATCGGTGGGGGATAATGTCCGGCACTGGACCATTTTAATACATGGGTTTCCAGATTTAAAATCCCGGCAATCATGGTGATGTGCTTTTCAATATTTTCCTGCATTAGCATGCCGTTAAGCTTTTTAATCAGCTCGCGCGGCGTTTTGGAGCGACCGTGAAAAGCAGCCATCCAGGACGTGAGTAAACTACTGGTGACGCCATGTCCAGATACATCGGCCAAATAGAAAATCACTTCTTTGTCGCTAATTTTCCAGTAATCATACCAATCTCCTGAAAGATAGGCTGAAGGCTGAAAATAAGTTTCGACCTCATAATTGGTCAGTTTAATCGGGTTGGGTAACAATCTTTTTTGTAGTTCTGCCGCAGAAGGCAGATCACGGCTATCCTGGTTACGTTTATATTGCGCATCAATTTTTTGCAGCGCCAGGTCAGGATTTTCAGGAAGTTTATTCCAGATCCAGCCTGCCAGCGCCCCTTGCTCCCAAGCCTGAGCCAACGCTGTGCCTTCATGCTCTAAGGCCAGCACAATGGTAGGCAGATTCCACTTATATTTCAGATAGTCATGTACATCTGCAATTGCGATAATCGTAGAATCATACAGCTCATGATCATCCAGATAGATCATCTGAATATGCGGAAGCGTATCAAGTACCTGATCTAAATAGGGAATATCACGAGTCGGTTGAATGAAATACATAAAAAAGTGATTCGATCTCAGGGTTGGTTATACGATGTACTATAACAAGCAAGGTATTGCTAGCGAACAGATTTCACTAGCAATCATACATCAAGCATGAACTTAAAGATCTTCTTCTGAAGATTCAATATTGTTCTCATCAAAAGGTATATCTTCAGAACTATCTTCTTCGAAGTCATCTTCTAGGAATAGGGTATCTTGTTCTGTACCTTTCTTTTCAGCAATCGCGTAATTGGTGCGTTGCAAGTAAATATCCCGAATCTGGGCATAACGATCACCGGTCAGCACCCCTTCAACATCCAGTATTTCCGAGCGGTTATCAATGGCACGCCAGAACTGGTCGGTCCAGTAAAGCCCATCTTCATCTTCGAGAAGATATTTTTGTGGGCGGGTTTGACTATCTACAGCAGTACCAATCACCCCACGCACTGAACTTGGGCCTAAAAATGGCAACATAATATAAGGACCAGACGCAACACCATAATAACCCAAAGTAGTTCCAAATCTCTCGTCTTCATGACTTAAACCAAGGCGACGTGCCGGATCAGCCAAACCTAAGGTCGTTAAAGTATTAATGGTAAAACGTCCCAAGGATTTTGCTGCGCGGGTCGGACGACCCTGAATCAGCTGATTGACTACATTCCAGGGTTCACCCAGGTTATTACGGAAATTGGTGTAGCTACCGCGGACATCCTGTGGAACTTTCTCAACATACTGAACAGCTATAGGACGTACCACAGTACGGTCAATCGCATCATTAAACTGATAAATCTTTCTATTTAACGGTTGGAAAGGATCTTTGACTTCTTCAGCCTGTGCTGCACTGGCATCGACTTTTAGCTGTGTCTGTAATTGTTGTGCCTTGGCCGATATTTTGGTTCTGAGTGGCGTTTTCAAAGATTCATTTTCCACAGCCGTATTGACCTCTGCGAAAACATGTACGCTTGATACTAGAGAAAATAAGCATATAGATAAGTAAATAGAACGATGCATAAGGAAACCCGAGGCCTTGTCTGAGTAAGGAGCACTACTTATTAGTATAAAAATAATAAACGTTATATTCACGAATAGACATCATTTAAGCAAATTTGTATAAAAAATGAATGAAAATACACAAAAAGAGTAAAAAATGTACATGCAAAATGATTTTCTTGAAAAAGGTGTTGCAAGCGCTCTGAAATCCTGTAGAATGCACATCCATCGGCAGTGATGAAGATTAAAACTTCTGATAAAACAGTAACTTAGCACAAAGTGTTAAGATTGGGTTTTGTTGGATAAGTTTAAATTAATTTGAATTACGGATTGACACTTTAGAAATTCAGTGTAATATAGCCGACCTAGCTTGCTGGTGACGAATCAGCAAGAAGATCATTAAGAGATTATGAAGAACAACTTGTGTGGATTTTTACTGGTTGATCGATCGAAATTATTTTCATTGATTGATGGTAAGAATGACTCGAAGTTTATTTGAGAAATATTTGTCAGAAAATTGATGAGCCAAGATTGGTGTCCTTTAGGCACTACTGATTTTAAACTGAAGAGTTTGATCATGGCTCAGATTGAACGCTGGCGGCAGGCTTAACACATGCAAGTCGAGCGGGGGAAGTTGCTTCGGTAACTGACCTAGCGGCGGACGGGTGAGTAATGCTTAGGAATCTGCCTATTAGTGGGGGACAACATCTCGAAAGGGATGCTAATACCGCATACGTCCTACGGGAGAAAGCAGGGGATCTTCGGACCTTGCGCTAATAG
>NZ_VPCL01000007.1:0-81749 GCF_013418235.1 Acinetobacter sp. YH12156
GTCACGCCGGGGGTCGCGGGTTCGAGCCCCGTCCGCTGCGCCATCCTAAGATGAGAAGCTTGGATTCCTAAGATCTGAGTGTTCAATATACCAAGACATTCCTTGTCTTGCGTCATTAAAAACAACGCTGTTGTTTTTCTCAGGGCGCTTAGCTCAGTTGGTAGAGCGTCTGCCTTACAAGCAGAATGTCGGCGGTTCGATCCCGTCAGCGCCCACCATATCTTTCTTGCCTAAACACTGAACATTTCATAGAATTTGAAGTCTATAATAATTTGAAGGTTTCACGACGATGAGAAATCCATATCAGCGCAAGGCAGCGACCAAATCTCAAACTACATACGACCCTCAACACCTTTATAAACAATATATTGAATCGATTGTCGCGAATGCCGGCATTTTTGCGCTTTATCAGGATGGCTGGGCTTTGTGTGCGACCCCTACTGGACAGCGTGCATTTGCTTGCTGGCACAGTAAAGGTCTGGCTCGTCTGCTGATTAAAGACAATTGGGTGAATTATGATATTCAGGAAATTGGTCTCAAGGATTTTGTAGAGAAAGTGATTCCGTTTTTACGTCAGGAAAGTACCATTGTGTCTCTTGATCTGACGCCAGAAGGGCAGAATATTCTGGTGGCACCGGAAAAATTATTACTGGATATCAAAAATTATCTGTATCAGATCTATGTGCAAAAGCCGGAACTTTTTAAAAATCCGGATATGCCTTTGCCAAGACACATTCGTTTAAATTAATGTTCTTGTTGTTAAATAGCTTGTTTATTGGAACAGTGAATATTCATTCAGCAGCCAGCCATTAATCAACGCAAAATATTCACGTAGCCATGAATGGTAGCGAGCATTCTGAGGAGTGCGGGCACTCAGACTGATCACTTGCTGATAGCCCTGATGTCTGGCAATGGCACGGGCACGCGGGCTATGAAAATCGTTGGTCACAATCACAATAGGCTTATTTCGATCAATATTCTGTTGTTGCAAGATCGCCTGAGAATATTGCAGGTTCTGTTGGGTGCTTCTGCTTTGATCTTCTAAGCGAATCGGGTTTTTGAGCTGCGGATAGGTCATATGAATATAATGTTGCATGACTTCAGCTTCGCTTTGTCTTTCCCGGAAATTTCGTCCCCCGGTCATAATCATCAACGTATCTGGATATTGTTCTGCATATTTTGCTGCAGTATCCAGACGATTTTTTAAGATGGGTGAGGGTTGACCCTGGTTAATCCCACTACCTAATACCAGAATCGCTGTAGCCGGTTGTGCAGGAATATTCGAGTTAATCGACATCTGGATATAAGCGAAAAAAATCGCAACACTGATCATCCAGAGTAAAAATCCGCCCCAGAGACTGTTCCAGAACAGTGTTCTGAGTCGAGAATTTTGTTTCCAGCGCTGAATAGATGAAAAAAGCAGGGCATACAGGATCAGTGCCACACCAATGATGATAGACAGCATGATACCAAAATGCCTTTGATCCTGATTCAGTAACCAGACGCTATTGATACAGAGGATCAAGCCAAAGATCAGACTGAGACTTCGTTTAAGTTGATTGAGCATCCAAGTTTCCTTTTTTCTTATTCATATTTTTCTTATTACTTTTGTATTTTCAAAAACCGGGCTATTGCGCCCGGTTTTTAGTATATCAGTTCATCTTAATATACATCACGGCGATAACGGCCATCCAGACGTAATTGATCGAGCAGCGTTTCACCAAGTATCTCGGTCAGGGCCTGATCGACATCACTGGCCATGCCATTGATGCTACCGCAGACATAAATCACTGCGCCTTGGGCAACCCAGGTTTTCAGCTCTTCAGCCTGTTCCCGTAATTTATGATGCACATAGACTTTTTCCTGCTGGTCACGAGAGAACGCAAGATCCAGCCGTTTCAGGGTTCCCATTTGCAACCAGGCCTGAATGGTTTCTGCAAAGAAAAAATCATGTTCACGCTGACGTTCACCGAAGATCAGCCAGTTTTGGGTGTATTCCTGACGGTTACGGGAGCTGAGCAGACTCATTAAACCAGCAATACCGGTACCATTCCCAATACAAATGATCGGACGGTTATCATCAATCAGGTGGAACGATTCGTTGCTGCGAATGCGTAGCGCAATCGGTGCATTGAGTGCGGCATGCTGGGTTAACCAGCCTGAACCCAGACCTAGATTTCCATTCGCATCAGCTTGCTGACGTACCACCAGACGCAGGACTTGCTGACTTGGAATGCTGGCAATCGAGTATTCACGTGATGCCAAAGCCGGTAATTGCTTGAGGAGCTGATCCATTGAATCAAAAGGTTCTGCCTGAGTCAGATCACGATCCCAAAGCGCGCGCTCAATGCTTTGCTGCATAGAAGGCACTTGTGTGCCGGCAGCAATATTGTGTTGTTGCATAAATGCCTGAATACGTTCCGGACTGTTAGCTGGCTGAATCTCGGCAATATCACCTGCTTGCCAGATTGCTTCATGCTCAGGAATCAGTTCGATATTAAAGGCAGGAGCACCCAGACTACCTGGATTGAGGATTTCACGTTGAGTCAGTGTCCACTGATCAAAGGTTTTATCGATACCCATGGCTTGCAGTTCAAGGCGAGTTACTTGTGCCAGTGCAGTATTCCATTGCTGGATGTGCTCATTATTGGCATTATCCACTTCAATGGTAGTGAATAACTGCTGGGCACCATTTTGCTGCAACCACTGGTCAATACGGTGACCAAAACTGCAATAGCTATCCGGATATTCTTGAGAACCGAGCGCCAACACCGCATAATTTAAATGCCGCAAATCAGCTTTGCCAGACAGGATTTTTTTCTCAAAAGAAGAGGCCAGATCAGGTGCTTCACCTGTGCCATAAGTACTGGCAACAAATAATACCTGCTCAGTTTGCTGTAAATCGGCAAGCGTCAGTTGTTGTACCGCTTTTACTGTTGCCGGTTGACGTGCTTCCTGCAGGGCAGTTGCTGTACGCCAAGCCAGTTGTTCTGAGACACCTGTTTGTGATGCATAAGCAATCAGCCAAGGTTTGGCATTTTCATCTAAGTCAACTGGAGTGACACCCTGACGCGCTGCCAGCGTTAAGCGCTTCTGTTTACGACGTTTCAGATACAGCATCCAGCCTGTCACAAAGAATAATGGCATTAACAAGGCTGCGACCATGGCAAAGAACTGGTAGATCGGGCCGAAGAAGCTGCCACGATGCACCGGTAACATGCTGCTCATGATCTTTTCATTGAGCTTTTTATCTTCATAGAGCTCAACTTCGGTAAATTCGGCTGTCTGGTAATTATAAGTGGCACTGTTCCGCGCACGTTCGTGCTGGGCAACCGGATCGACAAAGCTGAGCTGCATGCTGCCGTCGGGTTTTTTGGGAAGATTAAAGGTTACTGTGGAATATTTATCTGAAAATTCAGTATTAAAGCCAGTCCAGCTCAAATCTAGCGCGCGGCCAATCTGTTCTGGATTCATGCCTTCTTCGCGTCCTTCACCACGTGGGCCGCGTTCGCCACCTTGACGTCCTTCACCACGATTATTGCCCGCATTGGCTTGCATGGTAGGCTGTGGACGTTCAACGCCGAGGACTTTAAACATCCCGCTACGCCACCAGTCATAGGACCAGTACAGGCCGGTACAAGCCAGAATCAGGTAGAAAATCACCACCCAGGTTCCCACAACAGCATGCAGATCCCAGATAAAATTACGGCCTTTCAGCTTGGGTTTTACAAAGAACCATTGCTTGATCGAATGACGCTTTGGCCAGCGCAGGTAAAGACCGGACAAGACGAAAAAAATCAGCATTAAAGTACAAGCACCGGTAATCTGTTTGCCGACCGGGCCAACCGTTAAATTACGATGCAGTTGCTGAATAAACTGGAAAAATTCCCGACCCTTAATTTCAGGCAAAACTTCGGCAGTATAGGGATTGATCAGGATGTTATGACCACGCCGTGCTCCCTCTTTGGCAATATTTACAGTACTTGAAGCACTTGGATCTTGTGCCACGCTAATACTGTTAATCTTCATCTCTGGAGTGGTATTTTGAAAATGCTGATACAGCTGAGCAGGCGTAAGTTTGTCACCTTGCTGAACCTGAACCGTATAACTGTCGTTATTTATCCATTTTAAGATTTGTTGTTCATAGGAATAAATTGCGCCAGTGACGCCCATCAAAGAGAGGATTAAACCTGCTGTAATCCCCAGAAACCAGTGGATTTGGAAAAATGTTTTTTTAAACATGGTCGTCAGATTAAGGGTGAGCTTTATAAAAGTGGCCAAATTATAACTGAACTTTAATACTGAATTATAGGTGTTGAGGATAATATTTATTCTCATTATCATTTATTGTTTTAGGATTAAAAAAACCTCCATGCCGGGGCAGGAGGTTTTTTGTTGAAACGTGTACAAGTTTAGATTTGTTTGGCTGCGCCAACTTCTGCTTCTAGATGCTTACGAATCGTGTTAAAAGAAAAGTTTTTGCTGTCCAGACGTTTAGGCAGGATATAAGCACCTTGCTGGCCTTTTACCTTGAAATTGACCAACATGAATTCTGGTGTGTTGTACCATTCATAAATGTCTTTCCAGCTGATCGCACCCACACCTTCCTGCGTGCCCATTTTCTGACGCATGATGATACCGTGCGGTTGTACGCCCAGACGAACACCTTTGATTTCCTGTACCGGAAATTCATTCATCTTGCGTTTAACATACCATTCCAGACCAAAGGTACGGATCAGGTAATACAACACCACACAGGCAATCGCCACCCAGCAGAACACGGTTGAATAGTTCTTGAGAAGCAGAAGGCCCAGAATAGAAAGTGCAACAACAGCACCCATGATCAGCCATGCTTTCATGCCAATTTTATTGGTACTACGCCAGATCACCAGCTGAGCATGACGCTGCTCGGCTTCTGAAATTTCATAGTTCACAGGCTGTAGGGTATAAGCGTATAAATTTTTCGCGGTCATAGTGAAACTAGCAGATTTAAAACTGTAAAAAGTTTAGCATTAATTGTACCAATTCAGTGAGTATATTGTTCCAAAATCATCCAAATTATAAGGAACCGAGTTCTGTTGCCTGTTCATCACGCTCATGGCTCAAACTTTGTTTCAATTGGCTCAACTGGTTTAAAATACTGAACATTAAAGACAGCTGCTGCAAAATGATCAGAGATTTCTGATCTTGTTCCTGATCATGTGACAGGCGCTGTCGAATATGGACAATCATATTTTGCGCCCTTAAATCGGGCGTTTCGTCTCGTAATAATGCACCGCGAATGTTCTCTAATGCATTATCCAGTAAATTCAGAATGTCCTGATCCTCAATTCTTCCTCGGTGCGCACCCAGCGCGGCGATATAACTGATAAAGGTATGGTTCAGACACAGGAACTCAAAGGCCAGCGATTTTTGTACCGGATCAATATCCGGTTCAGTGGCCAGGGTCGAAATGAGTGAAGCCACCTCGGCATCGGTATTGTGGGCAGCACGGCGCACAATCCGATATTTCAGGCCATTATTACGCCCCGATTTATATTGCTCGATCACTTCACTTAAATAGTCCGCTTCTGCCTGCAAGCTGCGTTTGATACTGCGCGGCAAACGTCTGAACTTCCAGTCCGGGAAAATAAAGCTGACCCCGAACCAGGCAATGGCACAGCCAATCAG
Organism: Acinetobacter sp. YH12156; assembly: GCF_013418235.1. NCBI lineage: Bacteria > Pseudomonadati > Pseudomonadota > Gammaproteobacteria > Moraxellales > Moraxellaceae > Acinetobacter > Acinetobacter sp. YH12156. Next base: position 5,671 of record NZ_VPCL01000007.1, read on the forward strand.
GGTATCAATCATCCGCGGGATAGCCGCAGCAAAGCCCATACCATCCAGATTGAAGTTGATCAAGGCAAGAATCGTGATAAAGGCCGTGGCTTGGGCATACTGTTTACTACGCAATTCAAAGAACAAGATCCCGCTGAACACCAGCAGTAATAATTGTCCTTCGACAGAAGGTACAAAATATAAAATGGCATAACCGAAAATAATACCGACCAAGGTACCGACAATCCGCAGACGTAAACGCCGCTTGGTGGCGTTAAAGTTTGGCTGGCTGACAAACAGTGCAGTTAATAAAATCCAGTAACCATATTCAATATTGCTGACCTGTACAAAGATATAGCTGATCAGCAGCACAATCGACAGGCGGATGGCATGCCGGAACAGCACCGATTCTGGAGTGAGATGCTGTTTAATTCGAACCTTGATGTCGTCCCAGCCTTTCAGGTCATCATCTCTGAGCTGGTTTTCAATATGTTTAAAACGCTCGGCTTTGATACTTTGCTCGGTTTCCAGGTTACGTAACTGGGCATCAATCGATTTCAGGTTCTGAAATAGTGAAAATAAAGCATTAATCCAGACCTGATCATAATGCTGATCCTGACGTAATTTCTCCAGAGACAGCCGAAGATTGTCAAAAGCATGCTTGAAGCGTTTGTTATGTACATAAGGCTTGCGCAGCAGCAAACTTTCGCTCAGGTCCTTGCAGGCTTTGCCCTGAATCGACATGATGCGCTGAAAGCGGAACAGGATGTCGCTGTGCTGGAAAATCTTGGCCAGTTTCTGATAATCAATATGGGCTGAATCGGCACGTTCATGAATATCCTGCGCCACAAAATAATATTGCAGACTGCGACGGGTATCTTTTTGCCCACGGTCGCCTTTTAGACGGGTCAAGAGCGCCGTTTTCATTTCGTTAAAAATGGCAATCAGTTTGCCATTTTCAAGAGAAAGATCAATCATGCTCTGCTGATAGCTTTTCGGCGTCATGTCCACATCAAACAGATTGGACTTGGCATATAAAAAATCACCGAGCGCAGAATAGGAAATGGCAAGCTTGTCTTGCGCCAGTCGGGCAGGGAAAATCAGGAAACTGATGGTCGACAGCAGACCGTACCACATCGCGCCGATGACCAATAAACCAGCCTGTTTATACCATTCATCAAATAGCTCCACCCCGAGCATGGAATAAACGGAAATCACCAGACAGCCGTAGGAAATCGTGGCATAGCGTCGCCCTAGTGAACCCAGCAAAATCAGGCCAATACAAGAAACAATCAAGGCCAAGGCGAACAGCGGCGGATAAGGATAGAGCAGATAAACGCCAACCGCAGTAATAAAGAAACCCATGTAGGTATATAGCAGATTGAGAATACGCACCGAAAAGCGGTCATCAATATCGCTTAAACCGGCTGCGACCACGCCTAAAGTCAGGGGAATCGTCATCAATTGTTGCCCCATAAAATAGGGAACAAAGGCGGTACCTGCAAATGCCGTCATCATTCGCAGGTTATACATCAAGGTCGTATTATAGGTGGTTTGCTTGAGACGAGTGAGCCAAGATTTCAAAAGTCGTCCTTTATACTGCAGTCTTACAGATGAATCTGAATATGCCAATGAAAAATAGTAGGTTTATAAAATTTCATTTCAAGCTAAATCATACTATGCACTGTGTTAACTTGTCTGCATATTAGCGCTTTAAATCTTCATGCTTATGCCATCGAATAAAATCGTACAACCACCTTATGCCATGTCCTGGATTGTTTTGCTAGCGGCGCTGAGTGCGCTCGGGCCTTTATCCATTGATATGTATCTTTCTGCCTTGCCGGCGATGGCAGCAGATTTTGGCGTCAGTACCCAAATGGTCTCGAATAGCTTGCCGGCTTACTTCTTCGGTCTGGCTGTGGGGCAACTGATTTATGGGCCGATCAGTGACCGGATTGGGCGTAAACCACCGCTGTATTTTGGGCTGTGTTTATACATTGTGGCAAGTCTGCTGTGTGTGTTTGCACAGGATGAATGGAGTCTGATCGCTGCACGGATTCTGCAGGCTTTGGGTGGTTGTGTCGGGGTGGTCATGGCCCGTGCGGCCATTCGTGATCGTCTGGATATGTATTCAGCAGCTCAGGCTTTTGCCAGCATGATGATTGTGACCGCGATTGCACCCATTCTCGCGCCGAGTCTGGGGGCCTGGGTGTTGATGTTTTATGAGTGGAATGTGATTTTTTTGGTGCTGATGGGCTGCGGTCTGCTGAGTCTGGCCTGTGTACATTTTCTCTTTAAAGAAACTCTGGAACCAGAACGCCGTCTCAAGCTGAGCGTTCAACAGGTTCTAAGTTTGTACCGTAGCATTTTTCAGGATCAAAGCTTTCGACATCCGCTTTATGCCGGCTGTTTTTCCAGTGCGGTGATGTTCTGTTATATCAGTGCATCTTCGGCCATTTTGATGGATCGTTATCAACTGACTGAGCAGCAGTTTGCCTATGCCTTTGGTGCCAATGCTGTCGGGATCATGTTATTTTCGACCTTGAATAAACGTCTGGCTGGGCGTTTCTCGATATTGCAACGCCTTAAAATCGGCATTGTTCTACAGTTAGTGGGTGTTTTCGTTTTAGTATTGCTTGGCTATCTGGATGTAGATTCTATTGCATTGGTCTTGCTGGGCATGTTTGTCGTGGTGGCGTCGATCGGTTTTACTGGCCCGAATGCTATGGCATTGGCTATGGCGAAGCAGGGTGCACGTGCAGGAACTGCTAGCGCGATTATGGGCAGTATGCAATTTGTCTGTGGCTTATTGGGCGGGCTTTTACTAAATTTTCTGGTTTGGAATGCTTTATTAAATATGGCATTGATTATGCTGGTTTTTGTTTGTATTGCCGTCTGGGCAATTTGTCAACTTGAGCTGCCAGTATTCAAACATGAATAAATGCCTGATCTGGCTCTGGCCAGATAAAATCTAAAGATCTGAAAATAAGGCCAAGTCGATAGACTCAGCCTTGATTCAATCACTCATCAATAAATACAGCGAATTCTTCTACCGGGACACGCGGCGTAATAAAGCTGTTAATGATCTGCTCTGGATCGGCATAGCCCAAGGCCATGCCACAGACCAGTTCTTCATGTTCAGGTGCACCGACCAGATCGAGTACGATGGGATGGAAATGATTCCAGGCGGCCTGCGGGCAAGTGTCCAGACCGCGGGCTTTTGCTGCAATCATGACATTCTGGATCATCATCGAAATATCCATTTTCGAACCAATGGCCAAAGAGCGATGTACGGTAAAAAACAGTCCCACCGGTGCATCAAATAATTCAAAATTACGCAGCTGCTGCCGTGCCATTTTTTCTTTTTCGCCTTTTTGAATATTCAGCAAACCATATAAGCCCCAACCATTTTCACGACGACGTTCAATAAACGGCGAGAGCCATTGTTCAGGATAATAGGCAAAGGTTTCTTGGTATTGTTCCGCCAGCTCGGGATTGGCATAGATTTGCATTTGGGCCTGACAGACGCGTTCTACCAGTTCATCGCGTTTTTTACCTGTCACAACATAGACTTTCCAAGGTTGGGTATTGGTGCCCGAAGGTGCGCGGCTGGCCACAGTTAAAATCTGTTTCAAGATGTCTGTACTGACTGGCGTATTTAAAAAAGCGCGCACCGAATGGCGAGAGGTGATCGTTTGATCTACAGCATGAACAAGTTTTTGATCCATTTTGATGTCCAATCGAATATCCATATGAAGTTTTGAATGACTATAAACTAAACAAACAGTAGGGTGGACAGAAAAATTAAATCGCGGGCCAGAATGGAAAAAGTATTTATCAGTGAAACAAAAGATTGATATCTAGCTTGATGTTTTAAATAGCCTCAGTCAAATAGTCAGGACATTGGTTAAAAAGCTTTGATGAAATTAAAAATTAGCTTAAAACTCGGATGCTTGAACCATTTGAACATACTAATTGCCTGCACAGATGAAGTGGATTGGGATAGAAAAGCACGTTAATTCCATTGAAATTTCTTGGTTTGATAAAGTTTTAAGTAAGAGATTAATATTTTTTTTCGATAACTAGAGAGTTTGACCCTCATCTAAAAACCCTAGACTAATAATTATTTTTTATAGATTGATTAACTATTCTTAATAAAAAACAATAAAACTTTATACAAAGAAACAGCATAATATGCAGCTTTTCATCTTAATCCATGCGCTTTGGGAAAATTCAAGGTCGGCATGCACAAGATTTATTTTAAATAACGCTATTCCAAGTGGCTTGAATTAAGCTAGTCAGGTTAAAAGCGCTCACTAAACCTTGGTGTTTTTTGAGAAGTAGAACACAGTCTTATAGATCTGACTCTCCTGTTAAATTTGTATGCTTATACCATTCATTGACAGCAATAGAGCTTAAATCAAAGCTGTATTTTGGCTTTTATAAATCTCTCATTTGTTGAATATGATCGTGATGATGATATTCATAAGTTTGAAAGAGATGGTGGATCATTTTGTTATTTTAAAAGCATTAGATGAGGTCAGAATATTTTAGGTCGAAATCGATGAGAGATCTAAAGCTCGGTATCTCTGCATCACTTTTAGAATGATAAAAAATCAACATTATCTTGGGCAAAAAATTATGGATTTTACTTTTAACGCATTTTATACCTTGATTGCCGCAGTTATTGTTTTGTTACTCGGCCGATTCCTGGTTAATAAAATCGATTTTTTAAAGCGCTACAATATTCCTGAGCCGGTCGCGGGCGGTTTGGTTGCGGCGATCATCTCATTGCTGGTGCATTCATTGTGGGGATATAGCATCACCACCAGTGCAGAATTACAAACCAGCTTTATGCTGATTTTCTTTGCTTCGATTGGTCTGAGTGCCAACTTTTCCAAGTTGCGTGAAGGCGGGATCGGTCTGGTTATTTTCCTGTTTGCTGTTTCGGCTTTCATTATTTTGCAAAATGCGGTCGGCATAAGTCTGGCCACATTACTGGGTATTGACCCCTTGATTGGCCTGATTGCAGGCTCAGTTACCTTAACCGGTGGTCATGGTACTGCGGGGGCATGGGGGGAAATTTTTGAAGTTGAACATGGTATTCAAGGTGCGCTGGCACTAGGTATGGCCAGTGCGACTTTTGGATTGATTATCGGCGGTATTATTGGCGGACCTTTGGCCAAGTTGCTGATCAACCGTTATAACCTGGCGACTGCACGTACCGATCAGCAGATCGAAAAGCGTGACAATACGCCAATGGACAGCACCACCAGCGAATATGTACCGTTTGAATATCCGCATCAGGTGCGTTTAATTACCGCTGATAATGCAATCACGACCTTGGGCCTGTTTGCAGGCTGTTTGGCTTTTGCAGAGTTTATGACGGGTTTCAGTAAAGGTACAGCATTTGAACTGCCAACATTCGTGTGGGCATTGGCGGGTGGTGTCATCCTGCGTAATGTACTGGAAGGTATTTTCAAAGTTCAGATTTTCGATCGTGCGATTGATGTGTTCGGTAATGCTTCATTGTCGCTGTACTTGGCGATGGCATTGTTGTCATTGAAATTATGGCAATTGGCTGACCTTGCAGGACCACTGATGGTAATTCTGGGTGCACAGACTATCACCATGGCTTTGTATGCCGGTTTTGTAACTTTCCGCCTGATGGGCAAGAACTATGATGCTGCGGTACTTGCAGCGGGTCACTGTGGTTTTGGTATGGGTGCAACACCGACAGCGGTTGCCAATATGCAGGCGATTACCAATATGTATGGTGCATCACATAAGGCCTTCCTGATCGTTCCATTATGTGGCGCGTTCTTTGTTGACCTAATCAATGCCACTGTTATTCAAATGATCTTGAAGTTCTTTGTATAATTTAGACCTGATACGATGAGTCATAAGCTCATAAGGATGTGACATGAATGATCAGTTAAATGAAACATTGCTTGGCTGGATTAATGCCGTGAATGGTCCTTTGTGGGACTTTCTGGTGGTGTTTCTGGTCGCAGTTGGTATTTTCTATACAATCATGACGGGTGCAGTACAAATTCGTTTGTTCTGGCACAGCATGAAAGTCATGAAAGGCAGCCGTGGCAAGGTTCAGGATGCGCACGGCATTACCCCGTTTCAGGCCTTTGTGACTGGTCTTGCAAGCCGGGTCGGGGTGGGTAATGTCGCCGGTGTGGCCATTGCCATTGCGATTGGCGGACCGGGTGCGGTGTTCTGGATGTGGGTTACTGCATTTCTGGGTATGAGCTCTGCTTTGGTGGAATCCTCATTGGCGCAATTGTTTAAGGTGCGCGATCATAAAAACCAGCAATTCCGTGGTGGCCCCGCGTATTACATTACTCAGGGTCTAAAACAGAAATGGCTCGGGATTGTCTTTGCAATTGCATTGATCACGACCTATGGTTTTGTGTTTAATGCGGTTCAGGCCAATGCCATTACCGGTGCAACATCACACGCATGGGGCTGGGATCAGGCCAATATCATTTTGCCTTTAGGCGGATTGGATTTTGAAGTTTCCTGGATTGGGCTAGTCTTAGTATTGATTACAGCTACAATCATTTTTGGCGGTATTAAACGTATCGCCAAAGTGGCAGAAAAGGTAGTGCCCTTTATGGCGCTACTGTATCTGGCGGTGGCTTTATATATTGCGGTTATCAATTACGATCTGCTCCCATCCATCTTCCAGCTTATTTTCAGTAAAGCCTTTGAGTTTGAAGCCGCCGCTGGTGGTTTCTTTGGTGCCATGGTATCTATGGCCATGATGATGGGCATCAAGCGTGGTCTGTTCTCTAACGAGGCAGGGATGGGTTCGGCACCGAACGCCGCTGCAGCCTCGGATGTCAAACATCCGGTCAATCAGGGTCTGGTACAAATGCTCGGAGTATTTGTAGATACCTTTGTGGTGTGTTCATGTACCGCGATTATTATTCTGGTTTCGGGTCTGTATGAAAATGCAGGCTTTGAAGGCGTGACCTTGACCCAGATGGCACTCGAAAGCCAGATTGGTGCTTGGGGTGATGACTTCCTGGCTTTGATTCTGTTCCTGTTTGCCTATTCTTCGATTATTGGTAACTATGCCTATGCCGAAGGAAACGTCCAGTTCATTAATAACAATAGCCGGGTTATGTTGATTTTCCGTTTATTTGTATTGGTGATGGTGTATTTCGGTTCCATCGCCAGCGTGCCATTGATCTGGAATATGGCGGATCTGTTCATGGGTGTGATGGCAAGTATCAACTTGATTGCGATCCTGTTGCTGATGCCATTCCTGCTGATGCTACTCAAAGACTATACCGGTCAGTTGAAGCGCGGTGTGAAAGAGCCTGAATTTAAACTGGATAACCATCCTAAATTTAAAGACAAGGTTAAATCAGATATCTGGTAAGACTTGAAATAAAAAGCCCCGATCATTCGGGGCTTTTTTGTGCCAATGTTTTATTTAGAAGAAATTTAAATAACTTTGATAAAGCACGAAGCCGAAAATCAGGCTGAACCAGACCGGTAATTTTGAACGTAGCAGGGCAATCATCACCGCGACAAAGACCAGGTCGGAGCCATAACTAAAATAGCGTTGTGAAAAATCCAGCAATAAATACAGTAACAGACCCACCACCGCAGCATTAATTCCCATCACGGCCTGATGGATCCGCCGTTGCTGCAGCAGCCATGACCAGTAGGGCAAGGTGCCAAAGATCAGAAAAAATGAGGGTAAAAAGATTGCGCAGGTCGCTAAAAGTACATTCAGCCAGACATAGGGCGTCCACGGCAGCACGGCGCCCATATAACTGGCAAAACTGAATAATGGCCCGGGCATGAGTTGGGCAAATGCATAGCCAAGATCAAAAGATTGCGCACTCACTATGCCTGTCGCGACAAAATCCTGATGGAGTAAGGGCAGAATCACATGACCACCACCAAAAACCAGCGAACCGGTCTGATAAAAATCACTCAGGAATTGTAGGCCCGACCCATTCGATAGTTTATCCGCTAGGGGCAGCAGCAAAAATGGCAAGATAAATGCCAGCAGCCAGTAGGGTGCAGCAGCAGATTGCAGATAAGGCGAGCTGATTTCAGTACTGTCACTGTCTTTGGGCTTGTTCGGATTTAATCTGGAAGAATATCCCATCAACATTCCACAAATTGCACCGAGGATGATGACGAGAATCTGGTTATAACTCACCGAAATTACCGTCAATAATATGACAGACAGCAGCAGGACTGCATATTGCCAGGCCGTTTTACAGCAGCCTTGCAGCATCTGCCAGAATGCCCAGGCAATAACAGAAAATACAATGAGCTGAATGGTATGAAAGCTATTTGAGTTTAGAATATGAACATAGTGTTGACCCAGTAGCGCGACACCAGTCATGAGTATGATCGAGGGCAGGGTGAATCCCAGCCATGCCATCAATGCACCTAGATAACCACGTTGCAGATATCCGATAGACAAACCCACCTGACTACTGCTCGGACCCGGTAAAAGCTGCGCCAAAGCCACCAGTTGACTGTATTGGGTATCATTGAGCCATTGTAGTTGCATCACAAATTTGCGGTGAAAAAATACCAGATGTGCGGCTGGCCCGCCAAATGAAATACAGCCCAGTTGCAGGAAAATCAGAAAAATCCGGTACAGTGAAATGACTGACATAGCATGAAGGGGAAAATGAAGACAAACTACCCGAACTGTATGACAATTTTACGAAATTCTACAGATTATTTAAGCAGGTGTTTATACACTATGCTGCTTTAGTTAATGAGGACATTCTCTACATGCAGAAATATGTGTTGAGTATTGTGGCACTGGGTGCATTCGGCCTGAGTGGTTGTCAAACCACACCGATGACAGTCCAGTCAGCTACCAATCATCTACAACCTGCTGCGCAACGTGGAGAAGCTCAGGCACGTCCGAATCAAATTGATTTTGAAAAGATCAAGCAAACTGAACAGCGTCCGGTCATTGCTCTCGTTTTAGGCAGTGGTGGTGCGCGTGGCTATGCACATATCGGTGCGCTCGAAGTACTGGAACAGGCCGGTATTCGTCCGGATTTTATTGTTGGAACCAGTGCGGGCAGCATCGTCGGATCTATTTATGCCAGTGGTAAACCGGCGATTGAGCTGCGCAATATTGCCTTGAGCATGCGAGCAACTGATGTACGCGATATCAAACTGGATCGAAAAGGTTTTTTTGATGGCAAAAAAGTAGAAGACTATGTCAATTTACAAGTCGATCAAACTCCACTAGAAGCCATGAAAATCCCGATGTTTGTGGTGGCCACAGCACTAAAAGAAGGCAAGAAAGTCGTTTTTAATTACGGCAATACTGGACAGGCAGTACGTGCTTCAGTGTCGATTCCGAGTATGTTTATTCCAACAATAATTGAAGAAAAAGAATATGTCGATGGCGGGCTGGTCAGCCCGGTACCGGTGAATGTGGCACGTGAGCTGGGAGCAGATATTGTGATTGCGGTTGATATTCTGGCACAGCCTATTCATACGGAAACCAGTAATGTCTGGGGACTGTTTAACCAGAATATTAATATTATGCAGCAACACTTGGCACAAGAAGAATTAAAGCATGCCGATGTGGTGATCCAGCCCGATTTACGGGAAAAAGGACATATCTTTGATGTACGTGGCAGAGAATTAACCATGCAGGCCGGCATTGATGCTGCACAGTTAAAACTGATGGATATTTCTCTCGCTTATCAAAAATATAATTATGCTCGCGGCCATCATATTCCGCTCTTTGTGGCTCAGGAACAGCAGCAGCCCTAAAGCATATTGCGGTTAGATTTTTTTGTTCATTTTTTATGAGATCGAACCAGGTAGGCAAAGCTATTGCATCCCTATGCTTTCCAGATTCTGATCTTAACACTGGCTGATCGTTATAAAAGATTAAATCATTGTTTTTGCATATGAATTGGCCAGAATTTTCAGGAGAGATAAACTTTATTTTGACTATAAGTTGTTGAATTATAAATTATATTTTTTTGGGAATAAGTGTTGCTTTTCTAAGTCGAAATTTTAATATTATTATTCCTATACTTAAGTTGATCAAATATTTAAATATTGTTCATGACAGAATGTGCTTTGAAAGATTAATGAATAGATGTAACGACAATGAATCAGATTAAAATTGGACATCAGGTCAAGTTGGCGCAATTTGAACACTATATTTTTACAGTGACAGCTGCACATCAAGATGGTTCTTTCACGGTCACTACCACACTGGATGGTCAGCAAATTCTCAGCTATGAAAATGTCGCCCAAGAAATGTTAAAACCACTCATGCGCTAAATCAGTAATGATTTATCCAACATCTTGAATTATTTTTTGCAAAATGAGAGCGGCCCGAAAAAAACTTGAGCTGGGTAAGCAGACGCTTTGGATCAATAAGTGTTTATTTGTTTGGAACTTAGCTTCTTGCTGAGCCTTGAGATCTGTTAAATATATTTTTTTCTGTATGAGTGCAGTTTCTATATCAATAATTATGATGCTTCATTTGCCGAATTGAACATTTTATTCATGTTAAAAACGCTATAATAATAAGCGATAACCTTGTCATTCAAAGAGTTCAAAGAAAACGATGGCCCCTTTAGATCAAATTGCAGCAGTGTCAGATGACCAGTCAGAGTTAACGATGTCAGTTCTCATGACGCCAGATATGGCAAATTTTTCAGGAAATGTTCATGGTGGAACTATTCTGAAATTACTGGATCAGGTGGCGTATGCATGTGCGAGTCGCTATTCGGGCAGTTATGTCGTGACCTTATCGGTAGACAAGGTGAACTTTAAGGAACCAATTCATGTGGGTGAGCTGGTAACTTTCTTGGCCAGTGTCAACCATGTTGGTCGCACCTCGATGGAAATCGGGATTCGTGTAGAAGCGCAGAATATTCAAAAAAGAACGGTACGCCATACCAATAGCTGTTATTTCACTATGGTGGCCGTAGATGAAAATGGCAAACCGAAACAGATTCCGGCTTTGAACCTGGACAATGACTGGAAACGTTGCCGTTTTGAAGCAGCCGAACAGCGTAAAGTCGCGCGTTTGCAAGAGAATCATCATCCTTCATGCAGTATTTATAAAAAGACTGCACAGAGTTAAGCGGTGATTTAAAAACATCTTCATAAGAGTAATGCCAGTCAGTTAACCAATTGACTGGCATTTTCTTTTTTAAATTGAGGATTATATGTGATAGGTGGAAAAGTCATCCGCAACTGTTTGAGGCATGGGGTGTATTGCACCGCAAGATTAAAAAAATGATGGTCTCCATGACAAATTTACGAGTCGAGGGTGGCTGACGAGTTTTGCGGTGAGGAATATGACTGCAAGATGCCTTCCTTGCGAAGTTCCGCTGCTCATTTGAATGAAATCAAAGTAACAAATGATATTGAAAATATTTGATTTAAAACCTTAAGACTCCATCATGAATGACTAAGCAGTTAAAGCGTCTATTTTTAAATTCTTTAACTGATCAGCATGACTTTATAAGAGAGTCTTTTTTGCCTTAATTTCAGTTTATGTCTGGAGCTTTATCGTTTTTTGCTCTAATATAAAACGATACGTATCGTATCGATTGTGTTTGAAGATAAGTAGACTTTATGAATCATGACGAAAAAAGCTCACGACGACAGCAATGTATTTTGCAAGCGGTTGCCGATGCATTGGCAGAGGGAGAGTATCATCAACTGACTATTGAGGCTGTTGCAGCACGAGCTGGGGTGGGAAAATCTACGATTTATCGCTGGTGGAAGCATAAATCGGAGCTGGTGCTAGATACCTTCAAACAGCATACGGTCTCAGTCTTTGAGCCTGATCCTGCAAATGACCTGAAAAGTAATCTGATTCGACAGCTAAGCTTGTTGTCTCAGGCGCTCAACCATCCGATTGGTCGGGCTTTACTGGTGGTAATCGCCAATCATCGTGAACTGGCCGGTGAATTCTTTCAGCAATATTTATTGCCGCGTCGACAGCAGACTCATCAACTGATTCAGCAAGCGATTGAGCGTGGCGAGATTCGCGCGGATTATCCTTTTGATTTAATGCTGGACAGTTTGTACGGCCCGATCCATTACCAGATTATTTTTTTCAATCGTATGCCGGATGAAAATTACATCCGGGCGCTGGTTGGGTCAGTGCTGCATCCTGTTGTAATTCAAGCCTGAGCCTGGTCTATTTTTCTTAAAGTTGGTTTTTATGTCTTTCAGCCCCGAGCGTTTATGGAATCGCTCATTTATCTTGTGCTTATGCAATAACTTTTTTCTGTTTGTTTATTATTTTGCCTTACTGACCATCTTGCCGATTTACATCATGAAAGATTTGGGGGGCTCAGTCAAAGAAGCGGGTCTGGCACTGACCTTGTTTCTGGCATCATCAATTGCAGTTCGGCCTTTTTCCGGCATGATCATCGAAAAACTGGGCAAGAAAATCTCGATGCGCGGTGCAGGCGTGATTTTTGCGCTGTTTGCCTTTGGCTATTTGCTCATTGATAGCTTGTGGTCACTGTTGCTGGTGCGATTTCTACATGGCATTTGGTTCAGTATTTTGACCACGGTGGCGGTTCCGGTGGCCAATGAATTTATTCCAGAACAGCGTAAAGGCGAGGGCATGGGCTATTTTGTCATGTCGACCAATCTGGGGGTGGTATTTGGCCCATTGCTGGCCTTGACCGTCATTCAATTCACCAGCTTTAAAAGCTTATTTGGGATTCTGGCTATTATTATTTCTCTGGGACTGATTTTCTGCTGGATGCTGAAAATTACCGAACTGCCAAAATCAAGACGGATCGGCACAGGAAAAACCAAATTGAGTCTACAAGATATATTGGAAGTGAAAGTCCTGGCGGTAAGCTGTGTGGCGTTGCTGACGGCATTTGCTTATTCGGGCATCATGAGTTTTATCACGGCATTTAGTGAAAGCAAGCAGCTTTTGGCTTATACCAGCGTATTTTTTATTGTATTTGCGGCTTCGATGCTGTTGGTACGGCCGTGGGTCGGGAAAATCTATGATCGTAAGGGACCAAGTGCTGTCATTTATCCTTCCTTTATTTTCTTTGCGATTGGCCTAGTCATGGTGAGTCTGATATCCAATCAATGGACGCTCTGGTTATCAGCGGTCTTTGTGGGGATCGGTTATGGTTCATTATTTCCATGTCTGCAGACACTCGCAATTCAATCTGTCGATAAGCAGCGTATGGGACATGCGATTTCAACCTTCTTTACCCTGTTTGATCTGGGTTTGGCGGTAGGTTCCGTGGTGATGGGCCTATTGATTGCCTATTGGGGCTTTGAAGCGATGTATGTGTCGAGTGCTGCACTCGTCATTGTGACGATCTTGGTTTATCGTCAGTATGTGGCCAAAAGACCAATACACGTACCGGAAAATCAGGAAGCATAAAATGGAATTAAGACATTTACGTTATTTTGTCACTGTGGCCGAGGAACTGAATTTTACCCGGGCCGCGGAAAAATTGAATACTGTACAGCCTTCCTTAAGTCAGCAAATCAAGGATCTGGAGCGTGAGGTAGGCGTACAGTTACTGGAGCGAAATAACCGTAAGGTCAACCTGACCGAGGCCGGACAGGTTTTTTTAAAAGAAGCTTTGCTCAGTCTGGAACATGCAGAACGTGCGATCCACGCTGCCAGACAGATTGCCAATGCACATCAGGATCAGCTGAATATCGGATTTGTACCGGTTGCGGAAATGAAAGTCTTTCCCTATATCATGCCCAATATCCGCGCACATTTTCCTGAACTGAAAGCACTATTTCATAGTTTGACCGACGCTGAGCAGTTTAGTGCTTTAAGAAAAGGCCAGATCGATATTGCTTTTACCCGCTATCCGGGACAGTCGAGCGAGTTTGATTCGATCCGGATTTTTGATGAACCTTTAACCCTGATTGTGCCGAAAGATTCTCCGGTTGCGACCCTGCCACATGCCAGTATTAAGAGCTTTGAAAATCAGGATTTTGTCATTAGTGATGAGCAGGCTTCACCACAACTGCATCGAATTATTCAAGACTTTTTTAAACAGTCTAAATTGAAGGTCAATGTGGTGCAGCATTCCACCAATATCCTGCTCAATGTCAATCTGGTCGGAATGGGCGTGGGCTGGAGTCTGGTACCAGCCTATGTGATTCCATTACTCGGCGACAATATTGTAGTGAAAAAGACCCTTGAACCTTTGCCCATGATTGGGCTATATGCCAATTATCGTAAAGACCAAAAACATGTGGTGATTGATCTGATTTTAAAAGTCTTAAAAGAAAAGTTTTGTGTCGATCTTTTTTAAGATTTGCATCTTTGGTCTGCCTATATTTTAAAAGCTGTGCGACAGAAATGATCTGTAGCACATCTGTGTAAATTGACACAGAAAACCGTTTTATACTGAAACTCTAAAAATAAAAAATGGTTAAAGCAATATGATGAAGCTCTATAACAATCCGCAATCACGGGGCCTGACCCTGTTGCCCTTATTGAAAGAATTGCAGATTGAAGACCAGATTGAGCAGGTGGAAGTGTCCTATGAATATATGCATCAAGCTGAATATTTACAGATTAATCCGATGGGAAAAGTTCCCTGTCTGGTCGATCAGGAGATTGTCATTTCAGAAATGGCCGCCATTTTTATCTATCTGGCAGATAAATATTCTGATAAAGGCTTGGCACCTGCTTTGGATGAACCCAAGCGTGGGGCATATTTAAAATGGATATTTTTCTGTCATGGGCCCTTCACCGAATATATCGATCTAAAAAATTTGCAGGTTTCGCCAGAAAATATTGAAAAAAACCGCAGAAGTTTAAGTTTCGGCAATGAAACAGCAGTATTTGATTTTCTGAAACAGGGCATAAGCCAGGCCAATCCCTATTTGCTGGGTGAAGAATTTTCCGCAGCAGACTTATATGCTGCCTATTGTTTGATCTTTGCGATCTCTGCGAAAATTTTACCGCCATTTGACGAGTTCAGACCCTATTTGCAGCAGATGGCCTCTCGTGATTCCCTGAAAGACATGCCGTGGTTTCAAGACTACCGAGTTTAGTTCATCGTTCTGTATCACTTGATCTGGATATCTCATCACAATAAAAAACCACGCCGAAGCGTGGTAAAAAATGACCTTAAAATTATTTTAGGTACAGCTTTTTAAACAGTTGCTGACTGGTGTTTTCCAGTGATTGTGGAATGGCCAGTGCGGCCACAAAACGGTCAGGACGCAAGATCACCACTGAATCGGAAGTATTGCCAAACCAGGAGCGAATTTCTGTGCCGCTATCACCAATGGTGATGACATCTTCAAACTGTTGGCGCTGGGTATTTTGTAACTGCACTGCCGGAATGACCTGAATAAATTTCACACCGAGTGTTTTCCACTGTTGCAGTGTCTCTGGACTCAGGCCCCATTTTGGATCGACACCCCAGGCAATAATGGCAAAATCATTGCCGATGACTTCATCCAGTAACACTGTTTCACCTGATACAAGCTGAACTTGAGGCTGAATGAACATCTTGCCAATTGGAGAATTTTTGGCGCCGTTGCTCAAAAGCACACCATCATGATATTTCGGCATCGGTTTAAAGCGCATTTCCAGCAGGTACTGTTTGATCGGCTTGATATAGTTCAGGGCATAGGCGATACCGTCACGGACAAAACCTTGCCACTTTTTTGGTGGTGCCAATACATGACCGGCCATCACGGAAAGATCAATCATGGCTTTGGCATGGTCTTTACGTTCAATCTGATACGAATCTAAAAGTGCGGGGCCGGTTTTGCCTTGAACCACCAGTGCGACTTTCCAGGCCAGGTTAAAGGCATCCCGCATCCCGCTGTTATAACCCTGACCTTGCCAGACGGGCATAATGTGCGCAGCATCACCTGCCAGTAAAATGCGGTCTACCCGGAATTTGTCCGCAATACGGGCATTATGTGTATAAACACGTTGACGGATCACTTCGATGCCGTCGGTACTTGGAAGCACTTTGGCCAGTAATTTGGCAATATTTTCCGGTTTGCTGAGTTCTTCCTGAGTTTCACCCGGCATGACCATAAATTCAAAACGGCGAATTCCATGGGGCAATGCGGCGGATACATAAGGACGTACCGGATCACAACACAGGTAAATATGCGGTGTCGCAAGCGGATCATTTTCAAGATCGATT
The DNA here is from genome assembly GCF_013418235.1 of Acinetobacter sp. YH12156. NCBI lineage: Bacteria > Pseudomonadati > Pseudomonadota > Gammaproteobacteria > Moraxellales > Moraxellaceae > Acinetobacter > Acinetobacter sp. YH12156. The sequence continues at coordinate 21,822 of NZ_VPCL01000007.1, forward strand.
ACGATCCACTGATTTGGTGCAGTTTCACCCTCAAAAGCAATGCCCAGATTACGGCGTACATAAGAGTTACCGCCATCACAGGCAATCAGGTACTGGGCACGGACTGTTTCTGTATTCCCTTGTTCGTTTTGCAGGTTAAGTGTTACACCCTCGGCATCCTGACTAAACTGGGTCAATTGACGTGAGAACAGTACCTGCGTATTTTCATATTGTTTTAAGCTCTGAAGCAGAATCTGATCGACTTGTGGCTGAATAAAGGCATTACGGCGTGAAAATCCAAATTCACGGGTTAAAGGTTGAATATCTGCAAAACAGCGACCCTTAGGTGTTAAAAAGCGCATGGCATGATTGGGCGTGGTATGGGGCAAGACTTGATCGACCAAACCTAAGGATTGAATGGTACGCAAAGATTCATCATCGATCCCAATGGCACGTGGATAATCAATCAAACTATCGAGTTGCTCGACCATCGTGACGCTCACGCCTTGCTTGCTCAGATAGTTGGCAATGGTTAAGCCTACAGGCCCAGCGCCGAGGATTGCTACATCAGTGCTGTAATTGGTATTGCTCATAGTGAATGTCCATTCAATCGACTTGCATTTCAATCTATTAAGGGACAGTTCTGAGTTGTAAACAAGTTAGGCGATAGTAGTTGAGCTATATCAATAATATTAATCTTAAGTGGCTTTTTCTTATGCAAATAACTGAATTTAAATGATAAATTTAAAATAATTCAATAGTCATTCTCAATCCTGTGATCAGTTTTAACTATGATGGGCATTTAAATCTAGTCAACAAAAATGCTGAACCCGCGCAAAGCATGATTCAGCATCGATCAATATGAGGCAGTACAGGCTAAGCCTACTGGAGAAATACTGCCCTGATATTTTCTTTGATCATTTAACCCGTCGTTAAATCACTTAACGTGCTGCAGGTTGTGCAGGTGTTGCGCTTTCTGCAGCAGCTTCAGATGCAGCTGGTTGTTCTGCATTTGCGCCAGCAACCGGAGCATTTGACTCAGGCAATTCCTGGGTACTGACAATCACTTTTTCTTCAGTGTTTGTATTTGCGTTTGTTGTTTCAGTCGCGGCAAAGCTGGTGGCTGCAGCAGCAGTAAGCGTTGTTGCAAGTAAGATTTGTGCATATTTCATTTTTGGCATCCTTTATTTATGTCATGTAATTTGCCGAGCTGACCATCACATCAATTCGACAGGAGTTCATCCTAAGCACTGAAATTTTGATGAGCAAATCAATTAACAAAAGCGACACGGAGTGAATAACTCAGCATATACACAATGCAGAAAGTTGTTTAATTACTGTTAATTATGCAGTGTTCTATTTAATGAAAATGTATATGAATGTTTCAAAAAAGCTGAATTTTAAATATGAATAAACATCAAGATTCTCTATTTGAGATAATTCTATTAACTTATAAACTGATAGTTTCAAGTCGCCATTGAGCAAGAAAATGTCTCTAAAACCATGCTGTGCCCTATAATACAGGGCATGATCTTGTCTATTTAATCTCTTGAGAACCGATTTTGAAAATTCTGTCCGCAGCACAGCCGATTCCTGTCCATATCATTTCTGGATTTTTGGGGGCGGGTAAAACCACACTGCTTAAGCATTTATTACAGCAGAAACCTGAACAGGAAATCTGGGCCGTACTGATGAATGAGTTCGGTCAGATCGGGGTCGACCAGCAGTTATTGCCACAAGATTCAGGCTATGCGGTAAAGGAATTACTGGGTGGCTGCCTATGTTGTAGTAGTCAGTTGCCGATGCAGACTGCCTTGTCACGTTTACTGTCCGAAGTGAAACCGGATCGGCTGTTTATCGAGCCGACCGGGCTGGGACATCCTGCACAATTGTTAGAACAGTTGACGGAACCGCATTGGCACAGTCATTTAAACATGCAGGCTTTGGTCACGGTGGTCGATGGTTCACGTTTGCATGATCAGGATTGGTCACAGCAAAATCTGTATGCAGATCAGCTTAAGGCCGCGCAGATTGTGGTGATTTCACATACAGATTTAATGACAGCCGAAGATCATGCTGCGCTTACGCAGCTTCAGGCGGAATATCAAGTCTATGCCCAGCAGTGGTTGTGCACAGAGCAGGGACAGCTGAGTATTGAGCAGATTAAACAGGATTATCAAGGTTCTGTACGTCAGCTCCAGCCTTTATTAAAACAGCAACAGATCAATCCTTCCCCAGAGGCACCCGTGCTGATTCAGCAGCTGCCTTATCATTATGTGGAAAGCGCGCAGGGCTATCAGGTTGCGGGCTGGAAGTTGCCAAAACGCTGGCAATTTCATTTTTATGATTTGCTCGACTTGCTGTGTGAACAAAAAGACTGGCTCAGAATCAAAGGAATTTTTAATACCGATCAGGACTGGAAAAGCTTTAATTTCAATCCGGAGCAGTTTAATTATCAGTCGGTTGAGGCAGGTATTGATAACCGGATCGAAGTGATTTATCAACAGTCACGGGATTGGCTGGAGTTTGAAAGCGCGTTGATGCAATGCCGTATTGATCCGGAAAAATAATAGTACTGTTGCTAAGGCGCTGAATGAGTTATTGACCTAAATCTGTTCAGCAAAATACTGCTAAATCTTATATGCTAGGCGCCAAATTTGAGGATTGTGTTATGGCGTTAAAAGCGACGATTTATAAGGTTGATTTGAATATTGCAGATATGGATACGCACCGTTATGCAGATTATCAGTTGACGATGGCGCTGCATCCTTCAGAAACCATTGAACGCCTGATGGTGCGTATTCTGGCGTATGCGCGTTATGCCGATGAAGCGCTGGAATTTACCAAGGATCTGTTTGAAACCGATGAGCCGGCCTTGTGGGAAAAAGACCTCACTGGTCAATTGGTGAAATGGATTGAAGTCGGTAGCCCGGATGAAGATAAAGTCAAAAAAGCCAGTGCGCGCTGTAAGCAAGTGGCTGTGGTGACCTATGGTTCTGCGGTAGATGAATGGTATAAGCGCAGCAGCAAATTAAAGACGTTAAAGAATGTGGAGGTGTGGAAATTATCGACTACAACCACCGATGCATTGCCACAATTATGTGCACGCACCATGCAGTTACAGCTCAATGTGATGGATGGTGAATGGACTCTGATTGGCGATCAGGGGCAGGTGCTGGTCGAGTGGGAACAGTTACAATAAGGACGCATAAGGATGCACGTCTGGACTTGTATCCTGTCGCTTAAATTGCGTATACCTGAGGAATAAAAATACTCAGGGTTGTGTCATGTACCATGAACTTTATGATTTACTGCTGGCCGTCGCGATCGGGGCCATTATTGGTGCAGAACGTGAATATCACAGTAAATCTGCCGGACTGCGTACCATGATCATGGTCAGTCTCAGCTCCTGTCTGTTTACTATCATTTCCCTGAAAATAGGCGTGGAAAATCCTGACCGGCTGGCGGCCAATGTCCTGACGGGGCTAGGCTTTTTAGGGGCAGGGGTCATTCTCAAAGATGAGAACCGTATTTCAGGAATTACCACGGCCACCACCATCTGGATGACCGCAGCACTGGGCATGGCAGCCGGTGCGGGTTATGAAATCCTGAGTATCTGGGCCACTTTAATGGTCATGGTGGTACTGGTTCTACTGATGTATGTACAGCGCGGGATCGAGTCGCTGAATCAGGAACGTAATTACGAAATTGTCTGTCCTTTTGAGAAACATGAGCTCAACCATTATGAATCGCTTTTCAAACAATATAAGCTAAAAGTCATGCATTCTTCACAGCGCAAGGTTGAGCAGCAGATTAGCGGAAGATGGGTGCTGATGGGATCGGCCAAAAACCATCAAAAACTCACCCTGCATTTACTCAATGATCAGAATATTCAGGAACTCAGCTTTTAATCCATCAAGGACTAAAGCCTAAAAAAATCAATCAATCCGGTTTATACTGATTTTTGAATTTATGCCAATCTCAGGTAAATAAGCATGATTAACGAACTTGAAATTATTGATTTAAAAGTAGGCGAAGGGAAAGAGGCGGTAAAAGGTGCGCTGATTACCACACACTATACCGGCTGGCTAGAAGATGGAACCAAGTTTGATTCATCGATTGATCGCGGTAATTATTTTGAAACCGTGATCGGAACAGGCCGTGTGATCAAAGGTTGGGATCAGGGCATTTTGGGCATGAAAGTGGGTGGTAAACGTAAACTGCTGGTGCCGGCACATTTGGCCTATGGCGAACGTAAAATGGGCAAAGTGATTCCAGCCAATTCAGACCTGATTTTTGAAATTGAACTGTTTGATGTAAAAACACGTGATTAATTCATTGAAATAAGATTTATTCAGTATCATGAGTGAATGCTGATCGGGAGAAGTCTCAGTATTGGGGGCTTCTTCCGATAAACTACAAAAAAATATTTGAACTCCCTGATATTCCAAGTAGATTATAAGAAGAATAAAGCTCTTTTTCAGGAAACTACTGTCTTTGCAAAACGTGATAAGGAATGTCTATTTTGTAATGTGGGTTTGGGCCATAAGCTGGGGCATCTTGATGAGCACTTCAGTATCTGCCCAGATCGCTGCCACATCCCCCGGGGTGCAGCAGCAGTTCCGTGATCATATCTCTGAAATTCATTTTAGCGAACACAGCAGCAGCCCTTTGCAGGGGAAATGGTTATTTTATCCGAGCCAGTTTATTGTCTAGCCAAGTTCCGTACTTTTATCAAAAACAGTGGAATTGCCGGCTTCTTTTAAAATACTGACCAACTCAAATATTGGTTATGGCACATTTATTAGCCATTATAAAATTCCTAAAGAATTTATCGGACGCCGGATTGCCATTCGGATTCCTGCTCAATATGGCGCTTATCGGGTCTATGTAAATGGCGAGTTTATTGTCCGGCTTGGGCAAATCAGTAAAACACCTGAACAGCAGATCACTGAAAAAGCCCCCCGGATTGGCTATTTCGTTGCAGACAGTGAATACATTACCTTAAGCATTCAGGCCTCGAATTACACTCATTTGCATGGAGGGCTGGAACGCCCAATGCAGATTGGGGTCGCAGGTACAGTCAATCGTCAATTCCAGCAGTTGATGATGAGTATTGCCATGGCCTGTGGCGCAGTACTCGGGGTGGGTGTTTTCAATATCCTGTTTTCAATATTTCGAGGATCAAAAGAGCGTAATAGCAAAAGCATTTTTGTGTTTGGCTGTTTTATTATCTTTCTGGCCCTGCATAATATGTTTTCAGCGCCCTATGCCTATTCGGTATTTACCAATATCGACTGGTTATGGGGAACACGTTTAGAGTATCTGTTTACGTTTCTGGCGGTATTATTTTTCCTCAGTTATATGCATCTGTTTAATCAGCGCTATTTAAAACCGCTGATTTATTATATTGCGATCGTCTTATTGATTTTGAATATCAGTGTGACGCTATTTTCTACCCCCGAGTTATTTGAACGTCTTGCGCTCTATAGTGCGATTTATGGTCTGGTGATTATTGGGAATTTTATGTACGGGTTTTATCAGACCCTACGTGATAAGCAACCGTATTCACGCCTGAATCTGTTTGCCATTATTTTCTTGTGTCTGACATTTTTAAATGACTATCTCTTGCTGATTAATGTCATTCAAACCACACATTTGTCTTTCATTTCCACCAGTTTATATGCCTTGTTGATTATGTTTCAGCAGTCTAGACACTATGCGCATCAAACTTATCAGACAGAACAGCTAAATTTTAACCTCATCGAGCTCAACAGTTCGCTTGATCAAAAAGTCAAAGAGCGTACCCAGCAACTGCATCAACTAAATGCCAAACTGGAACATCAGATGAAGATTGATGCGCTGACCGGTGCTTTTAACCGGCGTGCTTTAAATAGTGAAATCCAGCAGAAGTTTTTGCAAAGCCAGCAACATTCACATGCCACACTGCTTTTTGCCATGCTGGATGTTGATTATTTTAAAAATTATAATGATCATTATGGCCATTTAAAGGGTGATGAGATTCTACAAAACCTGGTTAAGGTGATTCAGGCCAGCTTGCCTCAATCGGGTTATCTGGCGCGTTATGGCGGGGAGGAATTTGCCATTCTGCTTGGTGATATACCGATTCCGGTTGCCCTGCAATATCTGGAACGTGTCATTCAGCAGATTCGGGAACAACAATTTGAACATCTAAACCGGCCGGATGGCAAAGCCTGGATCACGGTCAGTGTGGGCGCTGCTTGGATAAGCCCACAACATCAATATACCGATATTCATGCCTTGATGAAAGCCGCAGATGTGCAGCTGTATCTGGCTAAACAGACCGGGCGTGATCAATTAAACTTTGAGCAGGGTGCAGATTAAAAAACGTATTTATACAGATATGATCCATCATCTTGTGAATGTGCGGTGCTCGAATCAAATCCACATCGCTGATAATAGCTGAGGGCTGTTTGAGTCGACTTGACTGCAATCTGATAGATTTTTTTCTCTACTAATGCTGCATGCATTTGATTAAATAATTCGGTGCCAAATCCAAGCCTCTGGCAATGTGGGGCGACATAATGCATCCGGATTTCTCCAGTATCACTGACCAATAAAAACCCGACTACTTTGTCGTGCACAAGGCAAACCCAACAATCGTTATAAAGCATATCGACAATCAGGCTGGCGTGATCAAATTTTTCCAGCCAGCTTTGGATGCGACTGTCCTCACGTTGATGATCTAAAACACAAGATTGAATACTGTCATGAATCACCTGAATAATTTGAGGTATATCCTGAATCTTCCCTTCACGAATCACCATGTTATTCATTTTCTCGAACATTTACAGGAAGGCTTCATTGGAAGAGAAATGCAGGTTGAAACAAAATAACAATCTTGTAGTTTTTTGAGAGGATTTTCTTAAAAACCAGTAGGTGAAGATAACTTATGTTGCTGATCTGTCGGTTTTGTTTATCTGATTTTCTAAAATCAACGCTTCTCAGGAGCGGGTGCTCAAATTTACAGCAAGCTTTGCTAGAATCGCCGTGCTTACTTTAAATCCCCATAAAATCGAGTCAAGGATGCCATCATCGAAATAGTGCAGGAGTTTGCACTGTCTAAAAAATAGACGTATGCTAGGTGTTAGGCCATTATTCAAATGAATATGAAGTGCTCGGTAATAAAAATAAAATCAGCCACACGAGATCATCTACTATGTTTAAATTGTTGCTCTTGCTGTGTATTTTTTTGCTGTTCAATGCCGCCTGGATCGTGGGGCGGAAAATTTATAAAACCCAGTCTTATCTCTCTGCGCAGCGTGCAGAAAAACCTGAACAAATTGCCAGTATTTCAGAACATGTCATGACTACGCATGAGGAACAGGTGCATCTGGTTGATGCTTATGAACTGGAACTGTTTGATGATGTGGCTCAGCTGTTTTTTCAGCGTCATGTAGCTATTCAGGACAGGGCACAGGCAGAGCAGTTACAGCAGGAAATCTTGCAAAAAATGCCTATGCAAAGCAGTACACAAATTCGTCAGATGGATTTAGGGGAGTGGTCGATTTTCTGGAATTTTTACCATCAGTCACTGGAATATTATGTCGGCCGCTATGGCGTGTTTTATACGCATGTCGACCGTTTTGGCCAAGAGCATCGTCAGGAAATTCGTACCGATCTTTTACAGTCAGATTGTGCTTGATACTCTCTGCTCAGGAAGCTTGTAAGTTTTGCAGGAAACGATAGGCGTTAAACATCAGGCTGCATATTTAAGCCGATGTAATTCGGAAAAGGTATTTAAGGCATCTTGCCAGATTTTTTCTGCCCCCTGACGGAAATAGCCCATATGACCAATGTCCTTTAAACCATAATCTTCAGCTTTAAGATCAATATAATGCACGTTTGCTTGACGGTAATATTGCATAAAAGCATGTCTGGAATTAGGCAGGGCCCAAGTATCATCGAGAGCAGCAACCGCATAAATCGGAGTACTTACCGCAGCATAACGTGTGTGTAAGTCTTTCAAATCCGGATCGGCAAAGAAATAGGTCGGATATTTGCACCACTTACGCCACTGACGATAGACATCACGTGGCAAGTCTGCACCCATGTTAAATTTGCTCCATGGCAAATAGCCGGTGATTGCTACGAGTGGAGGGAAAACAATATTCCAGATCATCTGAACCTTGATTTTTTCCTTGAGCGGCATATAACCATGCCAGCCGGCGCCTGTGCCATAACAGTACATCGCTTCGATGCGGTCATGATGTTTACACAGACCTAATGCCTGACCTCCATAGGAATGGCCAATCATATAAATATCCAGTCCTGTCCGGCCCAAATATTCAATTGCCGCACTCAGGTCATATTCTCCCCAGTCCAGATAAGACATTTTAAAGCCTTTGAGCTGTTTCGGTGCGGAAGCGGCCACCCCTCGATAATCGAAGGTCAGCACCTGAAAATCGGCATGAGTTGCATATTCTGCAAAACGGCGATAAAACGCTTGCGGTACTCCCGTCGCACAGGCAACGACAATATTGGCCTTCGCCACAGACGGTGTCCGGTAGAGTTTGCCACTTAAGCTATAACCATCTTCTGCCAGAAACTGGACACTTTCTACCTGCATTTTTCCCTGCACCATGAGTATATCCTTCGTTATATTGGATGAGATCTTGTTTTTTGTGCGCTAGCTTATGTTTAATCCAATAATGGGCCAGATGTCAAAACTCGGCAGTCGTATAGCGAGAAGAACCCTTTAAGCATATATGAAGATCGCTGCGCTATCATCATGTCTAAACAGGGGGAAATAGTATGATTATTGATTTTCAGCAGGCGAAATTACAGAAGTTTATGGCTCTGGCAATGAAGATCGAAGCGCAGCCTGAACTGTATGTGCAGTTTGATTCGGTTTCAGACTTTTATAAAGCAGACTGGCTGCGGGATTTTCCAAACGGAACCACATGGTATGTGTCCGGTCTAGACGATGGCGCCGATGAATTTCATGTCGTGATTGACTATGCCACAGCACAGCTACAGATCAGTTGTGGCCAGACACAGTTGTCTGCAAAACTATCTTGCAAAGATTGACCGAATTGCCGCTATTTCCCGATAAAAGAATAATGACAGATGCTATAAAGTTGATATAAATTGCAGAATCATCTCTGTGTTTGGTTTTATTTGCGATAGTCCGGAGTGACCTAAGCGAATAATGCAATAAAAATAAGGAAAAATAGCATGGCACATCAGTTCACTGTGAAAGCAATTATCAATGGCGTGTCTATTGATGAATTTAAACGTCTGGCCAATGATATTCGTTTGCATGAGGCAGTCTGTCATCGAATTCCTGCGCAAAATTTAGAAATTCTGGTCTCGGAAAAGCAGGGGCATATGTATACCTTGAAACGTGCCTATAATCTGGATGTCAACATCCCGGATATGGCAAAAAAATTACTCAAGGATGCATTCCGTTTGCAGCGTACCGATATCAGCGATCTGAATCAAATGACATCGACGGTACAACTCGGGGCAAATTTACCGATCGAGGCGACCTGTCAGCGTGCAGTCACTGGAGATGAAGACCAGATCCAGTTTCAGCTCAACTGGACAGTAAAGGTCAAAGTGCCGTTGCTCGGCGGTATGCTGGAAAAGCATGCAGAAGGCGAGATTCGTAAATTTAGTGAAATTGAACTCAGTATCGTTGAAGATGAATTACGCAAGAGCCTAACAGCCTGAATTAGTGCACCCATCTCGTTCACCAATATTTAAAAAGGGCACTTTTAAGCTGGGTGGTGGCGGTCAATTCGGCAATGTATAGCCATTTAGCTTGCTGCCGTTCTCTAAGCAATGCGGCTTAAGACGTAGAAAAATAATAAGGCAATACAGATGGGATTGAGTGCCGTTTGATCGACTGAAGAAACGGCATCATATTATTTGTATTTATGCCGCTAACTTTGAGCTTAATCACTTCTTCTATGATATTGCATCGCCAGTCGATAAGCGAGTTGATCCACATTCAGCAATTATCTGCGCGTACTGCGCAATATGAGCTAACCATCTGCATGCTATTGTTTATATAGCTATTTTTAGATTAGTGAAGTAGGGTGCTGTGCAGTGCCATAAGCAAAGACTTCGACCATACCGCCTTGCATGCCCAGTTCCGTAGTGCTCAGCCGAATCCCCATAATCTGGGTGGCTCCGATTTTTTCAGCTTCAAGTTTTAAACGTACAATCGCCTCACGCCGTGCCCGCTCTACCACGCTTTCATAGCTGGTCAAACGACCTCCCAACATGTTCTGCACATTGGCAATTGCGTATTTAAAATAATCATGGGAAATAACCACATTACTGCTGATCATCTGTCCGGAATGTTCAGATAAGATAAAGCGGCTGTTGTTGACCTGGATATAAGCCAGTCGTTGTTCCTGTTCGTCTAGATAACGAAAATGTTTGCGTTCATTATAACGACCAAAGCCAAAACCGACGCTAAACAGAATGACAAAAATGACGATCTGAAAAATTAAACCGTCCATGAATTATTCTGCCTGTGGAAAAGGGTCGGGTAATTTTGGCATGACTGGATCAACAATGACCGCCGTTCCATAGACAAACAGTTCAGAGGCGCCTTGGGCAATATTGGAGGTCGAGAAACGAATACCGACAATCGCATTGGCACCCATGCTACGGGCTTTTTCAACCATCCGGTTCATCGCTTCCTGACGGGATTCTTCCAGCAGCTCGGTATAAGCAGTAAGCTCACCCCCGACAATATTTTTCAGGCCAGCGAGTAAATCACGCCCGACATGTTTGCTGCGTACCGTACTGCCATAAACCACATCAATTTGTTGGCGAATAGTGTGTCCCGGTACAGATTCCAGATTGCTAAGTAACATGCGTATGTTTTCTAAATAAATTGCTGGTCTATGACAATAGGAAAACTGCTTTGAAAATGCAATAAAAAAGCCCACCGAAGTGAGCTTTTCTTTTTCTATTTTAAATCTATTTCGCCTGCTGTGCTGCTGCGCGGCGTTGTTCAGTCACGGACGGCTGATTCGGCAGGGTATCCGTGGTATTGACTTTTAAGCCTCCACCGAGGGTCTTGTAGACTTCAACCTGATTGTTCAAGTTGGCCTGTTCAAGCAAGAGCAAGCCTTGTTCTGCGGCATAAGAGGCGCGCTGTGCATCCAGTACCGTCAGATAGCTGTCAATCCCGGCGCGAAAACGTGCCTGCGACAAGCGATAGGTGGTATTGGTGGCTTCTACCAGACGGCGCTGTGCAGCAATTCGATCACCAATGTTTTGGCGAACTGCTAGCGCATCATTTACTTCACGAAAAGCGGCTTGAATCGACTTTTCGTAATCTGATAATGCAATTTGCTGATCGGTTTCAGAAATCTGGATATTGGCCTGACGGGTACCCCAATCGAAAATTGGAATATCCAGACTTGGGCCAAAGGACCAGCCAAAACTGCCTGATTTAAACAGATCGCCTAAATCGGTCGATGCATAACCTGCTGAACCGGTCAAACTGATGGTCGGGAACAGGCGTGCGCGTGCTGCCGCGATATTGGCACCCGCTGCAGACAGACGATACTCGGCAGCGCGTACATCTGGACGGTTAATCAGCAAATCACTTGGCAAGCCTGCACCCAGTGCCGTATTGGACGTGATGCTGGTTACGCGTTGTGCCGGCAATAAAGTCGCAGGCACTTGCTGACCGACCAGCAGGTTTAACAGGTTTTGTGCCTGTGCCACCTGAGTGCGGTAATTCGCGACATCATTGCGTGCCGTTTCGACGGAAATCTGGGCCTGACGCACAGGAAGTTCGCTGTCGATCCCGACATCAAAACGTTTCTTGTTCAGGTTAAACGATTCAAGCTGTGCTTTTAGCGTTTGTTCAGCCAAAGCCAGATTGGCATTGGCAAATGAATAGCTGAGCCAGGCTTGAGACACCTGACCAATCAGCGCAATTTGCGTCGCATCTCGCGCACTCTGAGTCGCCAGGAAGTTATCCAGTGCATTGTCACTTAAGCTACGTACACGCCCCCAAAAGTCCAGTTCAAATGCGGTTACACCCAGACCTACATTATAGGTGGTTACAGCACCGCGGCTTTGAGGATTGCTGCTGCCCGTGTCTTGACGTAACACGCTGCCACTGGCACCAATGGTCGGTAACTGATTGTTTTCAGTAATCTGATACTGTTGCTGGGCGCGTTGAATATTCAGGGCAGCAGTGCGCAGATCACGGTTATTGTTTAATGCCAGATCGAGCACCTGTAACAGGCGCTGATCGGCAAAAAAGTTTTTATAACCTTGTTCTGCTACAGAAGTACCAGACGCATTGGTATAGCTGCTCGGGATATCTGCCTGCGCAACCGGCTCTGGACTGCGCATGCTTTGACAAGCCGTCAAAGCAAGCGCAAGGGCAGATAACGCAATGCTACGACCTGTAATAGACCATACATTTTGCATTACGACTTATACTCCTGATTTTGTTGTTTTGGTTTGTATTTAAAGACACTTCGAATCCACACGTAGAATACCGGGATAAAGAAGATACCTAACAAGGTCGAGCTGATCACGCCGCCGAGTACACCATAACCGACTGAGTGTTGGCTACCTGCACCCGCACCTGAAGCCAGGGCAAGCGGTAATACACCAAAACCAAAGGCCAATGTGGTCATGATAATTGGACGTAAACGCATTTTTGCCGCATGCAAGGTCGCTTCAAATAACTCTTCACCTTGTTCTTGCAATTCTTTCGCAAACTCGACAATCAAGATCGCGTTTTTCGCAGAAAGACCAATCACGGCAATAATCGCCACCTGGAAGTAAATGTTATTCGACAGGTTCGGGTTTTGCAGCAATACCATTCCACCAAAGGTGAGTAATAATGCACCAACAATACCCAATGGGACTACCATTAGAACCGAGAACGGAATCGACCAGCTTTCATACAGGGCTGCCAGACACAGGAAGACAATCAGCAGTGACAAGGCATACAGGAACGGCGCCTGTGCACCAGATTCACGCTCTTCTAAAGACAGACCTGTCCATTCGAAATCGAAACCTTGCAAGCCCATTTCTGGTAACTTCGCCACAATTTCTTCCATGGCCACCATTGCGTCGCCCGAGCTGATACCCGGAGCAGGTGTACCCTGGATGTTCATAGAAGATACGCCATTATAACGCTCAAGACGTGGTGAACCGTAGGTCCATTCGCCTGTGGCAAACGCCGAGAATGGCACCATTTCACCGCGGTTATTACGCACATACCATTGGTCCAGATCTTCCGGCATCATACGCGAGCCAGCTTCACCCTGAACATAGACTTTCTTGACACGACCGCGATCAATGAAGTCATTGATATACGAACCGCCCCAAGCAATACCCATGGTGCTGTTAATTTCAGCAACACTCACGCCCAGTGCACCAGCTTGTGCATGATCGACAATGACACGGTACTGTGGATTATCTTCCTGACCATTCGGACGCACACCAGCCAGACGCGAGTCTTGTGCTGCTAGACCGAGAATCGTATTACGTGCTGCCAGGAGCTGGTCATGACTTTGACCACTTGCAGCTTTGAGCTGTAAGTTAAAGCCAGCCGACACACCCAGTTCAGGCATTGCAGGTAATTGCAGAGGCATGATGTAAGACGCATCTTTGACAATCATGTTCAGCGCCATACCACGTTGAATAATGGCACCGACTTGAGATTCCGGACTGTGACGCTCTGACCAGTCTTTCAGTTTAATAAATGCTAGACCTGCGTTTTGTCCCACACCCGTGAAGGAGAAACCTGCCACACTAAAGACGGACTCGACATGCTCTTTCTCATTTTCCAAGAAATAGTTGGTCATAGTGCTGACCACTTTGTCGGTACGTTCCAAGGTTGCATTTGGCGGTAACTGAACCAGCGTCATGACCACGCCCTGGTCTTCATCCGGTAGGAACGAAGAAGGCAGTTTCTGGAACAACAGCACAATAATACCCAGTACCACGGCATACACCACGCCTGAGAAAATCTTGCTGTGGGTCATACGGTTGACGCCGCCCTGATATTTCATAGAGACCTTGTCAAAACTGCTATTAAACCAACGGAAGAAACGCGCAAAAATACCATTACTTTCCGGCTTGTTCGGATCATGCTGTTTCAGCAGGGTCGCACATAGGGCAGGGGTGAATGTTAAGGCAACCACCAGTGACAAGACCATCGCTGTTACCAGCGTAATCGAGAACTGGCGATAAATGACCCCGGTGGTTCCACCGAAGAATGCCATTGGAACGAATACTGCCGACAACACCGAGGTAATACCAATCAGTGCGCCAGAAATCTGTTTCATCGATTTTTCAGTTGCAGCCACCGGATCCAGATGTTCTTCCACCATGACCCGTTCGACGTTCTCGACCACAACAATCGCGTCATCGACCAGAAGACCAATCGCCAACACCATGGCAAACATGGTCAGGGTATTAATCGAGAAGCCAAAGATGTTAATGACGGCAAATGTACCTAATACAACGACTGGAACCGCCATGGTTGGAATAATCGTGGCACGCCAGTTCTGCAAGAACAAGAACATGACCAGGAACACCAGAATAATCGCTTCGATCAGGGTCTTAACCACACTCTTAATCGACAGTTCAATAAATGGTGTTGTATCAAAGGCCAGTTGATCGACCATGCCTTGCGGATAGTTCGGACGTAACTGTTCTAAGCGTTCTTCAACCGCTTTTGCTGTATCAAGCGCGTTAGCACCTGTGGCAAGTTTAATTGCCACACCACCAGCCGGTTTGCCATTAAATTTCGAATCAAACTGATAGTTATCTGCACCGAGTTCCACCCGTGCCACATCACCCAGACGAACTTGCGCGCCCGAAGTGGTATTTTTCAGGAAGATATTGCTGAACTGTTCCGGAGTCTGTAACAGGCTTTGAGCCGTTACGGTTGCATTCAGCACTTGACCTTCAACTGCAGGAGCACCACCAAGCTGACCCACCGCAACCTGTGCGTTCTGGGTGCGAATTGCAGTCGCAATATCGCTCGGTGTTACTTGCAGGCTGGCCATTTTGGCTGGATCTAGCCAGATGCGCATGGCATAAGAGCCACCAAAGACCTGAACTTCACCGACCCCGGCCACACGGCTTAAAGGTTCAGAAATATTCGAGTTGACATAGTCTTTGATGTCATCGGCGGTCAGGCTGCCATCAGGTGAATAGAAAGCCAATACCTGAAGGAAGCTGGCACCGGATTTGGTGACACGCACACCCTGACGCTGTACATCTTCGGGAAGAAGTGCAGTGGCAGACTGTAATTTGTTCTGAACCTGAACCTGTGCGATATCAGGATCAACACCCTGGTCAAAGTTCAAGGAAATAGAAGAAGAACCGTTACCCGCACTGTTAGACGAGATATAACGTAAGCCATCCATACCGTTCATCTGCTGCTCGATGATCTGGGTCACTGTATTTTCAACAGTTTCAGCAGATGCACCTGGATAAGTCGCAGAAATGGTCACGGTTGGCGGAGCAATCGTTGGATATTGTGCAATTGGCATTTTGCTGATGGTTAAAATACCGGCCAGCATGATAACCAATGCAATCACCCATGCAAAAATCGGGCGATGAATAAAGAATTGAGCCATGAACCATTACTCCTTATGCATTTGCAGCAGGTTTTTGTTCAGGTTGTTCTTTCTTTGCATCATCTGCCTTTTTCTCGTTTGCTGCAGGCTGTTGCGGTGCAGCACCTTGAGGTTGATAAGGTTTAGCTACAACTTGCTGTTCAGGTTTCACTTTTGCAATCCCGTCCACAATCACTTTATCACCTGGATTCAGACCTTCAGTCACAATCCAGTTGTTGCCTTGAGAGCCGGTGGTCGTGACTGGACGTGGTGCTACTTTACCATCAGCACCGACCAGCATCGCCATTGCCTGACCTGTTGGAGTACGGGTCAACGCCGCTTGTGGGATCAGGAAGGCATTGGGCACTTCACCCTGTACGATTTGCGCAGTCGCAAACATACCTGGCAGGAGTAAATGGTTTTTGTTCGGGAATACCGCACGTAAAGTCACCGTACCTGTTTCCGGATTTACGCTGGCATCCGAAAATGCAAGACGGCCTTCAATCGGGTAGATGCTGCCATCTTCAAGCTTTAACTTCACTTTAGTGTTGTTTGAGCTATTCAAGTCGCCTTTGTTGAGCTGCTGACGTAAACGTAAAAGCTCAGCACTGGACTGGTTGATATCCACATAAATCGGATCTAAACGCTGAATGGTAACCAATGGCTCTGGTTGATTCGCCGTCACTAATGCACCCGCAGTCACAGAGGAACGGTTGGTCTGGCCCGAGATCGGTGCACGTACAGTCGAATAGCCCAAGTTAATTTCGGCATTACGCAAGGTGGCACGGTTGGCATTCAGATCGGCTTCAGCCAGTTTGACCTGTGCCACGATGTCATCATATTCTTGTTTAGAAATGGCATTGGTTCCAACCAGCTGGCGGTAACGGCCTTCCTTCACACGTAATACACCCAGATTGGCTTCAGCACGGGCAATTGCTGCACGAGCATTATCCACGGTCGCACGGTTGGTGCTTGAATCGATTTCGTACAGAGCCTGACCTTCACGCACATAACTGCCTTCAGTGAACAAGCGTTTAAGCACCACACCACTGGCTTGCGGACGTACTTCTGAAATTTCAAATGCTGTTGTACGACCCGAGAGCTCTACAGACTGCTCTACACTTTGTGGTTGTGCAACAAGAACACCGACTTCAGTCGGTGGCATCTGTTGTTGAGCACCAGCTTGCTGGCCCTCTTTTGGATCTTTGCTACAACCAACAAGTGCAAGACTTGTTGCTAATGCGCAAGCAGTCAGGGCAGGTGCCCAAAGCTTTGCAGACATCATTGTTTCACCTCTATTAGATCTTTATCTAAATTTTCTTATTTGTGCGCCGCGCAATATCTGATCCAGACCATATACCACAACGAAATCCAAATAAAACTGATACTCCAGCCGGATATGACATCTGAAGGAAAATGTACGCCTAGATAAACTCTTGAAATCCCCATCATCAGCATCCATAAGCCTGCACCGATCATGATGATGGTAAAGCGAGAATGTTGCCGATACATGTAAATTGCCAGACAAGCCAGACATGCCGCATACAGACTATGCGCACTTGGAAAGGAACTTCCAAAACTTTCAACCAGATGCAAGGACTCTGGTGGTCGGGGTCGGGCAATTGCAAACTTTAACAGCCAAGCTAGGAGTATTCCTCCGATAATTCCGATACATATAAAAATTACGCTTGTATGCTTTTTATACCACAGCAAGGCAATACACCATAGTGTGGATAAAAATAATACAAATGGCATGCCACCTATCACTGATAAGGACAGAGTAATTCGATTCCAAAACTCGGTGCGATACAGACTCATCCTTTCCACTGCGTGCAAATCAAGCTTGCTTAAAGCAGGGATATTCAGGATGAACACACTGAAAATTAAAAATAAAATACCGACAAAAAGTAACAAGTAATGCATGCCAAAAATCCTTGTCCCTTTAACCGTTCGCAGATCGGTTAATTGTCTGGAGTAGAAGTGTACTTGTCAGTACACTTTTTTTCAAGTGTGCGTATTTTATGCGAATTCCATTTTTTTAGTAAGGAATTTGTTGCTAAATATACTGTAATTGTCGCAGTTTTAAGATTTCGTCGATGTATGATTTTCGTCAATTTCAATGCTTTGCTTGGGGGGCCAGAAGAAATCACTTGGCCGGGTCAGGAAGTGAGTCATGACCAGTTTTGCCAACGGTTTCCACTGTTCAAAACGCACCCGTCGTGCACGTAAGGCCACAATAATGGTCAAACTGAAACTGACAAATAAGTTGGTCAGGCCAATCAACAACACACCGAGGAAAGACACCACAATCAAGCCAATATCCGGGCCATTAATATTGATCAGGCCCTGAATAAAGTTGGCCGAGGCAAAGGCAATATGCCGGATATCGAGCGGCAACCCCAGAATAAAACCAATGGTGCCCATACTGCCGAGCATGATGCCAAACATGAAATTACCTGCCAGCGCTCCCAGATTACGTTCAATATAATCTGCAAACCGGTACAACCGTTCCTGTCCCATCAATTGCGATAAACGTATATGGGCTTTCAGGCGGGGGCCTACCTTGCGGTAGACGGCCATATTGTCAAAATAACCGGCCAATAACCCGGACAGGAACAGACATACCCCGGCAATCGCAGCATGCGGAATCGCCAAAGAGGTAAAGGGATTCAGGTCATGTAAGGTTTTGGTTGCCTTGGCATGATTCATTAAGGGTTCATGCAGAGCAACGTCCCACATTAAGGTAATCAATGCCGCCACCGGAATGGCAATCGAAATATTGCCCAGAATTGCCACAAACTGGGTACGGATAATATTCACAATCAGCGCAGCCAGCTCGGCAATTTGCGCCATTTTTGAGCCTTTGCGTTGCTGGACTGTGGCCGCCAGTGCAGCGGCTGTCATCGCTGGCTGTTTGGTCGCCACGGTAAAATGCAGCACATGAATCAGCATAAAACCCAGCGAATAATTCATGCTATAGCTAAAGGCCTGCATGAGAGGCGCCATGCTCAGGCGTGTCATCAGGATTTTCAGGGTGGCCATCGTCGCGATGATTGCACCTGCACCGGCGGCCGATTTGTACATGGCCAGAAAGCCTTTTTTGTCAGTACTGACATAGTGTTCGCCAGTTTTACTGGCATTCTCAGTCACCTGCAAGGCCAGGAGTTCACTGTTGGTCGCCAGCAGGGCACGTACACTGCGTTCGCTATAAATCGCTTCAGTGATATCTGCAATAAACAGGCCGATGGACTGGTAGCGCAGGTCATCCTCGTCCATGACCATGTTGAGCAGGATTTCAACCCGCTCCAGACACTGCTCCAGCAGTGCCAGCATATAGGTCAGACTCACGCTGACCCCAATCCGTTTGGTAGAGCGGCGAATTTTTGCCACGACATCATGACACTGTTCCAGCATCACCAGTGCTTGCGAAGCATCTGGCGGGGTGATCGAATCGACCAGTGTGACCGTGTTATAGCGTTTTTTGTATTCCTGAATAAATTCGTTAATCTCACGGTTCTGCACCAGAAAAGGAGATTCATATTCCATCAGTTCCGGCTGTGCATTAATAAATTCAGGATGCAGACCAATACCACTGATCCGATACGACAAAATGGTCAGTGCCTTGATCAGTTGATCTTTAATGCGGGTCTTTTCAGGCTGATTGGAGTGACCCTGATTGAGAACTGAAAATAAGCGTTGCCAGTCATCTTCATCAAAATAGTCGAGCCAGTATTTATCGGTCGGCTGATAAAAAACCTTGCGAAATAATTCTTGTAATTGCTGATGATCCGGAATAACTGGCAGGATATGCGCGCCAATACGTTGATTGAGCTGATTCCAGAAACCATCCAGAGACAAAATACCGGTATCGGAAAACAGACTGGTCTGTTTATAACGGTTAATGATCCGCAGGGTAAAGGTCTGTAATGCTGAAACTGCATTCGGCGTCAATAATAAAGCCTGGATAAATGCATTGAACTTTGCTTCGATTTCTTCGGTATTTCTGCTGTCTTCCGGTCTGATTCTTTCAATCAGTTCAATGAGAAGATTTTCATCCAGCACCGCCTGAGGTTGCTCAAGCTGATGCTGCATGTTTTGGAAAAGATCAAGAAAATTAATATGCATAGGCGAGTTTAAAGATTACTGAATTCGGTGTAGGGCCAGTTTGGCCAGATTAATCAGAGCTTGACGATACTCAGAGTCAGGTAATGCCTGCAGGGCATGAATGGCGGTTTCCGTTTCTTCAGTCGCACGTTGACGGCAATAGTCCAGTGCCCCAGATGCATTGACAATTTGAATGACTTGATCGAGATGTTCTGTACCGCCAGTGGCAATACTGCGACGGATAATTTCATGCTGCTCACCGGAGGTATTTTTTAGCGCAGCAATCAATGGCAGGGTAGGTTTGCCTTCCATCAGGTCATCACCGATATTTTTGCCGAGGGTTTCTGCATCGGAGGTGTAATCTAGAATGTCATCAATAATCTGGAAGGCATTGCCGAAATGACCGGCGAAAGTTTTTAAAGGGTCACGGAATTCATCTTTCCCCGACAGAATCGCTGCGCCTTCTGTCGCCAGTTCAAACAGGCGCGACGTTTTACCATGAATAATATTTAAATAAGTCGCTTCACTGGTTTCTGGCTGGTGCTGGGATTGCAATTGCAGCACTTCACCTTCAGCAATTTCACAGGTGCCGGTCGAGAAATCTTTCAGCAAGACCATATTGTTTAAATCGACCAGCAGATCAAATGCACGTGAAATCAGGAAGTCACCGACCAGAACAGCAGTCTGGTTATTCCATGTCGCATTGGCAGTCGGACGGCCACGACGCAGGCCAGATTCATCGACCACATCATCATGCACCAGCGTCGCCGTATGCAGCATTTCAATAATCGCGGCCAGCTTGCGATGCGGTTCTAAATCTTCAGCACCACAAGCCTTGGCAGCCAGAAGACACATAATCGGGCGCATGCGTTTGCCACCCGCTTCGACCACATGTTTGCTGACGGCCATCACCAGTGCAACTTTTGAAGTAATTCCTTCATTAATGAATGTGTCCATCGCAGCAAAGTCGTTAGCAACAGGAGCGAGAATGTCTTGCTTAAAGTCGATGGTCATGTGAAAGAAAACCTCTAGTCTGGTAAATCGCAGGTCGTAGTTTAACAATTTATAACATGAGTGAAACCTAAGAAATGCATAAACTCCACTAAAAATCAGCTTTTTATAGATCTTATTCAGATTCGATCTATATTCTGCGCTACAAAAAATCAGGAAAGGTCAGCGATATCGCTCTCTTCATCAGGCTGAGTATATTAATCAAACTGGCCAAATTTCTGCTGTATTATTTTGTTGCTGAATATATCTTGAGTGTCTGATTTGATAGAAATTATTTAAGTGTTAAATAATTAGCACATACTCGCCATTATTATTTCAGTAAAATGGCTTGTTGTTTTTTTGAATATCCCTTAAAATCCTCGCCCTTAGATATCCCCCAGTGGCGTACGTCTTAAGATCGATATCTTCCTTTATCGGCACGACGACACGGGCTTGTTTGGAGTACATTATGTACGCAGTAATCCAAAGCGGTGGTAAACAACACCGTGTAATCGAGGGTGAAACCCTTAAAGTAGAATTATTGAAAGCTGAAACTGGCTCAACTATTACGTTTGATGACGTATTGATGCTTGTAAACGGTGAAAGCATTCAAATCGGTGCTCCAGTTGTTGCTGGCGCTACTGTAACTGCTGAAGTAGTTAGCCATGGTCGTCACGACAAAATCCGCATTATCAAAATGCGTCGTCGTAAACACTACCGTAAACAACAAGGTCACCGTCAATGGTTCACTGAGTTGAAAATTACAGCTATTTCAGGCTAATTACGAGGAGTAAATAGACATGGCAACTAAAAAAGCCGGTGGTTCGACTAAAAACGGTCGTGATTCGAATCCTAAAATGTTAGGTGTTAAAATGTACGGCGGTCAATCTGTGACTGCTGGTAACATTATCGTTCGTCAACGTGGTACTGAATTCCACGCTGGTCAAAACGTAGGTATGGGCCGTGACCATACTTTGTTTGCGACTGCTGACGGCGTAATCAAATTCGAAGTGAAAGGCCAATTCGGTCGTCGCTACGTATCTGTTGAAGCGTAATTCGCTGAGATAGAAAAAAAGCCCACAGTTTCTGTGGGCTTTTTTATGCCTGAAAATTGACTGTAATGAACGCCTGATCCAGCTTATGTAAAAAAACGGCTGAAATCTTCATCATGATGAACAAAAAAATAGATTTCGAATTAATAACCATACAAAAGTTCTTATTTTCTATCATTTTAGCTTTTAATTTTCGTTTAAGATGAGACATCAAATAAATTGCGATGACGCAAAATATAAAGGTGAAATTATGAATATGCTTCGTAAAACCGTCTGTGCTATGGCTCTGGGTGCAGTGACTTTAGCACCGGTGATGAGTACAACCGTGTTTGCTGCACCTGTGGCAGCGTCGGAGCAACAGGCAACTGCCAGTCTGGTGAAGCAGCTGAATTATGTACGTAGCATGACGGCAAATTTTGAGCAAAGCACCAAGGTGACCAATCCGAGAGCAACCCAGAAAAAAGGCTTGAGCGCACAACATATGAATCAAACCTTTAAAGGGGTGATGAAAGTCGAGCGTCCGGGTAAATTCTATTGGGAAACGACCGCACCATCGAAGCAAACCATTACAACGACTGGTAAAACAGTATGGATTTATGATCCGGATTTGCAGCAAGCGGTTCGTCAAAATCTGGATGAGCAAGTTGCCAATACACCGGCTTTGCTTCTGTCAGGAAATACCAGTCAGATTATGCAGTCTTACCGGGTCACTCAGCCGAATAAGGGGAAAACCTATTACACACTGTATCCTAAAAATACCGATGGTGTCTTTGAGAGCCTGACCATCAGTTTTGGTGCAAACAAGGCACCTAGCTTGATGATCTTGCAGGATTCACTTGGCCAAACTACAAATATTAAGTTTAGTAATGTGAAAGTGAATAGCAGTATTCCGGCTTCTACCTTTAACTTTACCCCGCCAAAAGGTACGGACATTATTGATCAATAATCAGAAGTATCAAGTAAACCAAAGAGCAACCGATTCAGGTTGCTTTTTTATTGCCGATTATCATGATTGTTTTGAGCAGGCTACAAGGTTCAGCTATATCTAGACAAGAGAGCATCTTAAAATAAATAAAAGTCGAGTCAATGAAATTGCAAAATTTTGGGAGCTCAGGATGAAGATCAATCTGTTTAAAACTGCTGAAATTTATGCTGTCTTATTAATCACTGTATATATGTTGGGCTGTCAGCCGCCATCCAATTCAGTTGCAACGCTTACCCAAACAGATCCGTGGGTGCAGATTGAAACCAAGAGTATTCTCGTCAAAGGGGTGGCCAAAGTGGTGTGTGAAATAGAAGGCTGTGTACGCTTCGATCTACAAACGGTGGATACCAATCTCGACTGGATTGATCAATATTTTATAGCGCGTATTCGGGATACCGAGCCGGTTGCATTCACCAAAGTGACTCAGAAAAATCCTAAAAAGGCCGATGAGCCCTATTATCTGGATCAGCGTTTTATCAAGGTAGTATTTATCGCTCAGCGTGATCATCTGGCGACTTTTGCCTTAATAAGTTCCAATCTGGTGAAGAATCACACTGCATCAAGTGAACATGTGGAATATATCAATTTTGATATGAAACAGAAAAAGCGTCTGGCTTTGCATCAATTGATGTTAAAGGGCGGTGAGTAGAAACTACTCAATGTGATATATCGAACCAATACTCGATGGCTACGCACACAGGGGATACAAGCACAGCAGTTAAAACTGAGTGATAACTATTATTTTGACAGGTCGGGTCTGGTGTTGGTGTACCCGGCAGGTGAATTAACTTCTAAAGCAGCAGGAACGCCTGAATTAAAAGTGTCCTATGCAGATTTGGGTGAAGTGATTTGGCCTGAATATTTAGCCATTTTACAGCCCAAGACTTCCTAAATATTGTGCTAATAAGGCACAGCTGGGGTCGTAGTCACTGTATTTTTTGATGTTAAGAGCTTACACTATAGCCAGTTTTTTTCTTCTGCAAAGATTGATTATGATCGACCCGAAATTACTCAGAAACAATATTGAGGCTGTAAATTTGGCCTTGGCAAAACGTGGTGTTCAACTCAATGTTGAAGAGTGGGCCTCCCTAGAAGCGCGCCGTAAAGAAATTCAGTCCAAGACAGAAACACTGCAAGCTGAACGTAATGCCGGTGCAAAACAAGTCGGTCAAATTAAAAAGGCAGGCGGTGATGCTTCTGAAATCATGACACGCATGTCTGCGATTGGTGATGAAATCAAAGCGGCTGAAGCAGCATTGGCTGAACTGCAAGCGGAGCTTGAAGAAAAATTACTGTCTATTCCAAACTTGCCAGATGAAGCTGTGCCTGAAGGCAAAGACGAAAGCGATAACGTGGAAATCCTGAAATGGGGTACACTACGTGAATTCGATTTTGAGATCAAAGACCATACTGACCTCGGTGAAATGATGGGCGGTCTGGAATTTGAAACCGCAACCAAATTAACCGGTTCTCGTTTCAGTGTTTTGAAAGGCCCATTGGCGCGTTTACAACGTGCATTGACACAGTTCATGCTGAATACGCATACAGACCAGAATGGTTATACTGAAGCTTATGTACCGTATTTGGTGAATGCGGATTCATTACGTGGCACAGGTCAGTTGCCTAAATTTGAAGAAGATCTGTTTAAACTTCAAGGCGAAAAAGAATTCTATTTAATTCCAACTGCTGAAGTGCCAGTGACTAACTTCGTGCGTGATGAAATCATTGATGCAGATCGTCTGCCATTAAAATATGCAGCACATACCCCATGTTTCCGTAGTGAAGCAGGGTCTTATGGCCGTGATACCCGTGGCCTGATTCGTCAGCACCAGTTCGACAAAGTGGAAATGGTTCAGATTGTTAAACCTGAAACGTCTATGCAGGCACTGGAAGATTTAACCGGCCATGCTGAAGGTATCTTGCAAGCATTAGGTCTGCCATACCGTAAGATCATCCTTTGTGGCGGTGATATGGGCTTTGGCGCGACCAAGACTTATGATCTTGAAGTTTGGGTGCCAAGCCAGAATACTTATCGTGAAATATCTTCATGTTCAAACATGGGTGACTTCCAGGCGCGTCGTATGAAAGCGCGTTACCGTGCCGACCAGAAAAAAACTGAATTTGTACATACCTTGAATGGTTCGGGTCTGGCGGTTGGTCGTACCTTGCTTGCAGTGATGGAAAACTATCAGCGTGCAGACGGTTCGATTGAGATTCCTGAAGTATTGCGTCCATATATGGGTGGTGCGACTTATATCGACTAATGCTTGATATCAGCATCGCTAAATGTGCATGAAAATTGCATAGACAATCAGATTTAAAATTTTGAGGTAGTTCGTGGATATCTTTCCAATCTCGTTAAAGTTGCAACAGCAACCTTGTCTGATTGTCGGTGGTGGACATATTGCCTACCGTAAAGCGGTATTATTAGCAAAAGCCGGAGCAGTGATTCATGTCATTGCCCCTGAAATTGATGCCAATTTACTTGGGATTGTTCAGCAGTCTCAAGGGCAATATGATCAGGCACCATTCAGTACACAGATTCCTTTACGTCATTATCGTTTAGTGATTGCAGCAACAGATGATGCTGATGTGAATCGTCAGGTTTTCGAGCTGTGCGAAGCTGAAAATGTACTGGTCAACAGTGTTGATGATCCGCCACATTGCCGTTTTATGGTGCCTGCGATTATTGACCGCTCACCGCTGGTGATTTCGGTGGCATCGAATGGCACGTCGCCGGTGTTGTCACGCCAGATTCGGACTCAACTGGAAGCGACGATTCCACATGGCATGGGCAAGCTGGCTGAGTTTTCAGGCAAATGGCGCAGTCGCGTTAAAGCAAAAATTGTCAATCCGGATCAGCGCCGTATTTTCTGGGAAGATCTGTACGCCAGTCCGCTGAAAGAGCAGGTGTTTAATGACAATATGGCTGAAGCAGACCGTCTGATCGAGCAAGCATTACAAGAGTGGCAACAGCCGAAAGGTGAAGTCTATCTGGTGGGTGCAGGTCCAGGTGATCCAGAACTGTTGACCCTGAAAGCTTTACGTTTGATGCAGCAAGCCGATGTGGTGATTTATGATCGCCTGGTGTCTGAACCGATTATGGATCTGTGTCGCCGTGATGCGGAAAAAATCTATGTTGGTAAGGCGCGTTCCAATCATGCAGTTCCACAAGATGGGATTAATGCTTTATTGGTCAAATATGCCAGTGAAGGCAAGCGGGTTTGTCGTCTGAAAGGCGGTGATCCTTTCATCTTTGGGCGTGGCGGCGAAGAAATTGAAGAACTGTTTGCGGCAGGTATTACTTTTCAGGTGGTGCCGGGTATTACCGCAGCTTCAGGTTGTTCCGCCTATGCCGGTATTCCATTAACGCATCGGGATTATGCACAAAGTGTGCGTTTCCTGACAGGTCATTTAAAAGAAGGTTCGCCTGAATTGCCTTGGCGTGAGCTGGTCTATGAAAACCAGACCTTGGTGCTGTATATGGGACTGGTGGGACTGGAAAGAATCTGTGCGCAATTAATAGCCCATGGTCAACGCGCAGATATGCCGGTGGCACTGGTCTCTAAAGGCACGACTCCTGAGCAAAAAGTTGTGGTGGGAACCCTTGCCGACATCGCCTCCAAAGTGTCTGAGCATCAAATTCAGGCACCGACTTTAACCATTATTGGTGAAGTGGTTCGCTTGCGTGAACAACTGCAATGGCATGAGCGAGGATAAGCAAAGCACTGCTTTGCCCGAGCGCAAGACGAAGGCTATGCCTGAGTAAGAGGATAAGCAAAAGTTGTTTCTTGGTTTGACCGCAAGACGAAGGCCATGCCTGAGTAAGAGGATAAGCAAAAGTTGTTTCTTGGTTTGACCGCAAGACGAAGGCCATGCCTGAGTAAGAGGATAAGCAAAAGTTGTTTCTTGGTTTGACCGCAAGACGAAGGCTGTGCCTGAGTAAGAGGATAGCAATAGTTGATACTCTTTGTCTGAATGCAAGACGAAAATTACACCTGAATAAAAGGATATGACGATTAATCTCATGGTCCGAATACAGGAAAAAGCTGTATCTAGATAACAGCACTGATGTTGCTGTTTGATCTATAAGTTGAAAGCTATATCTGAATGAAATGTATAAAGTGAGAAATAAGTGATCCACGTTGTTTTATATGAGCCCGAAATTCCTGCAAATACAGGCAATATTATTCGTCTGTGTGCCAATACGGGAGCACAGTTGCATCTGGTCAAGCCACTGGGTTTTGAACTGGATGATAAAAAACTGAGACGTGCCGGTCTGGATTATCACGAATATGCACGTATGCAGATTTGGGACACTATCGAAGATTGTCTGGCCGATCTGGCAAGCAAAGGCATTGCTCTGGATGCGGTCTATCCACTGACCACCAAAGGGACTGAAACGCCACATACCTCGGACTTGAACCGTCCTGTGGCATTGTTGATGGGGCCGGAAACGCGTGGTCTGCCTGAATATGTTCGGATGATGTTCCCGCAGCAGCACTGGATTCGTTTACCGATGGCAGAGAACTCTCGTAGTTTAAACCTTTCGAATGCCACGGCAGTGATTGTATATGAAGCCTGGCGTCAGCAGGGTTTTAAAGCGCTCTAAGCTTAAATTTACAATAATTTGAAAAGCTGCCTTTGGGTGGCTTTTTTATTTGCTAGGATAGAGAGAGACAACTGATTGGAATAAGAAGGATATACGCGTGAAGCCGATATTAAAATTTGCCTTGGCCTGTTGTATTGGAATGACTGCTTTACACCTCGGTGCGCAAGAAGCAAGTGATGTAATGGGGGAAACGCAACAAGTTCAGCCAATTACGCAAGCGGAAATACAGCAAGGATTGGCTGACATGCAAAAACGCTTGGATGCGCGGATCGATAACTGGGGACAGAGTCTGAATTCCGATGATTTTGAATGGACTTGGCGTGGACGTAAATTGAAGCAGACCAAACGTCAGGAAGTTTGTGATATTTTTCAGGATGTGGTCAATGAAATGTATCAGCTGGCGGTCAAGAATAAAGCCAGACTAAATCCGGAAGAGCAAAAATTATTGTCGAATAGAAGTCTGTTCATTGAAAAACTGGGCTATGAAAATAATCGGGTCAATACCCAAATGGGTTTTGATTGTCGTTTATCCTAAGTAAAATCAAAAACATAAAAAAGGCGCTTAAAGCGCCTTTTTTATTTGAACCGGAACGATATTATTTATCGTCAAATTCGTTGTGCTGAGGTGCAGGATGCTTGAAACCTTTGGTTTTATAACCCAGGTACAAGATACCGCCAAATGCCCAGATCAGACCATATTTCAATGAGGTTTGATCAACTTCGAGCCATAAGGCAAATACTGCAATGAAACCTGCAAGTGGTACCACTACAAAGTTCAGAATTTCTTTCGCAGTTTTGGTACGACCATCACGTAAAGCATAGCGTGAAATGACAGACAAGTTTACGAAACTGAACGCCGTCAATGCACCGAAACTGATCAGTGAAATCACAAAATCAAGATCCATGAAGCCAGCTGTTAAGGCTACAGCACCGACAATCATAATGTTGTATGACGGTGTGTAGTTTTTCGGACTGATATGACCAAAGATTTTCTTGTTGATCACGCCATCACGGCCCATGACGTACATTAAGCGAGATACACCTGCATGTGCAGAAATCCCAGATGCCATGACGGTAATGATTGCAAAACCAAGTACATAAGCCTGGAACAAGGACCCACCCACCAGCATCAAAATTTCCGGCTGAGTTTCAGCAATATTCTGGAAATATGAACCTGGATTGTTCGGGAAGTAAATCTGCATGAAGTAAGTGCTGATAATGAAAATAATACCGGCAATTAAAGCGGTCAAGAAAATCGCTTTAGGCAAAGTTTTTTCAGTATCTTTGGTTTCTTCAGCCAGCGAGCTTAAAGAGTCAAAACCAGTGAAAGAGAAGCACAGTAAAGTCGCACCAGTAATCAGGGCGCCTACTGAAGTTAATTCATTCCAGAACGGTTCCAGACTCCAGAGCTGATAGCGTTGCTCAGCTGTGATTGGACCATCCGCATTAAAGCCAGCCTGTAACTTGCTGTAGACCATCCAGGTAAATACGGCAATGACAATCAACTGCACGAACACGATCATACTGTTGAAGTTCGCTACAAAGCGCGCACCACGTAAATTGATGCCAGTCATGAATGCAGTCAATACCACGACCCAAACCCAATGATTGATATCAGGGAACAGGGCTTCTAGGTAAATGACGGCAAGAATGATGTTGACCATTGGCGACAATAAATAATCGAGCCAAGATGACCATCCCACCATGAAACCCACATTCGGGTGAATGGATTTTTGCGCATAGGTATAGGCCGAACCCGAAGAAGGGTAGCGACGAATCATATGACCATAGCTCAAAGAGGTTAACAAAATTGCAATCAGCGCAAAAATGTAAGAGGTGGGAACGTGGAAGTTACTTTCTTCAGATACCAGACCGAATGTATCAAACAAGGTCATGGGTTGAATATAAGCCAAACCAATAATAATGATGTGCCAGAGTCCCAGCGTTTTTTGCAGTTTAGCTGCCGATTGAGTCCCAGAGATATTAGTCAACGGCGTTATCCTCTTAATCGTTGATCAAGGATCAGTCATATTTATAAGGATCGTTTGAGACGAACGATCCCCCCTACAGTTTTCTATAAAAGCCCGCCAATCTACTTGAAAAGAAGGGCTTTTGCTAGCTATTTTTTTGACTTTTGAGGTGCATAAAGTATGCTATTCAAATTAACGCAATGATTTCTTTATGCAAGATAAAAGCCTGATGTCTAAAAAAAACATCAGGCTTTAATTTTCGCTATATTGGCTTATTTTTCAGTAATTACCAAGCCTTTTTTAAGATAGATTTTAAATCTTCCAGGGTGGCTTCTTTCGGGTTATAAATGATGGAACCATCGTTCAGGGCTTTCTCTGCCACTTCATCCAGCTGCGCTTCAGAAATCTTGCCGGTTTCACGTAATGTACGTGGCAGTTTGGTCAGACTATAAATCCGATCTCGCATGGTCAGAATAGTGGCAATGGTTTTGTCTGCGCGTAAATGTGCGGGGGTTTGTGCATAAATATCGGCACCTGCCAAAGGTAGCAACAGATCAGCAATCTTGTCACCATTGACCTCTTTGTTGTATTCCAGCACATACGGCAGGAACAGGTTCATACATAAACCATGCGGCAAGTGCACCACTGCACCCAGTGAATGACCGAGTGAATGCACAATCCCGACCATCGAGTTAGAAAATGCAATACCGGCCATGGTCGATGCTTGAGCCAGTTCCAGACGGCCTTGCGCATCATTGGGATTATCCAGCACATTGAATAGATGGCTACTGATCTTCTTGACTGCTGCGGTGGCATAAGCATCTGAGATTGGATTGGCTGCCATGCAAGTATAAGCTTCGACCGCATGGGTCAGTGCATCCATTGCGGTCATGGCGGTTAAATGCGGCGGCAAAGTCTGGGTCATGCGCGGATCTAAAATCGCAGCATGCGGCATCAAATAATACGATGCGAAAGGCATTTTAACATTCTTCTCAGTATCTGAGACGACGGCCACCATGGTGACTTCTGAGCCTGTCCCCGAAGTTGTTGGAATCACAAAAAATGGCTTCAGCGGCTTAGGCAGGTTATGGGCACCAGAATATTTAAGCAGGTCATCACCGCCTTCAGAGACCAGAATATTAGTTGCTTTGGAGGTATCAATGACTGAACCGCCGCCCACAGCAATGATCGCATCACAGTGATTTTCACGATACAGTTTCGCCGCACTACGTACTGTACCCAAGCTAGAATCGGGTGGTACGTCATCAAAAATGGCTACAATTGCAGCATCCGCCATTTCAAATGCTGCTTCAATCGGTGCCAGCAGATTATTGGCGCGTACACCTTTGTCGGTAATGATGAGTGGACGTTTTGCACCTAAAGTCGCAAGTTCAAACGGAATATGTTCTAACGCGGCATACCCGGCAATGACTTTGACCGGACAGAAAAATTCATAATAAGGTTTAGCCATGTTATACACTCCGTTTTAAATAAGATTGAGCGATTTTTAGATAAATACTGCTCGCTTCGCTTAGTTTTTCTTTGAGGCTGAGATTGCTTGGATATTCTTTGACAGCCAGTTGCGCCACCAGTTTAGGCAAAATCAGTGCTTCCATTTTATTTAGACAACGCACCAGACGAATGGCATTGGAAATATCGCCATCGGCAATCATGCGGTCATTGGCAAAGGCTTGAGAGGTGCTTTCCTGAAAGGAAAAAACTAAAAAAGCATGGTGCAGATGTTTAAAGGTAATAGTCAGATCAGGTGCTTTTTCCAGATTTTTCACCAGTTCCAATTGCTTGTCCTCAGTGACCCGCGCCACAAAGGCTGGGCCATGCGGAAAGACTTTCATGGAAAGAGTGAAATGGACTGGAAATTGGGCAACTTCCTGTTTGATTTCTTCATCCACCTGACTTGCCATGACCAGACCGCGGCCAATCACATCCATCATGAGTTTGACATAGGCAAGCTGCAAAGCGGGTTTTACGGATTTAGTTGCAATCACGTGATGATCCCTATCTCAATATTATTGGTTTAGAGTAAATACTCTAATTTATTTGTTATTAAAATGCAAAGGCTTTATCTTTGCTCGACGGTCACGTCTTTAAAGTAACCGCTGTTTTTTAAAGTTTCAATGATCTCAAGACATAAGTCTGCAAATTTCGGCGGGTTGTTGACTAAATCATGGATACGTACCATTTCCAGTCCTGCATAGCCGCACGGATTAATGGTGTGAAAACCGCTCAGATCGCAATCAATATTCAGCGCAAGACCATGATAGCTGCGTCCTTTACGAATTTTAAAACCCAGTGAGCCGATTTTACGTTCATTGACATAGACGCCAGGTGCATCTGGTTTGGCATAGGCTTTGATCTTATATTTTTGTAAGAGTTCGATCATCAGGTTTTCGGCATAAGACACCAAGGTACGTACATTCCAGCCCAAGCGGTTCAGATCAAACATAAAATAGGCGACAAGCTGACCAGGACCATGCCAGGTCACTTGACCACCGCGGTCGGTCTGAATGACCGGAATATGGCTGGGAATCAAGATATGTTCCGGTTTACCGGCCTGACCTTGGGTCAGTACATCATGATGCTGCAAAATCCACAATTCATCCGGGGTGTGTTCATCACGGTTTTCTGTCAGGCTTTTCATTTCCAGAAAACGCTCTTCATAGGGGGTCAGGTCATTATATTGACGGATAATCAAAGCAGGTTTTTGAACCGCATCAGTCACAGGGCGTGTCCTTAGCAAAGTGAATCATACAATGGATCATTATAATGATTTCATAAGCGGATAGGGTGCTATCCAGTTAAATTGATCAGGATAAATAGATGGGCATAAAAAAACACGCCAGTCAGCGTGTTTTTATACCGAAGCAGTTTGATCTTAAAGTGCAGTCTTGATCAGCGGGCAGGCTGCCAAGTCGGCATAGATGGCATGCACTTGTTCAACTTCTTCAAAACGAAGCTGTGCAGTAATGGAATGATATTTACCGGTACGTGAAGGTGTTACCGTCATGCTGTTGGTGTCAAAGTCAGGAAAATGCTTGACAATAATATCATGCACAGCCTGATGCAGTTCTGCACCAGCCAGACCAATCAGCTTGATAGGATAGTCCATCGGGAACACCCAAAGATGTTCTTGTAATTCGCGTGATGGCAGGCGATTTGTCATGTCGGTCATAGCGGACACCTCTTGATGAAAAATACCTGCAAGTTGCAGGTATTTTGGTCTATGTATTACTGGTTCATATTATGGGGGAGTTTCCCGCATATTCAAGCCAGAATGATCCGATGAAGCGCTTAGTCATTCTCAAGGAATGAACGTAAGTGCTCTGAACGTGATGGATGGCGAAGCTTGCGTAACGCTTTAGCTTCAATCTGACGAATACGTTCACGTGTCACATCAAACTGTTTGCCCACTTCTTCCAAGGTGTGGTCGGTCGGCATGTCGATACCAAAACGCATTTTCAGAACTTTGGCTTCACGTTCAGTCAGGTTTTCCAGAACTTCGCGTGTCGCTTCTTTCAGGCCTTCTGAAGTCGCAGCATCAATTGGTGACGTGATGTTGCTGTCTTCAATGAAGTCACCCAGATGCGAATCTTCATCATCACCGATCGGTGTTTCCATCGAAATCGGTTCTTTGGCGATTTTTAGCACTTTACGTACTTTGACTTCATCCATTTCCAGACGTTCGCCCAACTCTTCAGGTGTCGGTTCACGCCCCATTTCTTGAAGAAGCTGACGCGATACACGATTGATCTTGTTGATGGTCTCGATCATGTGCACCGGAATACGAATGGTACGTGCCTGATCGGCGATTGAACGGGTGATCGCCTGACGAATCCACCAGGTTGCATAAGTCGAGAATTTATAACCACGACGATATTCAAACTTGTCCACCGCTTTCATCAAGCCAATGTTACCTTCCTGAATCAGATCCAGGAACTGCAAGCCGCGGTTAGTGTATTTTTTCGCAATTGAAATCACCAGACGCAAGTTGGCTTCGACCATTTCTTTCTTGGCGCGACGTGCCTTGGCTTCACCAACGGCCATGCGTTTGGCAATGTCTTTAATGCCTTTAACATCAAGACCCAACTCTTTTTCAATATCGGCAATCTTTTGCTGGAAGGCCAATACATCGGGACGTACTTTTTCCAGATAGGCTTTCTGGTCTGCAGGTGTTTTCGCGATCTGTTCATCTAACCAGGCTGGATTCGATTCCTGTCCCGGGAAAGAAGTACGGAACTGGGTACGATCCATACGACCACGGCGCACGGCATAACGCATCACTTCACGTTCTGCACCACGGATCTGGTCATGCGTACCACGAATCATTTCTGAAATGATATCGAATAGACGCGGCGTGAATTTGAACATCATGAATACGGTCGCCAGTGCTTCCAGCGCAGCTTCAGATTCTTCGCTGTCACGACCATGTTTTTCGATGGCTGTTTTGGTATTCAACCATGCATTTTCAAGTTCAGTGAAGCGCGCTTTGGCAATTTCAGGATCTGGACCAGAATCAGCTTCTGAATCATCTTCAGTTTCAGCTTCTTCCTCTTCATCATCGTCCAGTTTTACATCTTTGGTCGATTTTTTCGAATCAGTCTTGTCTTCAGCGATCTCGACTTCTTCTTCGAGTACTTCAGGAATTTCTTCGTCTGATTCAGGATCTAAATAACCCGATAACAGGTCAGCAAGACGGCGTTCGCCCGCTTCATAATCTTTATATTCTTGGAGTACAACTTCTACCGCATTGGGCCAGTAAGCAATCGAGTGCAAAACATCACGAATACCTTCTTCGATGCGCTTTGCAATGCTAATTTCGCCTTCACGGGTTAAAAGCTCAACGGTACCCATTTCACGCATATACATACGCACAGGGTCAGTTGTACGACCTGGCTCATTTTCTACAGAGGCCAGTACGGCTGCAGCTTCTTCTTCTGCAACTTCATCGGCAGCTTCTGTAGTATCTTCGAACATCGTATCATCAGATTCAGGCGCGCGATCATGTACAGGAATACCCACGTCATTCAGCATCTGAATGATATCTTCAATCTGCTCGCTTTCTGTGATGGAGTCCGGCAGATGATCGTTAACCTCAGCGAAGGTTAAGTAACCTTGTTCTTTGCCTCGGCTAATCAGAGCCGCTACTTGTGAAGTAGGGGAAGTCATATCGCTCATCTTTTGCTTACTCTTCGTTGAATCTGTGACAGGAAAAACCGTACAACTTATGCACGATTTAAGCTCATTAAATTTAGTGAATAGCCTACGTATTTCATCAGAGTATTCAGCGTTCAAGCTGTCTGATAAAATATTTAAAATGAAATTCAGTAATTTAAGATGGGGATGAATTTGTTATTTTCAAGTCCAACCCCGGCATCTGTGTATTTGACCAAAAAATGTGTAGTCAAAAAACATAAGGACGCAGGGTGGATTATATCATGTCACACAATGTCCTTAAAAAAAAGCCCTATTTACAACTTTAAAATACGAAAATTTAAATAAAACTTGACTTGTGGTTTTAGGCAAGATAAATAGCGCTAAAACCATTTACATTTTTCACTATGAGGAAGTTTTAGTGTCTTCTACAGATTTTGAACTAGATGATAGCTTCGGTGAGGATGATGTTAATTTCGATGAAGCTTCCAGCAAGCTGAGCGCTAAAGAGTCGTTGGAAAAACGTCGTCTGATTGATGATTTACTTTCACAACGTCGCTTGGAACGCGAACTCAAAGATTTTGACTATGACTTCGACGATGATGACGATTTTGATGACGAAGATTAACGAATTCGGATTTAGCATGGCCTGAATAAATGCTATGCTAAACCTTTCGGTTTTCTAAGTTTGGATGTTAGATGAGTGCTTTAGATTTAGACCTGTTGAGTGAATATCTAGATGGTGACCAAAATGAACATGGTCTAGATTTCGCAGCAACCCATGGTTTCTTATGTGCTATTGCAGTAGGCCCAAAATTCGACAAATGGTTAGACGAGCTTTTTGATAGCAATCAAAAGAAAGTGCCTGCAGAAATCATCACTCAGGTACAAGCATGGTTAGAGTCTATCCGTCAAAGCTTAGCCAATGAAGAAGGGATTACATTCCCATTTGAAATTGAAGAAGCAGACACCGAATCAAGCTTGGGTGACTGGAGTGTGGGCTTTGTCGATGCCATGTTCCTGAACGAAGAAGCTTGGTTTACTGAAGAATTTGAAGAGCAACTGGTAGATTTAACTC
Source organism: Acinetobacter sp. YH12156 (assembly GCF_013418235.1). NCBI lineage: Bacteria > Pseudomonadati > Pseudomonadota > Gammaproteobacteria > Moraxellales > Moraxellaceae > Acinetobacter > Acinetobacter sp. YH12156. The sequence goes on from NZ_VPCL01000007.1 coordinate 57,369, forward strand.
TGCCAATCATGGTCTTCAGCGGCATTGATGATGAAGATCCGCAAATGGAAACTTTCCGTCGCAATGGCCAGTTAATGGACGAACTTGCAGAAGAAATTCCAGACAACTTAAATGAATTGTATCTGATGTATCACACTCCAGAATAATTCATAAAAAAAGCACCGCACGGTGCTTTTTTTAGCTTTGGACTTTTATCAAAGCATCGAAGGGATTTTATTTTCTTTCAATACCGACCCGTTTGCTCAGACTGTAGCGGGCATAGCCATTATAGGCAATATGAAAGATCAAACCATGTACCGCAATCACAGCGGCCATCAGAAATGAATTCGGGCCCCTTCCGGTATAAGCCATGTTGTTGAAGATGGCTTCAGTCTGTGGATGCATCCAGATCACAACAAATATAAAAATAAACCCAAATGTAATCGCAATGATGGTAGAACCCCATACCAGTTTGCTTTTCTCTTCCTTGCTGGGTAAACGTTGTTCTCTCTTCACAAAGTATCGGGCACTGAGAAAGGCCGACGCGATCAGGGCCGGGATCAGGAGAATCGCGCCCAGATTGAATACATAAATGAGTACGCCCACGAATAGAACCAAGCTAAGATAAACGGTGGCAAAATATTTAAGATAGTGCGACATCGTTTTAGCCTCCTTCATGCTGAGGTCTATTCAGGATGGACGATTTTTACGCTGCTGTCTACGGTAGATAACCCAGGCAATAATGACTATAACAATCGCAATAATCACATAACTGACTTTACTGAAAATTTGCTGCATCAACTCTTGGTTTTCACCAAAGTAAAATCCGACACAGGCCAAAAACGTGGTCCAGATGATGGTTCCGAGTGTGCTATAGAACATGAATTTCCAGAAGGGCATACGGCTCATGCCGGCAGGAATGCTGATCAGTGAGCGGACGGCAGGAACCATGCGGCCAAAAAACACAATCCGATGTCCATAATGTTCAAACCAGCTCAGTGATTTTTTCACATCATTGGATTTGATAAACAGATATTTGCCATAACGGTCGACAAACTTGAAAATGGAATCGTGATTGAATTTATAACCCACCCAGTACAGCAAGGCTGCTGCTAGTAATGAGCCAATGCAACCGGCCATGATCACCCCGACCAGTATTAACTCGCCCTGAGAGGCCGAATAGCCCGCAGAAGGCATAATGATTTCGGAAGGGATGGGTGGGAAGACATTATCCAGAAACATGAGCAGGGCAATACCCCAGTAGCCCAGTTGTTCCATGACGGAAATAATCCATTCAGTTAAATTCATAAGATGGTCAAAATAAAAAATACTGCCTGTATCCTAAGCAGTATTTTTTATGCGGTAAAGTCTTGGAATATAAATGAGCAGGCAGAATCAGCTATGTGTCAGCGTATAAATATAGACTTTGCGTAAGCCATAGGCCAAACAGACAGGTAAAACACTCAGCAGCATAAAATGAATGACACTGGTATTAAGATGATAACCAATAAACAGCGCTAAAATCGCGCCAATCACAGTTCCCAAGATGACCACAAACACATGTGACTGGCTCTCAAGCTCGTCATTAACCTGATGAAGTCGTTGTTGTTTTATATTCTCTTTGGGTTGAAACTGAACCAGATTATCTGGATCTCGAGCAAGTGAACTGGTCATGTTATATTCCTTTTCATTTTAAAATTTAAGTTAATAATGAAAGACTTGGCTTAAGATAGACTTTTCAATAGACTAGCAATCTTGCTTGGAAAAAAATAAGGTTCTTGGTAATGAATTGGTGAGAGTTTTATTACTGTTGTAATTTTTATGTAAATAAAAAACCCTCCGAAGAGGGTTTTTATATATTTTCTTACAAAGCGGCTGGCTTAGAGACGTTTACGTTTTGCTGCCAGAATTTGGGACTGACGCATACGGAAACCGTCTTTTTGTTTCTCTGTGGTCTTGTCAATGCAGTACACGCAAGAGACACCATGTTCATAACTTGGCAGCGCCACTTCTTCAGGAAGCAAAGGCCAGCCACAGGCATGGCATTTGGTGTTTTGACCTTCTTCGACACCGTGTGTTACTGCTGTACGGCCATCAAATACGAAGCATTCGCCTTCCCACATACTTTCTTCAGCCGGAGTTTCTTCCAGGTATTTTAAAATACCGCCTTTCAGGTGATACACCTCTGTAAAACCTTCTTGCAGAAGCAGAGAGGTTGATTTTTCACAGCGAATACCACCGGTACAGAACATGGCAATTTTCTTGTCTTTGTGCTGTTCCAGATTATTTTTCACATATTCAGGGAATTCACGGAAGCTTTCAGTTTTCGGGTCAATCGCGCCTTTGAACGTTCCTGCTTTGTATTCGTAATCGTTACGGGTATCAACCAGAATCACGTCATCACGCGCAATCAGTTCATTCCATTCCTGAGGATCAAGATAGTGACCGACCAGATCACGTGGTTTCACTTCTACTCCTAAAGTCACGATTTCTTTTTTTAATTTAATTTTCATTTTACGAAATGGCTTGTCAGAGCTGTCTGACTCTTTATATTCCATCTCAACAAAGCCTTCATTGAGAAGGAACTGGTGAATTTGATCAATCGATGCACGGTCACCTGCAACCGTACCGTTAATCCCTTCACCCGCTACAATGAGTGTTCCACAAAGGTTGATTGTTTTTACCAAGTCTAAAAGACGTTGTTGAAGATCGGCAGGATCTTGAACTTCTTTGAATTGATAAAGTGCGGCAACAACCCAACCTGAGGTCGCTTGCTGTTCTACAGGTGCAAGCTGTTCTACAGTAGCGTTCATGGAATACTCCAACGTAGCATGATAATTTAAAGGCGCATATTTTAGCGTGATTCGAGTGAATAAGCGAGTAAAACACTTGCCTTTTAACAGGCTTCAATTCATGGGGGAGAGCGTGTATAGTCATGCCCGACCCGGAATTTTGTAAAGTTTTATGCAGTGATGCAGGTACTGGAAGTTGTAGTATCTTTGGAGTGTGTTTTGAGTTCAGATCGTCGTATTGCGTCTTTAACCCCGTGTGCTGGGCGTTGCTCGACCGTATTTGGTGATGCGGTATGTCGTGGTTGCCGCCGTTTCAATCATGAGGTGATTCACTGGAACACTTATGGCGCTGATCAACATCATGCCGTATGGCGGCGTCTGGATGCACAGCTGGATCAGATTTTAGTGCCGTTGTTGCCACATGCAGATATCGTCAAGGTTCAAGCCTTTGTGCTGTCAAAACGGGTACGTTTACGTGACGATGCCTCCAAAGGACGTAAGCTGTATCATGCTTTAAAGCTCTGTGAAAAAAATCGGCATTTTACCGATGATAGTGGTTTGGGGATTCATTATAAGCAGGTACGTCCACTCTGGGATGAGTTTGAGCGCCGGATTCTGGCTTTGGCCACTGCCAGTTATGATCTGGCTTTTCTGCGGGCGGATGGCATTAGTCAGCATCTGATTCATCTGCAGGAAGAGGAATAAGTCCTCTTTTTTTATGCAGAAAAATAACAACAGCTGAGGGAAAAGCATGAATATCAGTGAGTATCTCTTGTATTGTCTGGCTGTTGTGGTAATGATCGCCACGCCTGGTCCGGTGATGTTGCTGGTGGCCAGTGCCGGTCTAAAAGGCGGTTATGCTGCGGCTTTAAGAACTATTTTTGGCACCAATTTCGCTTCATTGATATTGATTGCTTTATCGATATTAAGCCTGAAAGGCTTGCTGGTCATTAATGAACAGTGGCTGGATGCCATCAAGTTGCTGGGTTGTCTGTATATTGGTTATCTGGGGCTGCAAATATTTCGGGAGGTGATTTTCCAGCAAGCAGAGTCAACTCAAAAGAAGTTATCTCCGGTACGTGGCGGCTTTCAGCAGGGTTTTCTGGTCGGTATTTCCAATCCCAAAGATATTATTTTCTTTGCGGCTTTTTTCCCGCAGTTTATTGGTATTACATCTGATCTCGATTTGAGTCTCATAATCTTAACCTTGAGCTGGATCGTACTGGATTTCCTGACCCTGTCGGTGGTGTATTTGGGTTTTAACCGTTTATCCCGTTCTCGGTTGTATCCGCATTTGCTGGCCTTGTGTGGTCTCATTCTGCTGATCATTGCTCTTTACGGCATTTATCAGATCCTGATTTAAAAAAGTACTGCACAGTTGTAAGGTTCCTGCCTGGCATATGCGCTAAAAATCATGCTAAGGTAAAATCAAATAAAAATTGAACAGATCAGCATGTCTAAAACAGTACCCAAGCCCGATCATCCATTCTCACCGCTGTTATTTATTCAACCTGCTGTTATTCAGATCCTTCAAATTATTGGACTCGCGCTGATCGCTGTCAGTATTGTGTATCTGCTGGCAGCAAACTGGTGGATGCTGCCGAAATTTGTCCAGTTGTTTATGCCGCAAGTTTTATTGCTGGGTTCGGCATTGCTGAGTGTGCATTTCGCTGCGCGAGAAAGGTTAAGGCAAAGTCTGGATACTGTATCCGGTTTAATGCTGGGCTTAAGTCTGGCGGTGATTGGGCAGATTTATCAGACCGGTGCTGACAGTTATCAATTGTTTTTGCTTTGGGCATTGTTACTTTTGCCTTGGCTGTATCGACCGAATATTGGTGTGTTTGCATTATTTTGCGTGGTCAGCCAGCTGGCGCTTTATTTTTATTTTAAACAAAGCTTTTGGTTGGTGCGTGCTGAAACTGTCTATCTGCTCAGTCTTAATCTGTTGACCGGACTGAGTCTGATCTATGCATTACGCTATTATCCGGTTTTGCGCTATCTGTTGATTGCCGTGGTGGTACTCATTTCGGTATTTAGCATGTTTCGATTTATCGACTCGAATTCGATCTGGTATTTGGCTTCGGTACTGGTCTTAGCACTGTTATTTAGTACTTATTTCTATACTCGGCAGCAACAGCTGGAAACCAGTTTGCTGGTTGCAGGGCTGGCACTGAGTTTTAGCATTCTGATTTTTGATCTCACAGACCAATATTTGCAAAATTCAGCTGCAGGCTTATTGGTGCTGGCTTTGCTCATCTTTGGCTGGTTTGCGGCGATTAGTGCGCTGCTGATAAAGCTGTTACCCCAGAGCCGGTTTTCGGTCATTCCACTGGCGCTGGGCGCATGGATTGCTGGTGTGATACTGGCCATGCTGTTGCTGACCTATTGGGAAAGTTTATCCATCCTGATGGGGCTAATCTTTATCGGGATTGCCTGGTGGCTGATTCATAGCAAGCCTTCAGTTTTTCTGCGGCAACTGGCTTATTGTTTGTGGGTCTGCGGTCAGGCTGCTGTCCTGATTCATACCGAATTGTTGACAGATAGTTTATTGCTGATCTGGCTGATACAAATCGGTATTACGTTGCTAAGTATCATGAATCGCATGCATTGGCTGGTGCTGCTATTACAGTTATTACTGGCTCATGCGTTGGGAATTGCAGTTTTAATCGAGCAGCACCCATTTTCTCATGACCATCGCCTGATCACATGGATCATGCTGTTGAATTACAGTGTGCTGACCGTGGCTTTACTCACTGCAAGACACTGGCTTGCTTCAGCTTATGCCAAAAGTGTGAATCTGTGGATGATCAGTATTTTGGCAGCAACGGCTATTTTTCAATGTCTGTTGCAATTTGGCGTAGCGCAGCAACTGCATCCGCGCGGTATAGATGAAGCAATTGTTTTCTATATTTTACCCGCAGTATGGCTGCTGAGTTTTATCGGAATACATCTGAAGCAATTTTCGCTGACACCACTCTGGCTGATTCCTGCCGTAGGCATTTTACTGATTGCACTGGGCTATTTTGAAATTTTCATCATTCTGGTACTTATGGCCTGGGCGATGGTCAATCAACAGCGACTGATGCAGGCCTTATTGGTTCTGTTACTGATCTTCTGGTTATGGTTGCTGTATTACAATCTGGGACTCAGCTTTTTATTTAAGAGTGTCAGTATCCTTGCTTCAGGTCTGCTGGTTTTGCTTCTGGCTTATGTGTTGAGCTCACCGAAATTTCAGTCGAAAACAGGAGTAGCCTCATGAAAAAGTTCTGGGTGCTACACCTGAGTATTTTTAGTATTGCCTTATTTGTGGGCTTAATTATCCAGCATGAATGGCATTTAAGAAATAGTCAGAGTATTTTTGTTAAGTTGGCGCCCGTCGATCCGCGTTCGATTTTGCAGGGCGATTATATGGCGCTGAACTATCAGTTGCATTTTGCTGGTCTAGATGCTGATGAAACTGCCCTGAATCAAACAGGTTCAGATATCACTATTCAGGATTTTAAAGATCGGTCTCAGATCGTGAGCTATGTACGCTTGGATGCACAACGACGAGTGATACGAAGCAGTTTTGATCCGCGTCTGTTACAAGTTCATCCGGCATCTTCCGCAAAACTGCTGTTAAAGAATCCACGCAATAGTTTTGAAGCTTTATATCCGGCGGCCAATAGTTTTTTATTCGCCGAAGGCCTAGAGCCGTGTTATCGCAATGCCAAATTTGCCGAACTTAAGCTTAAGGAAAATGGAAAGGCTTTACTGGTTAATCTTGTTGACTCCCATTTAAAGCCCCTAAATTGTGAAAGTTCTAAAAGCTGGCGGCAGGGCAGTTAATTATATTTAGTCATTCTGGCCATAAAAAAGCCCGCGAGGTGCGAGCTTTGGGAATCTGGTCGCATCGACTTAAGCGACTTGTACCGGAATACAGTTGGCAGTATGGCTGACGGTATTGTTTGGATTTGCATAGACCAAGCGTGGCTGATGTGCATTTGCTTCAGCTTCAGTGAAATCACCAAAAGTTGCAATAATGATGATATCGCCTACATCGGCTTGATGTGCAGCGCCACCATTGACTGAAATGATGCCTGAATTATCTTCACCACGAATGGCATAAGTTGCAAAACGTTTACCATTGGTCACGTTCCACACATGAATTTCTTCGTATTCGCGAATGCCAGCTAAATCCATCAAAACGCCATCAATTGCACATGAACCTTCATAGTGTAATTCTGCATGTGTAACGTGAGCGCGGTGAATTTTGCATTTTAATAAACGAGATAGCATGGCTAGCGTCCCCTGAGTTGAACTAAGACTTTGATCATCATATGGTTGAATCAATTTCTACGACACTGGATAAGTGGGTAGGCTTGCGCATTTTGCGCTTAAATGATCTTTCTGACAAGCGGAATTGTCCAGCGATTTTTGAATGATCAGTTCGGCTTATAGGCATTAATTTGATTCATGGCTTGCTGTACTTCTGCATTCACCAGCATTTTGGTACGTGCGAGCGCATGTGAAATTGCATCATCCATTAACTTTTGTTCGCTGCTGGGCGCTTTACTGAGCACATGACCAGAAACACGGTCTTTGGCACCAGGATGGCCGATTCCAATACGCAGGCGATGGAAGTTTGAACCAATATGCGGCACGATATCGCGTAGACCATTATGACCACCGTGACCACCACCCGTTTTCAGGCGAATGACACCAGGATTCATATCCAGTTCATCATGGGCAATCAGGATCGATTCAGGTGCGATATTGTAGAATTTGGCGAAAGGAACAACACTTTTACCGGAAAGGTTCATAAAGGTTGTAGGTAGAAGAAGACGAACGTCTTGACCTTCGATATTGCCACGACCACTAAATCCATTGAATTTCGGGTCTTTCTTGAGGGTAATGCCATATTGCTCTGCAAGGCGTTCTACGAACCAGGCCCCTGCATTATGGCGGGTTTGGGCATACTCAGAACCTGGGTTGCCCAAACCAACAATCAGTGAAATATTTGACACTAATTACACCATTAACACTTATGCGCGTTTAAAGTCAGCGTGCATAGGCGTGTTTTTAGCTGGGTGACGTTGTAAGGCTTGGATTTTCACGCTTTCAACTTTACCGTCTACATCAATTTCGATAACTTCTTCAAAGAAAGAGTTATTTTCTAAGAATTTAACAAGCTGACGAAGCTCAAGAGTAACAGCTACAGGAGCAGCTTCGCCACCGTAGATGATTGCAGGAACTTTAGCTTGAAGACGAAGGCGGCGGCTCGAACCTTTCCCTTGAACTGCTTCTTCACGTGCTGCTGCGTTTAATACGAAGTTTGCCATGATAGACATCCTATTTAAGTTAAATGAACCAGACTTGCGACCAGTCTAGTGAGTAAAAGCCCTACCAAATGGCAGGGCTTTGAAAATTCAGCGCTCTATTATAGATAAGAATCGAACATTGCGCTAATAGATTCTTCGTTGTTAATGCGACGAATCGTTTCGGCAACCATGCTGGCTACGGAAACCTGGCGAATCTTGCCCAGTGCTAAAGCTTCATCTGAAAGTGGGATGGTGTCACAAACCACCAACTCATCAATCACAGAATGTCTTAAGTTTTCTAATGCTTTACCAGAAAGTACTGGATGCGTTGCATAAGCAACAACCTTGCGAGCACCGAAAGTTTTCAATGCATCAGCTGCTTTGCATAAAGTGCCTGCAGTATCTACCATGTCATCGACGATGACACAATCACGATCTTTCACATCGCCAATCAAATGCATCACTTGTGATTCATTCGCTTTTTGACGACGCTTATCGATGATTGCAAGATCGATATCACCCATTTGTTTCGCAACAGCACGTGCACGAACCACACCACCGACGTCAGGTGAAACCACCATCAGGTTGTGATGTGACTGCTGACGTAAGTCAGCAAGTAGCGCTGGTGTACCGTAGATGTTGTCTACAGGGATATCGAAGAAACCTTGGATCTGGTCAGCATGAAGATCAATCATCACAACGCGGTCAATACCTACAGTCGTCAGCATGTCTGCAACGACTTTAGCAGTAATTGGCACACGGCTTGAACGTGGACGACGGTCTTGACGAGCATAACCAAAGTAAGGAATCACGGCAGTAATACGACCTGCACTTGCACGACGCAAAGCGTCAGCCATGACTAAGATTTCCATCAGGTTATCGTTAGTAGGAGCACAAGTAGGTTGCACGACGAATACGTCTTTACCACGAACGTTTTCAGTAATCTCGACAGCGATTTCACCATCAGAGAACTGACCTACAGAGGCAGCGCCTAGAGGAATATGTAAGTGACTTACGACTTTTTGAGCGAATTGTGGATGCGCAGATCCACTAAAAACGACAAGATTGGGCATGAAGCACCCTTGGCGGTTGGGATATATGGGAATAGATGGCAGGGGTAGCTGGATTCGAACCAACGGATGCCGAGATCAAAACCCGGTGCCTTACCACTTGGCGATACCCCTAATGCGGCAGAACTTTAATATTTTTACGGTAAAGTGTCAAGGTAAATTAACAGTCTTACAGCAAATGAGTGTTCTGTCTTTTTTCGAGAAAATGGCAGGGGTAGCTGGATTCGAACCAACGGATGCCGAGATCAAAACCCGGTGCCTTACCACTTGGCGATACCCCTAAATTTGATGAACTGTAAGATGGCAGGGGTAGCTGGATTCGAACCAACGGATGCCGAGATCAAAACCCGGTGCCTTACCACTTGGCGATACCCCTAATACAGTACATCTACAGGTGAAAATGGCAGGGGTAGCTGGATTCGAACCAACGGATGCCGAGATCAAAACCCGGTGCCTTACCACTTGGCGATACCCCTATCTACACTTTAAACTGAACTAAAGGTGATTCTTGTAAACTGTTGACCAGGTAAGCTTTACATGGTGCATTTGCAAGAATATCTTCGATATTCAGATTTTCAGTGACTTCAATAAACACACAAGCACCTGTACCTGTAAGTTTTGCAATACCGAACTGGTCGAGATATTGCATCGCTTCATCGACTTCAGGATATAAGGATCGAGCCAGTGGCTCAAAGTTATTTCCAAAATCAGATGGTGTTTGCTGATAGGCGCAAAATTTAGTGCTCTTCGTGTCTCTTGTCAATGCTTTTTGCGAAAAAAGCAGTTGAGTGCTGATAAAACAGTCAGGTTTTAACACAATGAATTGTTTTTGATCTAAGTCTATGAATGTTAAGTGTTCGCCAATGCCTTCAGCCCAGGCATTTCGACCATGTACAAATATCGGTACATCTGCACCCAGCTTGACTCCGAGATCTGCCAGTTGCTCGATATTTAAACCGCACTGCCAGAGCTGGTTCAGCACAATCAGGGTGGTGGCTGCATTCGACGAACCGCCACCGAGTCCAGCACCCATCGGGATATTTTTTTCCAGACGAATCTTTAGCCCGGTCAGTGTTTGAGCATAGGGCTTCAACAGTTGTACCGCACGATAGATTAAATTTTGTTCCAGATCGACTGAGGCCAGCCCTTCAATCTGGATCTGTTGATCATCTGTTTGTTCAAACTCCAGCCAGTCATACAGATCAATCAGCTGAAAAATACTTTGCAGCTCGTGATAGCCATTTTCACGGCGACCGGTAATATGTAAGAACAAATTCAGTTTAGCAGGCGAGGGAACACGAATCATCATGGGCTAACATCAGGTCAATTAACGGTTTTCAATGATCATTGTAATACGGTTTTCCGCACCATTTTCAAGTGACTGCTTTAAAATCAAGCGGTTTGGCATTTTGGCCTGCGCATTGTAATTGAGATCGACCGTCCAGCCCTGTTCAATAATCTGGCTAATCCGCTGTGTATCATCTTTTTGCAATTTAGCAGTCGTTGTCGCAGGGCGGGCCTGTACCCAGTCCACTAAATAGCTGATCGGTGCTTGCCAGCCTGTGGCGCGTTGCAGTAATTCTTCGGCACTTGCCGCCTGAATCACACCTGTTTTAGCACTGTTTAATGTGACTTGGCCGGGCGTGCCGGAAATCTGGGTTTTGCCCACACCTAAAATGCCACTCAGCTCAATATCAAATTCTTCTTGCTGTTGTACCCAGGTAAAGAATGCACTGCCGGTCTGTTGCGGTGTGCGCACACCAATTTTACCTTGCAGCTGGAATTGATTATCTGCCTGTACAGAAGGCGTCACTGGCGTTTGCGGATTGATCATCTGCTGACAACCAGTTAAGAATAAAGCAGTTGCTGCAAAGGCACAGCAGCCCAATTGGCTTAAATTGCGCATAAAAGAATTAACTCGTTTGGTTTTGTGGTGCTAACAATAGCGAATTAAGTTGTTTTAATTCGGGGTCATTTGGATGGTTTTGTTGTAATTGTTGTAACACTTGATGGAAGTGTTGTATATCACCATTCATGTACAACGAACGCGCATAACGTACCCCAATCTTCACGCTTGGATTGAGTTGATACGCTTTGTATAAGACATCTGCAGCCGTGGCAAAGTCATTCTGTAAATAACAGATATAACCATAGGTATCCAGAATGGAAGCCTGTTCCGGTGCATATTCCAGTGCCTGTTCGACATAGCGGCGCGCTTCTTCCAGACGCCGGTTCTGCATTGCCAGGGTATAGGCATAGGCATTCAGATAGGTCGGACTATTCGGTTCAATCTTGAGTAAATTTGCCAGCAATTCATCCAGCTTGTTGCGATCCTGATGTGGATCTAGCAATAGCACTTGTGCATAAACCAGTTCCGGATCATCCGGCAGGTTTTTGCTGGCTTCTTCTAGCAGGCGGATCGCGGCTTTTTTATTCTGCATACGCGTTAAAATATCTGCCTGGGCCAGATATAAAAAGCTGGCATGTTGCGGATAATTCACCCGTTCCTGAGTCAAGAAACGCAGCGCATCATGCAGCTTATCCTGCTGGGCAAAAATCGAGATCATGTTACGACGCGAGACGGTGTACAGACTGCCATCGACCAGACGATAATAGGCTTTGGCGGTTTCATAATGCTGTTTGCGTTCAGCATTCACTGCCAGATAATAATAGGCTTCATTTTGATACTGCGCAGAATAACGCAGTTCGACCAGATGTTTTTCGGCCTTCTCGTATTCTTCCAAGTCAATACTGGTCAGTCCGGCAATGAACAGGGCTTCTTCAGCCGTTGGCCATTTTTTTAGAATGTCTTGCAGTTTTTTCAGCGCCAAAGTCGCTTCGTTCAGCTTGACCAGATATTTGACTTCGGCCAGACGCACATCCAGATTATTGCGGTGTTTACGGCTGGATTTTTCATACCATTGCAGGGTTTCTTCTGGATCGCCAAGAGCATTCAGCAGATTGGCTTTCATCAGGATATAACCAGTCGCATTCGGACGTTTTTTTAGAGCACGGTTAATGGTATTTAAAGCCTGTTCCAGCTGACCATTTTGTGCTTCCAGACCGGCCACCAGCACCAGAATAGACGGATTGTCTCTGGCTTTGGTGGTGCTTAAAGCCTGAATCAGATAGCTGCGGTCTTCTGTGCCTTCAGGTGAAATCCCAGCGAGAATTTCTTCCAGATCGGCACTGTCATCAATTTGCAGGATTTTCTCTAAGGTCTCTGCCGCCAGCTCATACTCATGCGCTTTCAGGGCAATATGGGATAAATAAAATAAGGCGGGGACATCCTGCGGCTCCTGTACCACCCAGTGGGTCGAGATATCGAGGGCTGCCTGTAAATCATCATGTTCCAATGCAACATTCAGTGCACGCTGCTTGACCGTGGTGGAATTGCTCTTGATTGCCAGAACCGTATAGTTGTGCAAAGCAGTCGGAATGTCATGTGCGGCAATGGCAAACTCGGCCATCATACTTTGTTTTATGGCATCATAATTTTGATTTGCATGGTAAACTGCTTCCGCTGCATAAAGATGAGCAGTTGAAGCCATGCTACCCACCAGTAGGAATGTGGTAGAATATTGCTTAATTGTAGGGCCGTTGATACGGCTGATTGTTTGACGCAATTTTTCTTGATCCAAGTAATGCTTTTTATGACACCGATATTGCACAATAGCATAAATTTATTGAAATGATGACCTGATATGTCTTTCTTTGCATTGGGTGTCAACCATCAAACTGCCTCTGTAGAACTGCGGGAACAAGTTGCGTTTAACCCTGAAAAGTTAAGTGCCATTCTTGCCGAGCAAAGCCAACACCCTGAATTAAACGACATGGTGGTGGTGTCTACATGTAACCGAACCGAAGTTTACGCGATGTCTGACAATGTCGACATGGTGCTGAACTGGCTCGCCCAAAAAAATGGGGTGGATGTCAAACAACTGCAAAATCATGTCTATCGTTATGAAAATGCCCAAGCCGTGACGCACTTGATGCGTGTCGCCAGTGGTTTGGATTCACTGATGCTGGGTGAACCGCAGATTCTGGGACAAGTCAAAAATGCACTTTCTCTTGCCAAAGACTCCCAGACGGTGTCACGCAGTTTAAACCGAATTTTTGAATATGCCTTTTATGCGGCCAAACGGGTTCGTTCCGAGACTGCTGTCGGCAGTCATGCGGTATCGATGGGCTATGCGGTTGCACAGTTGGCCCTACAGGTATTTAGTCATCCAGACAAGCTCACCATTATGGTGGTAGCAGCCGGGGAGATGAACAGTCTGGTCGCCAAGCATCTCGCAGAAATGGGTGTGGGCAAGATTATTATCTGTAACCGTACCCGCGAACGTGCCGACATTCTGGCGCAGGAAATTGCGCATCGGGTGGAAGTAGAAATTATTGACTTTGACCAGCTGGCAAACAATCTGCATCGCGCTGATGTAATTTCCAGTTGTACCGGCAGTCTGCATCAGGTGATTCATTTTGCAGATATCAAAGCGGCACTGAAAAAACGCCGTTACCAGCAAATGTTGTTAGTCGATCTGGCCGTGCCACGTGATATCGATCCTAAAGTTGAAAAACTTGATGGGGTATATCTGTATGGCGTCGATGATCTGCAAAGCGTGATTGAGGAAAATCTGGCGCATCGTCGTCAGGCTGCGGTTGAAGCCGAAGTTATGGTGAATCAGCTCGCAACAGAACTGATGACCCAGCAAAAGGTCAAGCAGGCCGGGGCCACCATTCATGCTTATCGTGACCATGGTGAAGAGTTGCGGCAGGAAGAACTGGCATTGGCGCTGCAACGTATTGCCCAGGGTGAAAAAGCAGAAATGGTTATGGCTGAGTTTTCGCACCGCCTGACACAGAAACTCTTACATCCGACTTCTATTGTGCTGCGTGAGGCGGCCAAGGCGGAAGATCCAAGCTGTTTTGAAATGATGCGCGATACCTTGCAAGAGGTAGTTGATACACGCCGCAAGACCAAACATTAGCGAGCTCTTTAACAATAGCTATTTTGAAGAACGGCGTTTAGAGATAAACGCCTTATTTTTATTTGAAGCGATTTAAAACTGTTAATCGTCCAATAAGGTCATGGAGCGTTTTTTATCAATTTCGTAAATCTGCATTTTCAGATTCTTCATTTCTGCAATGCTGCTAAATTTTTTCGATTTTATCTTGTTTTTCAGACACTGATATTGCAGCTTGGTCGAGAAGTCTGCCGCCAGTTTGTCGGCCTGTTCAGGCGAAGAGGTATAATCGCTCACATTGGCATGTTGTAGAATATGCTGTAATTCATGATGATGTACTGCACAGGCACCTAAAACATAATAGATCGAGAGTTCAGGATCATCCGGCAGGTCATCAAAAATCACATTCAGAATATTTAGGATTTTAAACAGCAGCTGATCTTCAGATACCAGCGCACGCAGTGGTTCAAAATGAATATACAAATAGGGATGATTCATCAAAATTGCAATCACATATTCTTCAGCATCAATTTTGGTGCTAAAACTTAAGGATGCATCGGTATTAACCTTGGGTTGCCATTTACGGTTAAAGCCCAGTTTTTCGCGGAAAAATTGCTGCAGCAAATAGCGGAATGAGCCATGTTTAGGCAATAATTCGGTCAGATTTTTCAGTTCACCCATGACCTGACTTTTACCTTCAGGGGTAGTGATGTCCTGATTTTGGGTCAGATGGGCAAACACGAAGTCCGACATCAGCGGCGCCTGATCCAGCAAGCGTCTAAAGTTTTCGATGCCTTCACGGCGGATCAAGGAGTCCGGGTCATGGTCAGCAGGCAAAACAAAGAATTTCAGCTCACGGCCATCACTGAGTAATGGCAGGGCAATGTCCAGCGTTCGGCGTGCGGCTTTTTGACCGGCAGCATCGCCATCAAAGGCAATGGTAATCCGGTTGTTCTGCTTAAACAGAATGTTCAGATGGTCGGTATTACTGGCAGTTCCCAGTGTCGCGACTGCGCCATGAATGCCGTATTGCTGCAATGCAATCACATCCATATAGCCTTCGACCATCAGCCATTCCTGGGCTTTCTGCTTTCTGCCTTCATACAGCCCATAAAGCAACTGGTTCTTATGGAAAACTTCAGAGTCTGGCGAGTTGATGTATTTGGGCTTGATCTCGTCATTGAGCGCACGGCCACCAAAGCCGACCACACGACCCTTGGTATCACGAATCGGGAAAATTACCCGCTCTCGCAGCAAGTCGAAATCACGGCCACTGTCGCTGGTACGAATTAGCCCCAGTAGTTTCAGGCCTTCGATATCCTGAGGAAAGGCTTTTTCCAGATGTTGCCAGTCTTCAGGTGCATAACCTAAGCGCCAATAGGCAATGGTTTCTGCAGTCAGGCCACGTTGCTTGAAATATTGCTGTGCACTGGAACTGTTGGGTAACTGGCGTTCATAGAACTGCGCAATATTTTCCAGCAGGTCGTATAAGTTGCCGTCTTGCTGAACTTCGGCCATTGGCATGTGCTCAAAAGCAGCAAAAGGGTCGCCGTAGAAATCCTGTTCGGAGGCCTGAAACTCTGCAAATGGATCAAAAGAAGCATCCGACACAGAATGTTCTTGTGCTGGGCGTTGCGGAGCTTGCGTATTCTCAACTTTGGTCGTAGCGACTATTTTCGGTTTGGCTGCTTCCCGTTTGTATTTTAATTTATTGGAATCAGTATTGTCTTTTGGCAGTTCAATGCCGGTCTGACTGGACAGGTCTTTCATCACTTCGACGAAATTACGGCTACCAATGTCCATTAAAAAACGGATGGCGTTGCCATTGGCCTGACAGCCAAAACAGTGAAAATATTGTTTGTCACGATAGACGTGAAAAGAGGGCGATTTTTCCTGATGGAAAGGACAGCAGCCCGAATAGGTACGGCCAGTTTTTTTCAGTTTCACGAATTGACCAATCACATCGACAATATCGGTGCGATCGAGAATCTGATCAATCGTATGTTGAGGAATTGCCATAATCTGCTGAGCTTCTCGTGCTGCGTATCTAAGGTTTAAGTGATTGAATCAATAGGATTCAACTGATTCAGGTCAATTCTTTTTAACTTCCTTTGTATACCTTTTGCACGATTTGTTCAAGCCTGGCCGGGACAAAGCAAAAGGGCAAGTATGATACCTTGCCCTTAAAGAAAATGCACCTGCGACAGTCGGCTTATTCGGCAGTCGGTTCAGGTTGCTCTGCTTCGGTATTTTTAGGACGATCAAGCAAACCAAAAGATACACGATTGGTCAGGCTGCGCTTTTCAGTTTCTGGCGCATCCGACTCTGCATTGTTGTCAGTCACCGTCTTGGCTTCTTTACCAAAAATACCCAGTGTGGCACGGTTAAAGAAACTGCTTTCGCTACGTGCTGCACGCAAGTTGACCGTACCATCAGATTTCACCAGATTTGGATAATTCAGCTTTAACACATCAACATATTGCTGAGAGGTTGCTTTATCACCCAGTTGATCATAGCCATAGGCAATCGTTGCCAGTGCTTCTGGAATCTGAGGGGTTTGTGGATAATGTTCCACCACCCATTGTGCACGTTCAACCGCAGCCAGATAGGCTTTACGTTTTAAATTAAAGCGTGCCGCATTCATTTCATGCTCAGCCAGTTCCTGACCGATAAATTTCATGCGCTGCGCTGCATCGACCGCATAGGTGCTAGACGGATAGCGGCGAATGAAATCGACAAAATTCTGATAAGCCACTTTCAGATAGCTGACATCACGATGCGACTGTTTCAGCGAGGTATAACGCAGCAGACCATTATAGTTCTGCTCCATATTGGATACGCCGCGTACATAGTAAGCATAGTCGACATTTGGATGTTGTGGATTCAGACGGATAAAGCGCTCTGCCAGTGCCACTGCACCTTCATAATCTTTTTGCTGAAATTTTACATATAACAGTTCAAGCTGCGCTTGCGGAGCATACTGACTGGTCGGGAAATAGGTTTCCAGTGCTTCTAGCTGTTTTGCGGCATCGGTATATTGATTACGATCTAGCGCTTTCTGTGCTTTTTGAATATAAACTTGCTCGCTAGATTCAGGACCTTTATCGACGACTTCTTTTTTGGGATTACTGCTACAGCCTACCATTGCCGATGCAATGCCAATCGTGAGGGCAAGCATTGTCATTTTATAATGTGGTAGCGACATAAAAATTCCTCTGTTAATACGGGCAATGAGCTACAATTGCACTATTAAACCACTTTTGTCTGAATGAGCAAATGAGTCAAGCACAATCTTCCAATTCTAATATCCCTGATACTGATTTCAATTTACTTGAAGATTCTGAGGATGCAGATAACCATACTTCAGAAGCAACTGCAACACGTTTATCGTTGCAATTTCAACTGGATGAAACTTATATCGGGCAACGGATCGACCAGATTGCCGCGATGGTCTGGAGCGATTTTTCCCGAGAAAAATTAAAGCAATGGATCAAAGATGGCAATTTATTGGTGAATGGTCAGCCGGTCAAGCCGAAATTTAAAAGTGATGGTTTTGAAATCCTGACCTTAAATGTCGAGCTTGAAGCGCAAACGCGCAGCCTGCCGGAAGATATTCCACTGGACATCATCTATGAAGATGATGACATTATCGTCATTAACAAAGCTGTCGGCATGGTTGTGCATCCGGGCGCAGGCAATACATCGGGTACTTTGGTGAATGCTTTGTTACATCATTATCCAAAATCGGCTGAACTGGCACGTGCCGGTCTGGTACACCGTATTGATAAAGACACCAGTGGTCTGTTGGTCGTCGCGAAAAATCTGGAAGCACAGTTCTCTCTCAGCAAACAGCTTGAGAAAAAATCAGTATATCGCCTGTATGATCTGGTGGTTTACGGCAATATTATTGCCGGCGGTACCATTGACGAACCGATCAAACGCCATCCGGTAGATCGTGTGAAAATGACTGTACTTCCAGGCGGTAAAGATGCCGTGACGCATTACAACGTCAAAGAGCGTTTCCAGCATTTCACCCGTGTTCAAGCCCGTCTGGAAACCGGACGTACCCACCAGATTCGTGTGCATTTTAGCTATATCGGCTTTGGCCTGATTGGTGATCAGGTGTATATGCCGCGTGTACGTATGCCGGCAGGTGCATCACAATTATTAGATGATACTTTACGTGGCTTTAAACGTCAGGCCTTGCATGCAGCAAAACTCGGTCTGACCCATCCGCGTAGCAAAGAAGAAATGACCTTTGAAGCGCCGTGGCCGGAAGATTTTGCCAATCTGATTGAAGTGCTGCGCACCGAAAACAAAGCCTATTAATTTTTTTATTTAGCTCGCGTCAAAGCAAGGAATCGAGATGCAATTTGTACCAGGACTTCCACAAGGTGTGTATGTGGGTCAGACCCGCGTTCATCATGCGAAAGTACAGCCATCCATGCAGCCTGAGCTTGCAGGTTTTAATCTGGCCTTGCATGTGCAGGATGATGCGCAACGGGTACAACAGCATCGTATGGCTTTACTGCAAGATTTCGCTGCCTTTGGCGTAGATAAAATTACCTGGATGACCCAGACGCATAGCACCATCTGTCATAGCATTAATGAACAGATACCCTTTGAGGCATTGGTCGGCGATGGTCTGGTGACGCAGCGCAAAGCGCATGCCCTGATGATGATGACCGCAGACTGTTTGCCGGTGGTGTTAGGTAATGCCGATGGTACGGAAGTTGCCAATTTGCATGCCGGTTGGCGTGGTCTGGCCGGTGGTATTATCGAAAATACCATTGCGGCCATGCAGACTCCGCCGACCTGGGCCTGGCTTGGTGCAGCCATCAGTCAGCCCTGTTTTGAAATTGGCACTGAGGTGAAAGTGGCTTTTTGCAGTAAATATCCTGAACTGGACAGTGCATTTCAGGTGGGTGAGCAGGCGGGTAAATATTATGCCGACCTGTATGCGATTGCGCGTTATATCTTGCGACAACATGGGATACATACCGTATTGGGCGGGGATCAATGTTCTTATCGTCAAGCAGATGAATATTTTTCTTATCGCCGTGAGCCTAAAACGGGTCGTATGGCGACATTCGTGTTTATGGCATGAAAATGTTAAACTTAACTGAATTTTTTGGCTTTTGAGCATTATGTCCCTATCTTCCAAATCTGTTGCGATTGTTTATCACAGTCCTTATGGACACACGGCTAAAGTGGCAAATTTTATTGCTGATGGTGCACGGGAAACTGGTGTTCAGGTGCATATGATGAATGTCGAACATATTGATTGGGATGTGCTAGATGCCGCAGATGCGATTGTCTTTGGTTGTCCGACCTATATGGGAAGCCTGACCTCTGCCATGAAGCTGTTTATGGAGCAGTCATCCAAGCGCTGGCTGGCGCGTAGCTGGCAGGGCAAACTGGCAGCAGCTTTTACCAATGGTGGCGGACTTAGTGGCGACAAACTGGCAGTGTTGCAGCAAATCAACCTGTTTGCGATGCAGCATGGTATGTTGTGGAGCGGTTTGCCCTTGATGCCGACAGGTCGTGCCGTGACTGATCTGAATCGTATGTCGAGCTTTTTGGGGCTGATGACCCAGTCGGACAATGCACCGGTAGAAGTCACCCCACCTGAAGGGGATTTAAAAACCGCGCTCTGGTTTGGCGAATATATTGCTTTGACACTGGCGCGCTTAAATCATCCAGCTTAGTCAGTGATAAAAAAACCTCCACATGCTGGAGGTTTTTATATTCAAGTATTGATCCATTATTTATGGAGAATTCGCGCTTTATCACGTTGCCAGTCACGGTCTTTTTCAGTAGCACGTTTGTCATGGAGCTGCTTACCTTTGACCAGTGCAATTTCCAGCTTGGCATGTGGGCCTTTCCAGTAACAGGCCAGTGGCACGCAGGAATAACCTTTCTGGTTAATCGCGCCCATCAGCTTTTCAATTTCACGGCGATTCAACAACAGTTTTCGGGTACGGGTCGCTTCAGGCACCACGTGTGTTGAAGCACTCAGCAAAGGCTGAACTTGCGCACCAAACAGGAAAGCTTCACCATTTTTAAAGGTAATATAGCTTTCTACAATGGTCATACGACCGGCACGCATTGATTTGACTTCCCAGCCCTTTAATGACAGCCCCGCTTCAAATTTCTCTTCAATAAAATAATCGTGGCGGGCACGTTTATTCAGTGCAATGGTACCGCCATTATTTTTTTTTACTACAATAGATGCTTTCGCCATAATCTGATACTTCCAAACGTGCTGCTATTGTACCGCAACTAGAAATAAGGTGAAGTTTTTTAAATTAATGAGGATTATTCACCAAAAAAACAAGTTTTTGCTAAAATAAGATTCTACATAACAAACAGAGTACAAATGGATGTCTAAAACTCGTGTGATTTATCCGGGGACTTTTGATCCAATTACCAATGGACATATTGATTTGGTAACCCGCGCAGCGCGAATGTTTGATGAGGTCGTTGTGGCGATTGCCATCGGTCATCATAAAAATCCGGTATTTAGTCTGGAAGAGCGTGTTGCCCTGGCAAAAGAGTCATTGAGTCATTTGGACAATGTTGAATTTGTAGGTTTTGATGGTTTGCTGGTCAATTTCTTTCGTGAACAAAAAGCGACGGCTGTACTGCGTGGTTTGCGTGCAGTGTCCGATTTTGAGTATGAATTTCAGCTGGCCAATATGAACCGTCAGCTTGACTCCCACTTTGAAGCGGTATTTTTAACTCCTTCAGAGCAATATTCTTTTATTTCATCCACTTTGGTGCGTGAAATTGCTCGATTAAGAGGTGATGTGACCAAGTTTGTACCACCAAACGTGGTTGCTGCCTTCGAGCATAAACTTCAACAAGGTTGGTAGCGTGTCTTTATATATCACCGATGAATGTATTAATTGTGATGTCTGTGAACCTGTATGCCCGAATGAGGCCATTTATATGGGTGAACTCATTTATGAGATTCATCCGGATTTATGTACAGAGTGCGTCGGACATCATGATCAACCGCAATGTCAGCTGTTCTGTCCGGTGGATTGTATTCCACTGGATCCGAACCATGCGGAAACGCAGGAGCAGCTGCAAGCCAAGTATGAAAAACTGACTGCTCAAAAAACATCAAGCAATTAGTCTCGATATTTGGTACTATGCCGCTCGAAGTGAGCCAGACGATCGCTGCTGTGGAGATCTCCGTGATTGAAGCAGGGGAGGAAAGTCCGGGCTTCATAGGGCAAGGTGCCAGGTAACGCCTGGGCGGTGTAAACCGACGGCAAGTGCAGCAGAGAGAAGACCGCCTTCATTATGTTTTCGAGCAATCGGAATCGGAGGTAAGGGTGAAAGGGTGCGGTAAGAGCGCACCGCATGGCTGGTAACAGTTCATGGCGAGGTAAACCCCACCGGAAGCAAGACCAAATAGGAATCCATTAGGCATGGCCCATGCTGGATTCGGGTAGGTCGCTTGAGCGCATGAGTGATTGTGCGCCTAGAGGAATGATCGTTCACGACAGAACCCGGCTTATCGGCTCACTTCAACAAATTTTGATCAAACAGTGCATTATGGGGTTGACGCTCTTTAAAGAAAATCTCATAATGCGCGCACAGTTTAAGGCTATGTAGCTCAGTTGGTTAGAGCACCGCACTCATAATGCGGGGGTCACAAGTTCAAGTCTCGTCATAGCCACCATATTCTGAAAAAACCCACTCCGATTGAGTGGGTTTTTTTATGTCTATAAAAATTAAAATGATATGATGTTATTCAAAATAAGCAACTGTATTTTAAAAATAATGACTAACAATCAAGTCGGTATAAAACGAGATGATTTTGAAAATATCCAAAGTGCGTGGGAAGGTGATCTGTGGGATAGAAAACGTTTAGGTTTGCAATTAGAACGTTATGTAGATCGTTTGCAATGTGGCGCAGTATTAGCGTTAGATGCGCGTTGGGGTGAGGGGAAAACATGGTTTGTTCGTCACTGGGCAAAGCATTTATCTGATACAAATCACAATGTCATTTATTTGGATGCCTTTGCGAATGATTATTTAGATGATCCCTTCTTAACGATTGCAGCACAGATTAGCCAAGCTTTTAAAGATTCTGATGAAATTGGTATTGAAGAGATTAATGATTTTAATTCAAAGACTGCCTCGGTTTTAATTTCTCTAGCAGCTGTAATACCAATGATTGTAGCTAAAGCTGGAATGCACTGGATAGGTTTAGGTGGGGCAGGCGAGACCATAAAAGCAGTTTATGAGGAGGCAAAGGATGTTTTTGATGTTACTAGTGATGAGATAGCATCTAAGGTAAAGGAACAAATCGAAAAGAAAATAGAAAATCATCATGTTGAAAAACAAACAATTCAAGATTTTAAAAAAGAGCTTGCTCAACTTGCATCACAGCTAGAAAAACCTTTAGTTTTTATTGTTGATGAATTAGATCGCTGTCGCCCCGATTTTGCAATTCGTCTAATTGAAAGAATTAAGCACTTTTTTGATATTCCAAAAATTGTTTTTGTTTTAGTAATGAATAAGCCACAATTATTACAATCTATCAAAAGTGTGTATGGTTATGAAGTGGAGATGAATGGTGATTATTTAGAAAAATTTATTGATTTTACAGTACATCTTTCTTCAGAAAATTGTAAAAAAAATTATGAAAATATTATCAAAGAACAACTCTTTCGAATAGGAGAGTTAGCTAATAAAGATGAAATAAACGAGTTCTATTTTTGGGTTTTAGCTTTGCAATTAGAGAAAAAATTAAATCCGCGAGAGTTAGTTAAAAAGCTAAATCAATATGCTTTATTAAGGACAAATGA
Source organism: Acinetobacter sp. YH12156 (assembly GCF_013418235.1). Classification (NCBI taxonomy): domain Bacteria; kingdom Pseudomonadati; phylum Pseudomonadota; class Gammaproteobacteria; order Moraxellales; family Moraxellaceae; genus Acinetobacter; species Acinetobacter sp. YH12156. The sequence continues at coordinate 80,299 of NZ_VPCL01000007.1, forward strand.
CACTAACAAGAATTTAATTCTTATTAGCCTAATAATGACACCGTTATCAGTACAACATGATTATATTAGGTATTTTGAAATAATTATTAAAATCTTATCTAATAATCTGTATTTAAATAAGAGGGATTTTATGAAAAAACATAACCTTAATTTAAGTTTTGATACTAAGTTTGATGCAATTACTGATACTACATGGGTGCGAGATATATTGAAATGGGATTATAAAATTGAAGATTTTTTTATGAGTAGCTTTATTCATGAGCATCATAATATTGAGCGAATTAGAGATGATGCTAGTTGGAAAGAAAGCAAGTACATAGAGTATTTGTCTGCATTTTCAATAAGCCCTTTGAGTAAAACTAGTGATTTTATTGAATCTTGGATGAATTATATAAAAACTGGACTGTAATTTTATGAATTAGATATAAAATTTACTAAGCTAACCACATCATCCGTCTGCAACTGCTCACGTATTTTTAAAAACTGCTTTTCATCTAAGTCATAGAGCTTTAGAGAAAGCGGTTTTTTAATATCTTCTTCAGGAAAACGGTATTTAATGATTTTCGCAGGTACACCACCGACAATTGCATAAGGCGGCACATCTTTGGTTACTACAGCACTTGTTGCTACCACAGCACCTTCGCCAAGCGTTACACCTTGCATAATCATGGCACGTGAGCCAATCCAGCATCCATCGCCAATGACTGTGTCGCCAGCAGGCACAAAACTGCGTGTATCGAAGGGAAAGGCTGAAATCCAGTCTGTACGGTGTAATTGATTACCACCCATCATAATCACGCATTCTGCGCCAAAACAGACAAAATTGCCGATATAGAGCTGATCAATGGGTTTATCTGGAGTAGAGGACTTGTCATGTAGATAACGCACAACACAACGCTCAAACCCTTGATCCCAATAAGCGGAATAGTAAGAATAATTCCCCTTAATATGAATATTTGGATTCTTCACCGTTTTTGAGATGAATTCGAACTCACACCAGTGTTTGACAGGGGAATTAATTAACTTTTCAGACATGCGTATATGGCGTTTAGAAGGTGGGGGGATTATATCAAACAAAAGTCCCCCTTTGAAAAAGTGGGATTTTGGGGGGATTCTTAAATAAGGCCTCTCCTTTGTCGAGTAGTGTTCTTCCTTTCCTAAAAGGAAAGGCAATTTTATTGTGAATTTTGATTTGTAATGATGGCTTTGTGTCCCTATGGAATAACATCCTCAGAATATATGCTGAGTGTACAAGGGGGTGAAGAATATAATTTAAATTATGAAAAATTTTATCTGAACAAATTCCAAAAGATACTAAAAATACGGTAATCCTCCCATAAATAACCGAAGTTAAAAGTAGAGGTTAAGCAGCCATTAGAGGTGGCTTTCCTTTGTTAGCTTGATGTGGTCTTTCATGGTTGTAATGCCACAACCAGTTTGTTGCATAATCT
>NZ_VPCL01000009.1:0-94922 GCF_013418235.1 Acinetobacter sp. YH12156
AAGCTCTGTTTGTTTTGCTGATTCAGAGGCTGGCAATGCATCAACTAAGCCTTGGGCTATGCCTTTCGCTGTATCAACGGCTGCTTTAAGTGCATCCAATTCTGCTTTGTCGTCAGGATTGATGATGCCGCCTTTGTCTGCAATCGCATCGATAAGATCTTGCTCTGCTTCTTCAGCCGCTTCTACCGCCGCTGTCGCTGCTGCAACGCTGCTGTCGATGGTGCCATCGCTGTCGGTATCGTTCACTTCAGGTACAGTGATGCCAGGGGTTTTAAGATTATTGAGATCGTTTGTGAGTTGATCTTTTTTGTCTTGCACTGACGCTGGTTGATCAGGTAGCGCATTGACTAAATCTTCTGCGTCTTTGATCGCAGCATCGAGCTCTTCTTTAGACTTATCTAAAGCAGCTTTGTCTTCAGGATTGATGATCCCGCCTTTGCCTTCGATCTCTTTTTCTAAAGCATCATATTTGTCTTGGGCATCTTTAACCGCTTGTTCTGCATCGTCGATCGCAGCTTCAACGCTGTCATCAATACCATTACCATCTTGGTCATTCACTTCAGGTACAGTGATGCCAGGGGTTTTAAGATTATTGAGATCTTCTGTGAGTTGATCTTTTTTGTCTTGCACTGACGCTGGTTGATCAGGTAACGCATTGACTAAGTCTTCTGCTTCTTTGATCGCTGCATCGAGCTCTTCTTTAGACTTATCTAAAGCAGCTTTGTCTTCAGGGTTGATGATCCCGCCTTTGCCTTCGATCTCTTTTTCTAAAGCATCATATTTGTCTTGGGCATCTTTAACCGCTTGTTCTGCATCGTCGAGCGCAGCATCAATGTCGTCAGCGATTCCATTTTCATTTTTGTCATTTATAGGGGGTACTTTTAACTCAGGTAGTGCATTTAACTGCTGTTCCAAATCGTTTTTTTGCTCACCATCTGCCAAAGCATTTAACTTGTCATTTGCTTCTTGTTTGGCTTTTTCTGCTTCTGCAATCGCATTTTCAATTTCTGCTTTTTCTGTAGGTGTGATTAAACCATCTTTAAGTGCGGCATCTAATTTATCTTTTGCTTTTTGATATGCATCTACAGCATCTTTAACTGCTTTTTCTGCACTTTCTAGCGTAGTATCGTGTTTATCATTCGAGCTTTTAATAGATTTATCAAAGTTAAGCGCACCTAAAGCAGCTAATGGAGGAATCCAAGCCCAAGCCGGCACTCCATCTTTATAAAGTAATGGTTTTATTTCAGACAGTGGATTATATACAACCTCATTTAAAAATGCACCTGTGTCGTCAGTAAATTGCACCCACAATAATTTATCGCCATCCCCCAATACCAAAGTATTATCTGCAGCAAAAAAATCTTTTATAGTTATCGTTTGACCATCATTTAATTGTACTACAGCATCCAAACCGTCTGCTTTAATACTCGCGATACTCTCTTTTGAAACATTTAAAATAACAACCGATGGCTCAACTAAAGACAACGTGTCTTGAGTTGTCGTTTCGGATAAAACATTATGACTGTCTTTTGAAACAACTTTTATATTAATCATAATAGGCTCTTCTTAAATAAAATGTTTAAAATTAGATATAGATGCACATTTAGGATGTAAAAATGATACTTGGTTTGCAATTTTTTGCAAACATAAATATTAAATGTGTATAATTCGTTCGGCTGTGTATAATTCGTTCGGCACAATAATTTAAACGCGTTAGCAATCTTCTTTTATAATTCGAAAAGGCTTTGTTGCACAAAGTGAACCGTACCGGGTTTGTCGGAGAGTCAATATTCTGAGAGACTATCCCGATGACAAAATTAAAATATACCCCTGAAATCAGAGAAAGAGCGGTTCAATTATTGATTGAATCCGAGAAAGATTATCCATCGAATTGGGCTGCGATCACCGCTATTGCTCCTAAAATTGGCTGTACTCCTGAAACACTACGTGTTTGGTATCAAAAATACTTAGATCAACAAAATCCAGTTAAAGCACAGCAGCTTTCAGACCAAGAACGTATCAAACAACTGGAACGCGAAAATAAAGAACTGCAACGTGCCAATGAAATTCTACGTAAAGCAGCCGCTTTTTTCGCCCAGGCGGAGCTCGACCGCCCACACAAATAATGGTGGATTTTATCCTTAACAATAAAGATCGATATGGTGTTGAGGCGATTTGTAGGATTTTACCGATCGCTGCTTCAACCTATTACCAGACTTTAGATCTCGCGGACAATCCAGAACATCGAGCAAAGCGAGATTTACATGACCTTCATCATGCTGAACAAATTAAACGAATTTGGAAGGAAAGTTCAGGTCGGTATGGTGTGCGTAAGGTCTGGCAACAACTGAAACGTGAAGGCTATGTGATTGCACGTTGTACAGTTGCTCGATTGATGCAAAAGCTAGGTATACAAGGTGTTTGGCGTGGTAAGAATAAACAAACCGCCCGTAACCGAGATGACCAAAAACGGGCAGATGATTTAGTGAAACGTAATTTTAATGCTGATCATCCAAACCAACTATGGGTGGGTGACTTTACGTATATTCAAACTCATTCAGGCTGGGTATATACCGCATTTGTTATTGACGTGTTCTCACGAGCAATTGTTGGATGGAAAGTATCAATACGTATGAATACAGACATGGTCCTGGATGCATTGGAGCAAGCATTGCATGACCGAGGCATGCCAAAGAATGTGATTCATCATTCCGACAGGGGTGTGCAATATCTTTCGATTCGCTATACCAATCGTTTAGAAGCAGCAAATTTACGAGCTTCAGTCGGTACAACGGGTGACTCATACGATAATGCTTTGGCTGAAACGGTGAATGGCTTATACAAAACAGAGGTGATTGAATATTTAAAAGCAGATTGGCAAGGTTTAGCGGATGTACAACTTGCGACACTAAACTGGGTAGATTGGTTCAACAAAAAGCGTGTACACAGTGCACTGGGTTATGTATCGCCTTTTGATTTTGAAGCAATGTACTATGATAAGATTAACCCGTTAGGTCAGGTGGCCTAACTTAAATAAAAAGTCTCCGACAAACCCGGTACGGTTCAGATTCCAACTCAGGAATACTGCTTACCTGATAGTTTCGTGGATGATTAATGATAGTAGAGCGATTCACATATACTCTAATTTCCATATCCACCTCTAACCTGTGACAAATTGTTGTATCTACCACTGCCTGAAGGATTACCCGTTTTACTCGGCCAACCTCCTCCAAAGCGAAACTCCTCAAAGAAAGCTACGGCGTCTTCATAATCAATCTTTGACCATAAAGGATAATCAACGTGTGATTTTCTAATTTGGCGCCAAGCATTGTCCTCAAAAGCACGCCCCATGCTAGGGTTAAAGTTATGCTCAGGACGAATAATAAAACTCCAATCATCCTTTTCTGTACCAATCTCAAGCCCAATGTTTAAAGCTTGAACTGTTCTAAACACATTAACCACACATCCAAGCCCCAATGCATAGATCGGCTGTTTTAAAAGCACAACGGGAGTACCTAAAATATGCTCAAGTTCAGCAACAGTTTTAGGTTCATAAAAATATTTGCCATTTGCCTCAGAGACCAATAATTTAATCTTCATACGATCTCTCATTTAAGTGAAGAATTATTATCACGACCGGTACCTGACGGATTCCCTGTAGTACTTGGCCAGCCAGCGACTTGTGAAATCTCATTAAAGAACTCCACAGCATCTTCATAATCCATTTGTGACCATCTTGGGAAAGTTTCATGACTACGTCTGATTTTCCAAAGTGCCTCATTCTTATAAATTTTCAAAACTGATTTATCAAAAGGCTTATAAGGCAATAACAGAAAATCCCATGAATCATCTTTATCACCAATGTCTAAATGCATATTCAAAGACTGTGCAGTCTTAAAGACATTCACAACACTACCGAGTCCAAATTCTGAACGTGGTTCTTTTAATAGAACAACTTTATGTCCTAACATTGTTTCCAATTCATCAGTTGTTTCAGGTGAAAAAAGTCCAACTCCTTTTGGGCCTGATACTTGCAATCTTAAATGCATTCGTAGCGCTCCCTATTTACGTGGTGGATTATTATCACGACCACCGCCTGAAGGACTCCCTGTTGTACTTGGCCAGCCTGCTTTACTCATCTTTATCTCCTTACATATACGAATGTCACGGCGTTTCTAGACCGATGTAAGAATTATGAAGAAAGAAATTTCTCAATTTTGCCGAAAACCCAACAAATTAGGTTAAAAATTAAACAACCACCATTTTATTTATTTTTCCTATGCCAGCCGATACCAATCACACTCTGCTGCCTGATTAGAATTACAGGCCTTCTTCTTCGCTTTGCAATAGATAGGTAGACCTTCTGTATAGTTATAATTATCACCACTATATTTACACAAAAAACAACTCTTCACAGGTACTTTCTTTTCAACCGCAAGTTTTAACTGTGAAATAAACATATCCCCATGCGCATAACCCATCAGTACATTTGAGTTCTCAAATTCCAAATCAGTTTCAATAATATTGCTATATTCAATTTTATCTTGATACTTCGATAACTTAGCTTTTATATCTGCTAAATATTCCAAACCTAGCCAAGCCTTACCTGAATCCCAAACAAGAAATAAAAAATACCGTTTGTGCATACATTTACAATCAGCATCAACTATGGGAGCACTTTCTTGATTGAATCCCAAAAAGAGAGCATCGCTTGGCTTCAAATCTGCCCTATATATTTTTTCGACATCCTCTTCGCAATCTAATGGTATTTCAATAATTCGTTTGCCTGAGCTTTCTTTTTTCTCACTCAAAAAATGAGTCACAGCAATTTCAATATAAATACAATCTTCGGCATTATTTTGACGGGTTAACAATAGGTCTGGAATAAACTGATCGTGCCTTTTTTCAACTTGTATTTGTGAAAAATAATTTGTGAGATCAAAGCATTTCTCTGTATAACCAAGATCACAATGTTTTCGTATGGTTCTTTTAAATTTTTCACACTTCTTGGGCACGTGAAAGCTAATGTAAAACGGTTCATTTTCAGCTAAACATTTCTGATAAGTGTCAAAAAAAGCCCGTTTACCCAATCGGTGTAAATAGGTTTCACCATTACACTCAAGTACAGTCTTATGAGCGAAATGGGGCTTCTTTATTTTTCCATTTACCTTTGCAATTAAAGGATTGCCACAGCCAAGGCAAATGTATTCAGATTTTTCTTCTTGTCCGACTAAATCAACTGCTTTGACAATTTCACCATATTCATTTTTTGCATATTGATAACGTGCCATGTCTTCCCCTATAAACTTAACCCATCCACATTAAATAATTATTTTCTTTTCCCTGTGCATAAGCCCACTCAGCCACCTTATGCAACCGCTCTTTATCTGTCAAAAAACCAAGTACAGATATCTGATCTACAATAATCAAATCCTGCTCTTCATTCCGCTCGTACCACTTATGCAAAAATTCATAAGATGCCAGTAAATTACTTTTCTTAGAATTACAGCTTGAATCTGCCAATACGAAGTTATGCCCTGTATCTGATGGATACATAGACCATGGAATGAAATGATCAACGGCGTAATTGCCATTGCGCATCGGTTTATTGCAGTAGAAGCATTTACAGTCCTGTAGCTCGACCAACACATTAGCCACAGCATTTAATTGGTTTCGACTCGGCTCAAACATGAATTGTTCAAGATTCGGTAATTTATTCAGAATTGGTGCATTACTGCTGTTCTTCCGGATGTAGTCTATCCAACGTTTCTGACAAAGTTCTTCAATAATTTCACTGAATTGACGTAGGCAGTACATCACTTGGGGTAAAAGAATGAGTTGCTTTCCACACTGATCGAGCTGATATAAAAACTCAAAATTTTGACCGTTGATGTTTTGCAAGTAGCGGACTGGCATGTCTTTTACAGTGCGAGCGACATCTTTAACGAGCTTCAACCACACCAATGAATCTCGTCTTAATAACCCCAAAGAAGAGTAGCTTTGCCGAAGCTGTATAATGCGATTCACAATGGCAGCTTGCTTACCATTGTTCTGATTTAAAATCAGCTGCCCTTCATCATTAAAGGTATAGGGTACTGCTTGCTTCCAATATAGCTCGATAAACTTCTCAGCGATATCCGTATATTCGAGTGATAGACTCTCACCTGAATCTTGCCCTTTTTCAATAGCTAATCGGCTTAGGCTAATCAGCAATGCAAATTTATAGGTGCTACTAAAACTACCCGACTGTAAAATCAGCTGAATATTTTTTAGAAATTTAAGTTGTTCTTGTGCAGTAGGAATAAAGTCAGGCATGTTTTTTCCAAAGTACATTCAGCCATTTTTCTTGTCGATCAGGTCGCTGATCTACTGTAATCCACTGTTTTAATACCCTAACCCCATTCAACTGGTCTAACAATTCCTGAGCCTGCTCTTCATTTAAGTCAGTAAACGCCCTACCGCCTTTTACTCTATCTGCTGTTCCATATTTAAAAGACATATAGCACACACCGCCACGGCGTAATGCAGCATGAATACGTTTTAAAACATCAGGGATGTCTATTACGAGCACAATGTAGTAAAGAGGCACATGCCCATACCCCATCATAAACATCGTGCATATCAAGCTCATAAAAACTTAGCTGCTGAACAGCGATACCAGTCAGTTGGCTCGCTCGTTCGACCAATACTTCAGAATAGTCCGTCGCATCCACTTGATAGCCTTTATTTTTAAAAGCCAAAGTGTCACGCCCTGAGCCACAGCCTAAATCCAGGATGCGTGCAGAATCTGGCAACTCAGCTAAAAATGGTTGGTATAGGCTTTCCATATCCACATACAACGTGGCTTGTAAAAATTGATCTGCGTATTGGTTGTAATAGTCTATTGTTTTCATATTGGTTGCTTAGGCTAAACACTGACCCCAGTCTACTAAAAAACAAAAAGATAAGGGAGCATTTGCTCCCTTATCTTTTTAGTCAAATAAATCTGCTCTTACTTCTTCCAAAGCACGATCTGACTTAAAACGATTACATATCGGGTGAATAATTGCTCCATTTTCTAAAACACCGTAACCACCTTCTGCTTTTGATTCACGATGATCTACTTCAGTCGATTCAAGGTATAGAGCGCTATCACATACTTCGCAATAGCTCCATGTTTTCCTTTCCTCACGTTGATAAAGATTTCTTTTGGTCGCGAGTGAAAAATTTAAAGGTTTTTTCTTCTTTGTTAGTCTTACTGATTTCACAAAGCTCACAACATCATCCACAATGCTCTCATCATAATCACCACCAAAACGGTCAAGGTAAAAATCATTAAAATTAATATAATCAAATGATTGACTCATCGAAAGAATGACGGTGTTCAAACAAACTTCATCTTCAAAATCTAAATCCATATTGAGTCCAATACAGATAAAGGCTTGATACACGTTCTTCAATCGCTCATGTGATCTGATGCCGCTACCAAACTTACCGACAGTTTCTTTGATCGCCACAGGAATTTTTTCAATTAAACTTTCAACACCACGGCGTGCTCGAGTAAATCCAATAAAATCTATCTTTTTATTCTGTATTTCAAAACAGTCTTGTTCAATTTCACAGACGATAGAGAACCAGGCCAAAAAGGATGTCACTTGAAAACGATTATCTTTATAAAAATATAGTTTTGGGTGTAAGCCCAAACTTGGAATCCGAATACTAATTGGTGGTGTAGCGATACGACACAGCACAACTCTAAGTTTTAGCATTAAATTTTCTACACGCTGACCTTGGTCTATATTCACAGTATTCTGACTAGTATCACCAAACATGATATTCAGGAGTTCATTGACCAAGCCGATTTTTTTACCGTGTGTTAAATCCGGCTCTAAAAGTATTATCTTAAAAAGATGATCATGAATCTGCTCACCCAAAGTGATCACTTCATTTATCCGCTCGTAATTCAGTTCAGCCAAGTTAGATTTATTATCGTTTATATAACAACACGCATAAATCACATAAAAAGCATCACTCCCCCTATTTTGTAAATGATATTCTTCATCTGGATCTAATCGTTTCGTATCCGAATTGATTGAACAAAAGGCTTTTCGAGCTTCCTCAGGTGTCCCAATCACTTCAATAAAATTAATTTTGGTTGATTTTAATTTTTGCTGAAACTCAGAATCGCTACATAACTCTTGAAAATCAGCTAATCCACCTAATCGATTACGAATCTGACGAATATCTCGTTTTTGTGGTGCCGTGAATTTTGGGGCTCCTATTACTTGCTCATCAATAAAGTATCTTTTGATCCAAGCATAGATAATTGAAATCCTGTGCCCACCATCAATAATATAAATATTACCAGCAGCATCTTTCCAATAGCGAACGCATAAATTGACATTACGATCATTCAAACAGTTTAGAATAAACTCCTGAATTTCAGCAGGGCTCCAACACTCTGTGGAGCGTTGATTGTCTGCTTTATATAGTTTTTCTAGAATCTCATGGTTGGCGAAGCCATAAAGTGATATTTCAAAGTTATGGTGCAGATTTGAGTGCGACATTTCGTCAGGCACCATCATTTTTCTTTGAATAATATTGGTTAAAAGCTTAGTACGGGCCATTTTATTTTCTCTAGGCAATACTTCTCTATATCTCGTAAGATTACGAAATTAAAAGTAATTAAAATTAAAGTTAGTGATTAATGAATTAAATATTCATTAATTCAGAAGTATCTTTTTGCTAGAGAAAAAACAGATAGAAATAGTATAAAGACGCATTTTAAACCTCGTTGATAGATTGTCGTTTGCCAACATCCTTTCCACGAGATGGAGGCAAACCAAATAGGGTGTGGAAATACCGCTCAACGAAACGGCCAGTCAAAGACTGCCCTACCTGGCTTACCATAAAAGCGCCATGTAGACACAAAAGAGCCACTAAAAGCGACTCTTTAGTTCGTTGAGTAACAGGTTTCCACGCCTGGTCACAGATTTTGCTGTAACATCTTTATCTTATGTGCATAAATTCAATTGGTCAAATTTTATGATCAATATTTGATCAATTGATTCAAAAATAATTACCTATATTTTTAGAGGCTTAAGAATACAGATAAGTATCTTGTAATTTCTACAATATTTAGTTGCTGTAAACTGATCGCAATGAAACTCTATATATTTAAGCAGCGTGATTTAATAAAGGAAGTAGATTGAAACTGCAAATTTTATCGGATACTCACAATTCTAAATATTCAATATCAGAGCAAGCTGATGTCATTATTCACGCTGGCGATTTTTCTAATCGCTTAAGCGGTGCAATTGAGTTTGCCGAAAAATGTAAATCTCTCAATAAAAAATTTATCTTTGTTCTAGGTAATCATGATTACTACAGCTCTAACTACAGTTCAGTCGTGAATTTCTTGAAAGAAAACTACCCAAAAAATGCACTACTTGATGACAACCATATCAAAATTCAAGATAAAATATTTGTAGGTGGCACGCTGTTTACGAACTTTCGCTCCAATTCACCACTTACATCTCCTGAGGTACTTTTACAGTCCCAAAAAGATGCTGAACAATCGATTTATGATTTTGATCAAATCATGATTGACAGTGATCATCGAACGATAACTGCTAATGACTACATAGAATTATTTAAAAAATATCATGAAAATATTATGAAATTTAAGGATCAAGATAATGTGATTGTCATTACTCACTTCCCGCCTCATTTAGCTTGTCTTGATCCATATTGGGGTACGCATCCTGTTGCATCAGCCCTTAACCCCTATTTTATTAATGATTTAGATGTCAAAGGCTTTAAGTTATGGGTTTCAGGACATACGCATACATCAGTGGATACTGTAGTCGATGGATGTAGATTAGTGATCAATCCATTGGGTTATCCGCCAGAGCAAGGTAAAAATGGGTTTAGAGAAAATTTGATCATCGAAGTTTAAGTAGGCATACTCGTGTTGAAGCAATTTAAACCAACTCTAATATCATACATCCTATAGTACTGTTGATTTAGCTTCTAGACCATGAACCATGGCGAAACTCATCTCGAATCCTTTAGACCCAGAAAATGATTGGAAAAATAAAATTGCAGATCAAACACTTGACGATTTAATCGAAATTACCAAGCTTAAAAGCTTAACCAAATTGTATCACCTGTAGATGCGTACATAGCTTCAGCAGTTTCTTTCAACACATCACTATCATCCGTTTCCATTGATAGTTCATCACATGCAGGATACCTACTATCGCTTGTGGAAAATAAGCTAGATTGAGCCGTAGTACTATGCTGTATAAATCTAGTTCTATCTTGCTTTAAAAGCTGCACACCATGGTAGCTAGCACGCATTTGATTTAATACTTGAAGACGTCTTTCATTTGTAGTCATTATTACTTTTCTCGACATCGATTGTCTCCTTGATTTTTATCTGAAATTAAGATTAATAAATTATGACATAAATTAAAATTGAGTAATGATCTAACTATCTCGCAATACCTCATTAAAATCACAGCGATAAAATAAAAACTTAAGTAATGCCTTAAAAATCAATCATCTAGAAACTCCATCTTTTCTTAATCAGTTCTGACGATTTTCGTAGGAAGTTGATCAACTCCGTTTAGTATAGCCTGGATATAATCCTCCTTTATTATTTCATCTTTTTGATTTTTTACTGAGGATTCATCGGCTTTTTTCGCATTATCTTTAGAAACAACCCGATCTACCACAATATCTATCTCACTTTACAAGTTTTTCAAGATCTTGCTCTTTAGCACTCTGATACGAAGACGAACTATTAATTAAAAAATGTGCTCTTCTGAATGCCAGTTCTTGCTTAATTTCTTGATCAGCCATACTGGTCTCACCGTGATTTTTTATGTATTCAGCTCGTTTTTGCATAAATGCTTGCTCTCGCTCTTGAACGCTAGAATTCACCACCGTATGTTCTATTTGACGAGTAGCCACATAATTATAGGCAATTACTCCGCAAAGTACGATTAAAAAGAAACTGAGTTGCCTCTTTACACTTCGACTCACAAATAATCCTTTAATATTCAGTCAATACTGAAGTTATCATGTACTCATGAAGATGAATTTAAAAACTATAAGGGCTGACACTATAAAGTTTCATTACTCGCCCCTAGGGTTAAACTCTTTAAATTCATCAGCATTGCTAGCAAATTCTGTAAAAAAGTTATGCCATGTAAATAATGACTCTAATTCCTGTTGGTTTTGAATCGGCTTAGGCAACTCATATCCAATGATCCAGTATGGTGCTGTACAGCAAACATGCTCAGGTATAAGGACTTGCTGTAAGGCTGTTTCAGCACTTTGAAAATATAAATTATCGTTTAAGTGGACAATACTCCCTTGCAAAGCTTCTTGAATACAATGATCTGCCTCTATATACGTATCCTTCATTTAGTTCGCCTCCATTTTTCAATTAATGGGATTTCTAAATCTGTTAAATTATTTAACGCTGAGATTACTATTTCAATTGCATCACACCATTTGACAACTCTTGTATACTACCTAAAAAATTCAAAAAATTGATTGATTCAAAATTTCAAAATACGTAAGTTGAGTGGAAACGTTATAAACATCAACCTGAATATCAATATCCATGGCGCAAGCTCCACATTAGAATATTGCTACAACCTTCCTAAAAGACACTGCTCACAACAAATAATATCAGGTACTCCCCCCTGGTGATTTACTAAATCACATTTCATCTGAGGAGCACGTTGAATCCTTATATACCGATGGGGAGTCTATGATACGAAATGCTACAGACAAGTCATTTTAGATCGACTGGCACATACTTGTACTCTGCTAAAAAAATATAGAATCACGGAAAGATAAAAAATAGAGATCTTTATAAGTAAATGAATTCTTAAAAACATTCAAACTTCTAGGAAGAACATTCTTAAAAAGTAGTCAGGTGATCATCGCAAAAGTCTGATGGAAACCAAGTTGGGTTGCATCAAATTATTGAAAGAGTTATATCTCTAATTTATATTTTTTAGAGTAATTCCATCTTTCTATTCTTTATGTAACCACAGCACTTAGGTTTTAAACAGCATCCTACTAAATAAATTAAAAGCAAGAATCATCCTTTTAAAAATACCAAAAATTTTCAATCAATTAAAATCAACTCCTAAAATAGATTTTCACAACCATAAAAACTCCATTTACTATAAATTAACACTTAATCCAATTGATCACATTAAAACCAATAAAATACTTTTTTAAAGGAACAATAATTTCGAGATAACTCTATTAACTTTAACAAAGATTAAATATTAAAAAATTTCTCAAAAAGATTTGCATTTCTGTCTAAAACCACTCAAAAAAGCTAATAATAGGGGTGAAATCCCCCCCCTAAACATCCCTATTTTTGAACACCAAAAACAGATTATCTGCTAAGAAATACTAACAAAAACAAATTTGCAAAGTTAAAAAACAATATCCATATGTTTTCAATGTATTTTTTTTGATAAATTTCCGTTCATATGCTCAACCTCAGATAGAACCCTTGAGCACTCTTTTTTGATACTCTCGGCACTCTTTCATCTTGTAAAAGACGCTTTGCAACAGCATCTTTTGAATAAAATTATTATCTTTTTTATTCCATATTTTATATTTTTTTATTTTCACCTCGCCCTTTTTTACATTATTAAATTCACTCGGATTATATTCATCCCATTCAAAATTATCTGAATCTTTTGAATAAAGTTTATTGATAAAATCTAAGAATCTTTGATAGTCAATCAAGTCATTTTCAGATGATGCCTTAAAATTCAAAATAGGACGATCTTTTTCAAGTGAAATTTTATTTTCTAAACAATAAAAAAAATGTTTAAGATCTTTCTGGGTTACATTTTTATTTAAGTTAAAAGGTTTCTCAATCTCATAGTGATTAGACCATGTCACCATTTTCTTCCAAGTAAAACCGATAAGATCCTCATGATTAGCATCATTTTTGACGTGACTTGTATAGAGAGAAAACGGCTGGCTGATCGATTGAATGAATTTCAATACTTCAGGATCGATCGTTGCTTTTTCTTTTTTTTCCCGCCACTTCCGGTATTCGTCTAGAAACGTTTCACGGTATAAAAATACGTCCTGTTGTTGAGGCTGCTTCTGCTTTTTCTTGCTCTTTAATGCAGCAGTTTGAGAATTATTTTCTGTGTGTGAATGAATCTTCTTCATCAATTTTAAAATATCTCTTTCATTCGACTGAAATTTAACCTTGAAATCGCGATGCATCAACTGACTATCGCCTAATAATGCCTTGATCAATTGAGGTGAATATTGACGGTTTGCTTGATAAAACATGTCAGCAATCAGGATATTCAGATGATGCAGATAATGTCTTGCAGTGATCCGAATGTCTTCATGCCCCATCAGATGCGCAAGTCGAGACCAGGCTTGGGCACTACGCGATGAAGCATCCTTCATATTGGGTAAAATGTGCTTTTTAAGCTTACGCCCAAACTCGGAATCATAGTCAGTAAAACAACGTACCAGTGCTATGCTGCCTTTTAAAAGGATAGCCAAATGTGAAGCGGTACTATGCCTGAAAGCGTGAAAGGTATATTGATGATCGTTTGTCCCTAATACAGTATTAAACAGCAACTGGGTAATTTTTGATAAATTTGTACTGGATAAAGGTTGTTCACCCAGCATAAAGAGCTGTTTGATTTTTCTATTGCAGACTGCTGCAGTCGCTTTAGAGCCAGGTAACTGGTTTTGATAAAAGCGACAAAATCCTGTGAACTCGTCCGGTGCTAAAAAATAAGCTAAATCAAACTGACGCGTGGCATTATCACTTTTCAGATCACGCTCAGAATTTAGACGAATCCTAAGGGTGAGATCATCAATATCACCCATTGTTTTTCTCATTTTATGGTGAGATCGATCGTCTTTCTGCTGATCTAAAGCGGATTCAAACACATAATAGAGCTGTCGATTGTCAGGATGTTTTCGTAACTGCGGAGATACAAAATCATCGATACAGATCCCGGCAGCTTCATCAATACGCAAGCCCAGTCTAAATGCCAATGTATAGACCCATTCTAGACAGGTTGCATCCTGCTCAGTCAGACCCAAAGCTTCTGGGTATTCTCTAAGAATCCGTATCATCAATTGAAACATCTGCGGACTAATGAGTCTGGTTTTTAAAAATAAACCGTCACTTTGACGTTCATATAAATATTGCACAATCGGTGCACGATGATTCTTGACTAAGTATTGGTGAAAGGCTTTCAGCCGATCAAAGGCATAACCCGAGGTATTGTATTTTTTATTGTTGTTGGTTTGTGCGGTCGTTTTATGATTTTTCTGATCATTCAGCAGTTTTTCTTCAACAATCGTGCGATACATTTCCTCAAACTGCTCTTCAGTGGCTGTATCTAGATTGATCTGCTGTTCTAGAACATAACAAAGTAGGTCAAGCACAAAACTACTATAGTAACGCTTGATTGTTGAGACTTTAATCGCTGCTTTCCCATGATAAGCAAATTCGTTTTCTAACCACTGACACACGCGTAAATGTGCAATAGCCACTACATAATCTAGGTACTCGCCATTTCCAGCCTCATACGCAGATTTATAGTCCTCAGATTTTTGGATGCTTTCTTGGAGTTGATCCGCAAGCTGTTTGGGTTTGATATCCTGATGAAAAGATAAAAGCCAGGATTTCAGCTCATGACGTTGACCGGTTCGTCGATCATGAAATGTTTTGACTGTAACTGTAGGCATCTCCAAGTCTAAGACTTGAGGCTTTTTTTCAAGATTTTTGATTCTAGCTTGAATAGTTTTCCAGCAATCGGGTTGATCATAGAGCTGTGTATACTGCTCATAGATTAAAGGCGAAGTGATGATCTGATTGTTCAGTACACTGGTACTTAACACATCCAGATTAGGAATCTCTTGCCACAAGACATAATCCATATGCTTAAAAATGGCAAAACCGGTCTTTTCCAAGCCTTTTAAAAATAGCTTCACGTGATTAAGCTGTGTAAATGGCTGCTGATCCTCACGTGCTTTTCTAGAGTCCCCCTCCTCCGCCATATTCAGTACAATGTTTAAATGGATTTTAAGTTTTTCTAGCAGTAAGGCTTCAGGCTGATTCCCCGTTTCAATTTCACTCTGTTCTTTTTCCCAGCACAGCAATGGCGAAGTGCTTTGTAATTGATGCCCTTGCGATCTATTGATTAGCTCCTGAATCCGTCGATAACATAGCATCGCAAAGGCATTGAAATAAATATTTTGGGTTTGCCATAACTCCGCCTCTTCTTCGCCATCCTGACGATAGATGTTGCCATACTTTGTCGAGGGCAACGTGTATGAAAAGACATAAGCTTTTTGAACCTTTTCGTCACCTGAATAGATCGGAAGCAAGCCACTATCCAGGTTCATATGAAAAATCGCATCATGAATGGCTATCAGTCGTTCAGGTTGCATGCATCCCTGATCAAAAATTAATGAAATACACAGACATTCAAACAAGGTATTCACTAATTTTTGTTGCTCTTTAGCCGTAGAGTATAAGAAGATACCTTGAGTTTGTTGTTTGAGATAATCCGCCCAATTCACATACAGTTTTTCTTTTACCTCGACGAGCATAGTACCCTGCTGTAACTTTCGTCCTGAAAAAACGTTGTCTAGACGTTTAGGTGTGTAGACGATCCAATCAGGCAACTTAATCTCATAGCTCTCGGCATAGGAAGGGTAATCCTTTTGCCACTGCTGGTTTTTCTCCTTACAAATCTGTTTCACTTGTTTAAAACAGAATTGAAGGTAATCTGCAGCATTGTCCTTAAATTTGGATATTTGGCAGAGCTGCTCTAAAACTGCTCTATGGATATTGAACTTGTCCAGAATTTGCTGATCAAGCCACTTAAAATCAATTTGAGCAAGGTCAGAATTTACATCTGTGTATGTAGCAGTGATCAGCTGAGAAATTTCCTTAAAAATGTCGGCGATTTCTCTTTTAATGGCATTTTCTAATTGCGTAACGAGTGATGTATCAAGCACAAGATGGTCCTTTAAAGCACTTCAAGCTTTGCGATTTCTAGTTTGTTGAGCAAGCTTTTAACTTGCTGCTGAATGTCGTGTTTGTAGAGATAAGGGCTTAATCCAGAAATGTGACTGAATCCCATGCTCTGCTTATCATGGGTATATAGCGTATTGTGAATGTCACCACTCAAGGCGAGATGATTTTTAGTGAAATGCCTTGGCCAGTTTTTATAAATCTGCACGGTCTCTTTAAGGTAATTCGTGACAAAATCAGCAGACATGGGCTGTAACTCCAAATGCTCCACGACTTCCGCAAGATTCACCTGACCTTTTTGGGACTTGATCCGAGGATGTGAGATGACATAGAGCATAAAACCATCATTTTCCAATTTCACTTTAAAACTAGTTATCCCGAGTGTCTCGATGGTTTGCGTCAGATATTTTCGATATGCATTGAAATGATCCTGCCAGTAGCCTGTAACAGGAACAGGACGTCCTACTTTTCGTGAATCAGTTTTTTTATCATGCACATAAAGCAGTTGTGCCTTAGGATCGTAATGTTTGAGTAACCCCGGCATGCCGACTATTGGACGTACCGTCAGGCAGATTAAGGAAAGATGCCACATCCAAATGCTGTAAGCATTCAGCTTCTCGATCAGATTCGCTTGAGTATTGGCTAATGTGTTTTTGACAAAATGATAAAGCTGATTAAAAAATTCACTCGCGGCCTCTACAGTCCAGCATCGCTGACTACCAATACGTTCCTCACGATGAAAAATATGGCCAGGGTGTTCATTCTCAATCCATGGATCACCTTTTCTACGGTCTAATAGAACATTAATATAGCCTTGAAAATGCTGGTCGATTTGATCGATCTGACGCCCTTCATAGTTCCATTGCACGATATGATGAGTATCTCGATTAGCCAACAAGTGTGCGACTAGGTTATCACCAGTCTCCATCTCCAAATGGAAATAGATTTGTCGCTCTAACATCCCGCAGGTGATTTCACCAATCTGATGCTCTTTAAAGACTTCCCGCAAAAAATTATTGTACTCAATCACACAAAATTCAGGTTCCTCTAAAGCCTCTAAACTGGTGATCCAGGGTGCTGGTATGCGCCATTCTAGGGTTAAGGCCCGATTATAACGCTGTGCTTTATCTTGCATGGCACCGGAATGATTGGCATTCAGCTTGGGATCGATCACCCAATAATAATGGATGACTTTTTTGACTGATTTTTTTTTAATTCTACCAATACCAATCAAATACTTGATCTTTTGAAAGACCGTTGGACTCAGACCGGTCAAGAGACACATCAGACCACACACAGCTAGAGCCGATTGATATGCATCATTTCTCGTATTTTCTTGATAACACTCGTGCAATCGCTGATATACCTCAGTTAATAAACTGGGTTTCAGATAAAGCGGATTAGTTTTACAGGCTAAGTCACGTCGCTGAATTCGCTTAGCTTGCTTTTCAAGCTGTTTCTGTTTGTCATCAGCGAAACTCCCCTTCACCCGCTTGGCGATTTCATCCTGTTCAGGATCAGAAATATTGACGTCTGTATCTTGTCCAGTATCCTCATTCTCTACATCCAACGATGATGTGCCTGAATCAGATTTATAGGTCATACCCTTTTTAATATCGTTAATTAAAGCCTGAACATTAATTACTGTTGAATTTAATCTACTATTGGCAATCTCGTTGAAAACAATAATAAATTGTTGAATATAGCGGCCAAGATTAAGCTGTTCAAAATCATTTTTTATTGTTTTACGCTCTAAAAGAATTTTTAACTCGTTGGCATCAAATTCATCCATAGCTTGGAGTTTTCGTGTAACTTTTTTATACAACAGTTTATTTTTCTCAGTATTCGATAACTGCTTTTGCAAAAGAAGTTTTAAATTATAAGATACTGTATTGATTTTATTGTTGTTTTTACAATTATTTAGAATAACCTTTTTTTCATCCTTTTCATCCCTTGTAATCTGAGGCTCTAACAAGATGATTCCCTTCAGCATTTCGCACAAGACTGCAGTCAAAAGATAGGAATAGATGAATGCTGCTTTTTGTTGGTCGCTTAGTTGTCCTATAGATGCACTTTTAGTCCATTGCGTTAAGCCTGCTAATAATTTCTGTTGTGTCACTATCCGATTATTTTTAATCACCACATGTATTTTGTGAGCAGCAGCATACAGTTCCTGTGCCTGCTGATCTTGCGCAAGGAGCTGATTCAAAATTTGTTTTTTTTCGCTCAGGGACTGATTGACCCATTCTTCCAATAATTTGGTTTCTTCGTCTAACACTGAAGATTTATCATTTTGACTCATAAAATCACCATAATTTTTTAGGGTAAAAATTGAAAATTTGGTTTTGCTCTAACTTGAGGTTCAAGTCTTTATGCAACTTGAAGTATTTTTTATAGGTGCTGGCACTCAATTGAACATGACGCTGCAGATTTGGATCCGATCGCATATGCTGTGATAACCGCAGACCTAAGGCTTCGGACAATTGAGTAAAAAAACAGGTAAACAGCACAGCATGCACATGTTTCTGTTTGTGCTTTGGAATCTGTTCCAAATCTAAAGAAGTTTTATCGACTAACCATTTTAGGACCTCAAATTCATCAACGGCTTTATTCGATTTCGCCCCCGTGTTAAGAATTCTTTTGATGTAAGCATCCAACTTGTTTTTAAGATTCAAGATAAAACCTCGAATAAAGTCTGGTAAATCTAATATCAAAACTGCTCTGAGTTTGATCAGAACTTCAAATGATTTTTTTTGCATGTTGAAACCTAGTAAATAGGTATGAGCAATTAGTCCATACCATCTTCAAAATTAGTCTTCTTTCACCCGGGCAAATTTATAGACTTCTGCCTTACTCCAGCGAAGAGTACGTCCATATCTAATAGGATTAATTGGGCCATTTTCATATAAAGCCCACTTACGTAAAGTTTGTTCTGCATACCCTAAGAGCCTAGCTGTCTCTTTAGTAGTTAGTACAAGTCGATCATCTGTAATCGGCCTATGTTTATGCTTAAATGACATTTTTTTGTGTCCTTGTTGATTTAGAGTCATAACACCACAAATCAATTTGGAATAATACTTTGCAAAATAATGTTTTTCTTTCTAAATTTTCAGTTAAGATAAGTTGTACTTTAGTCAGTCAGAGTGATACATGGGCCGCCCGCGAAGAACTAGGTTAGATTTTGCAAAAACAATAAGTTGGTATGACTTTTTTTATAATCAGTTAGTAAGCTTTGGGAAATATAAAAATGATTATGATATGGAGAAATTTTTTTATGGATACCACAAAGATTACAAGGTACAGAACTTATTTACAAAGTATAAATGTGGGTTATCCACACCACAAAAATACCAGATAAATAATGTTGAATCTAAATGTACTGGCTCATCTAATATTATTAACCATCCTCTATGGAAAATCTTGAAATATCAAACATTTGATGAAGATCTTATATTATCAGTATTAGCTACTTTACCTCGCCATATCGTAGAGTTCATTTCATCCAATGGACGTATTAAAGACTTTGATAAGAGTTGCTTAAAACATATAGCAAGCTATGGCTCACTCGACAGCCTATGTGCATTGTATTTATTGCATCACTGGGGAGTAACCATTAATAGTACCGCTCTTTCTAATGATTGCTGTTCACTCCTCATCAATTCATTAGAGTTATTACTAAAAAGAAATCCTCACTTCCATCGTTCACATGTCTTTTTATTTGATGAATTATGTGATCAGATCTTCCTTATAGAATTAAAAGGATACAGTCGACCACTCAAAATTAAATTAAATTGGCGAGAATACAGAAGGAAAAACTGGTCTAGTGAAGTTAAAGAGATATCTACAAAAGCCGAAGCAGATTTCCGCATTCACCCGAAACTTCAAGACTTCATTCCAAGCACAGATCCAAACCTAGAAGAACTATACAAAAAACTGTTTGTTTAAGTTGATTTCATCTGCTTACCATTTGCTTACTAGCTTGCAAAAACAAAAAAACCACTTACGATTAGTACACGTAAGTGGTTGTTTTATATGGTGGGCCCAGACAGACTTGAACTGTCGACCAACGGATTATGAGTCCGCTGCTCTAACCAACTGAGCTATAGGCCCTACATGCTGAAAACTTTATTTATCAATAAGTTCAAGCGTCATGAATACTAGCTAAGATTTTTTTGAAAGACAAGTACTTTTATAACCACTTGAACACTTAGGCAGCAATCATCATGACTTGATTCGAAAGAAATTCTAGTTCTTTAATACTTCAGTCTAAAGACATGCAGAAAAATGGGTATATACAGATCAATTTAAGGCAGCCTAGCCTGAAATATTGACGTCAACCTCATAGAATAAAGCATACATTTGATAGATTTGACGTCTCAGTATATTTATAAAGTATCAAAAAATATTTGATAAAATATTAAAAATGATGGAAAAGTATATGAGCTGCAGAATAAAGAAAAATTAGAATTGAGACTTCATTTCTTTTTCTTTACGCAAATCCTGCTTAATTTCGATGAAAGACCATACAATTATAAGCACTAAAATCAATAAAGAGACTACAAAGGCTGTCATGTATGTCATAGTTTTCAATCTCAGAGTAGAAAGAACAACAAAATAGAAAGGATTAATACCCCTTCTCTTCTTCGACAAAAGTCTAATAACTAAATCTTGCTCTGGATAGTCATTTTTTCACCATTTTAAGACTTTTTTTATATCTAATAATACTTTTTTAATATCAAAATTTTTTATTTATACATTTTAGCTCTTAATATTTCAGTTTAAAAAGATCAAGAAATTATAGATTTCTACATTATTTACACGTTTTATTTGCCAGCCTATTGACTGAATGGTCGAACAAGAAGAAATTATGCAATTCTCCACATATGGCTTTTACTTAATCTGTGCTTATGCTAAATAAATTCATTGGCGAATCTGCATTTAAACTTGCGGGTTGGCAATATCATGTCGAACCAGATGTACTCGAAGACAAACAGGTCATTATTGGCTTTGAACATACTTCAATGATGGATGCAGTGCTGTCGATTGCCCTCTTCCAGATTTATGATCTTAAAGTTCATACCTTGATCAAAAAAGAACTATTTAAAGGACCTTTCAAACCGCTATTAAAAGCTGTCGGCGGTATTCCTGTTGACCGCAAGGCCAATAAAGATATCGTGACCCAGATGGTGGAGCATTTTCAGAATAATGAAAAGTTTAATCTGGTGATTGCACCAGAAGCGACACGTGCCAAGCAAGGTGAAGCACGTAAACCGATCCGTACCGGCTTCTGGCATATTGCCAAAGCTGCCAATGTGCCGATTGTGTTGCTATATGCCAATTCCAGAACCAAACAAGGTGGCATTTTAGGCAAAATCTATCCAACAGATCTGGCTCAAGATCTGGCCTTAATCAAACAGCTCTATAAAGATAAAGTGGATCTGGATATTGTCATTCCGGAATAAGCTCAGTAACAGTGCTCGACATGAACAGATCCTTTGCTGTTCATGTCCTCCTAAAGCATTTGTATAAATTTGAAAAATAAAATCAAAAACTGCACTATAGCATTCCCCTTTTCTATCAATTTAATACAATTTTTTTGTTTTATCCTGAAATCTCAAATCCAGACACTTTTTTTTAAAAAAAAGCTTATGGTAGAATTTCGGCATTCTGATAGGCATACAGCCAATCTACAAGGAGCAAAGTTCGCATGGCGGGTCATTCCAAGTGGGCCAATATTAAGCATCGTAAAGCAAAACAAGATGCGAGTCGTGGTAAGCTTTTTACCAAATATATTCGTGAATTAACCACTGCGGCAAAACTCGGTGGTCCAGATGCAGGTAGCAACCCTCGTCTGCGTGCGGTGGTTGAAAAAGCATTATCTGTAAATATGACACGTGATGTGATCAACCGTGCCATTCAACGTGGTGCGGGTGGCGAAGATAACGACGACCTGAAAGAAGTGACCTATGAAGGTTATGGTGTAGGGGGTGTTGCTGTTCTGGTAGAGACCATGACAGACAACCTGAATCGTACTGTTCCTGATGTTCGCCATTGCTTCTCAAAAACCAATGGTAACTTAGGTACTGCCGGTTCAGTGGCTTATCTGTTTACCAAACGTGGCGAGATCACTTTTGAAGATGTTTCTTTAGAAGATCAAATCATGGAAGTAGCTTTGGAAGCAGGCGCGGAAGATATTGAAATTGCTGAAGATGAAATTCTGGTAATTACCACGCCTGAAAGCTTTGGTGATGTACAGGATGCGCTCACTGCAGCAGGTCTGAAGTCTGACAATGCTGAAGTGGTGATGAGCCCTTCAACCAAAGCTGAAATTACAGATGTTGATCAAGCCAAAATGATTTTGAAAATGATCGATATGTTTGAAGATTTAGATGATGTTCAAAACGTATATACCAACGTAGAGTTTACTGATGAAGTGATGGCGCAATTAGACGCTTAAGCTTGATCAAAACTAAAAACGCACCCTTGGGTGCGTTTTTTATAGTTGTCTACTACTCTCGCCTAGGATCAAACTTTATTGAGTAGTCCGCTACAGTTAAAGACATTATATTCTTTAATGACAAAGCTCGAATGCAGTGCAACCACATGCTCAATTTTCCCAATACGCTTGAGTAAAATTTCACTATAATTTTCCATATCTCGCGCCACTACTTCGACAATAAAATCCGCAGACTGGCCGGTGACCAAAAAGGCATTAATCACTTCGGGAATACTTTCCAGTTCTTCCAGAAATTTAGCAAAAGTATCACTATCATGTTTACTTAGCGACACCTGTAACAGTACATGCAGCGTGAAACCTAATTTCTGATAATTAATTTCACGCTTTAAGCCACTGATAATATTGTGATCGATCAAGTGTTTGATCCGGCGATGGACTGAACTCACAGATAAATTTACCCGCTCTGACAGTTCATTCAGATTGACATCCTCATGGGTCAATATTTCTAGAATATGTTTATCGAAACGATCCAGTTCCATTTTTATACTCTTTCTTAATAATCAATAAAAATAGCAAAATATTGCACTCTCCCTGTTATACAATATTTATTTATTTTTCACAAAGTTTTCATATTCTGAAAATATTTTCCAAATCTTCTGCCATTTTATAAAGTAACTTTCAATCCTGAACCAGATAACCGTTAATCATATAATTCTAAAAAATGACCAATGTTAATTTCTATTAATTATTTATTTTTTAATAGTTTAAGTTTAATTAGTCCAGTAAAATATAAGCCAGACCTTCAAGTACCCGCACAGTTCAGCCACTTATCTTTTACAAGTGTATAGAAATAGATTAAAACAAAGCCGCACTAAAAATAAAAATAGCATTTTTCAAAAAATATTAAATAAGGAATGCTCATGGCTTCTAAAATTTTAAGTTTGATTAAAACCAAGGTGAGTCCTGTCTTAACGGCTGAAACACAAACTAAAAGCCTGTTAGGTGGCTTATTCGCTGGAACAGCCTCAGGTACGCTTAGCAATCTCATTGGCAGTCTAAACAGCTCTAATTCACAACCTTCCGTGAGCTCATTATTAAACAGCCTTCTCTCTGGACATAGTCTGAACAGCGCAAATCTGAGCAATTTATTAACTCAGTTGTCTGGTTCAAATGCTTCGAAGTTAGATATTCAGAGTCTGATCAGCAGCTTAACCCAATCCAATGGGGGCAGTTTTAATATTGGCCAGATCACCAATTTGTTGAATGGCCTAATGGCGAACAATAGCAGCAATCTGGATATTGGTGCTATTTCCAAACTCGTCGGCGGTCTCATCAGTGGTAATGGCGAGATTGATATTGCACAAATCGTTCAGTTGGTTGGTGGCATAATCGGCGGTTCTGGTGGTTTAGGTAATATCGACATTGCTGCGATTGCAAATCTGGTCAGTAACCTGATCAGTGGTAATGGCGAGATTGATATTGCACAAATCGTTCAGCTGGTTGGTGGTCTGATTGGTGGGTCTGGTGCACTGGGTGATATCGACATCGGCGCGATTGCAGATCTGATCGGCGGTTTAATCGGCGGCAATACAGGCAATGATTTTGATATCGGTGCTATCACAGATTTAATTAGCGGTTTTGTCGGTGAGAATGCAGCGGGGGGTTTTGATCTCGATGGCTTTACCGATTTACTCAGCGGCCTGATCGCGAATGGCTCAAATGGCATAGATTTAGGAGGATTATTGGGTCATCTCAATCTAGATAGTGATCTGGATCTGGGCACTCTGATCGAAGGAATTTCCTCTGCTTCAAACGGGTTTGATCTAGGTAGCATTGCCGGAGGCATTGGGCAATTGATTGATAATAGCTCTTCGATTGAATTACCTGATCTAGGTGATCTGGTCCAAGATGTGGGTGCCACAGATTCCAATATTGACTTGTCTGCTATTCTGCCTGACACTCAAGATACGATTCAGAATATTGGCAGTGGTGGTGGTTCATCCAGCTTTGATTTTGGTTCACTGTTCAATCACTTTAGTAAAAATATTGATATCGACCCAAATAATCCTTGGGGTTAATCATCATCTCATTAAAAACGCGCAAATGCGCGTTTTTAATTTTAGGATTTGCCTTGAAGCTTATACACCACGCCAGTCTACTCGCGCATTGCGTTCGGTTCGGTAAATACGACAAATATATTCACCCAGAGGCAACGCATTTAAATGCTGCTGATAATCACGATATTCTTCGGACAAGGTTTCAAAATTTTCTTTTTCCCATGGCGTCCCCGGAATCGCCAATAATGGAGCAAGCATAGAACAGACAGCAATATCCGCCAGACCTAAACGATTTCCGACAAAATAATGTCCACCTTGACTAACCAGCATCTGATTGAGTTGCTGTACAGTGACATCAATATGCTGTTTGGATTCCGCCACGGTTTCCTCATTCAATGCATAACCCTTGGCGACCATCGCTTTTAATAAAGGTTTAGAAAATTTTTCAAACTGGCGCAAATAGCCCTGCTCACCAATTAAAATATCGAGAGATTCATGATCGGAAGTCAGCGCTTGAGAGAGCATCCAGCGGCGGACATGACGACCCAGCTCCAGAGTAATTTCATTAATTTCTAAGGCTTTATTTCGAAAATGTCCTTCAGCATACAATAAACGATGTTCTGGATAAGTATCATCCAGATAAAGCGAAATCTGGGTTGAATCTGCAATCCATTTGTCCTGATCGCGCAAAATAGGCAGACGATTCTGTCCTGTTTTCAGTCGGGCAAAAGCCCGATGTACGCCGGGAATCAGGTTGTGAGCAACATAGTACAGCTCTTTATGGTCCAGCATCCAACGTGCTTTTTCGCAAAAGTGAGATAAAGGAAACTGGTATAAAGTTCGCATGCATGCTCCATGTTTATCGTTATTGGATCAGGGCGTATAGGCCGCTGTTTTATTCAGATACTTTAGTCACTCACTTTTAGAAAAACAATGTGATTTTTATCCAAAAGTACAATACTGGCTGATTATTCCTCTATATTCGGCGGACTCATAATAAATCCGGGAAAGCTCAGCGGAGCTTTTAAGTTATAAGAAGCATTTGATTGCAATAAACCACAAGTGCATGACCTGACTTTAGCCGTGCTTTCATGTAAAATCGGGGGCAATTTTTATATAACGCTTTTGTGAGTTATTTCATGGGTTTTAATTGCGGTATTGTCGGCTTGCCGAACGTTGGCAAATCTACACTTTTCAATGCTTTAACCAAAGCTGCTATTGCTGCAGAAAACTTCCCGTTCTGTACCATTGAACCAAATACCGGCATCGTGCCTGTTCCTGACCCACGTTTAGACAAATTGACAGCAATTGTTAAACCGCAGCGCGTGATTCCAACGTCTATGGAATTTGTGGACATCGCAGGTCTGGTCGCTGGTGCTTCTAAAGGTGAAGGCTTAGGTAACCAGTTCCTGGCCAACATCCGCGAAACTGATGCAATCGCTCACGTGGTACGTTGTTTTGAAGATGAAAACGTCATTCATGTGAATGGTCGTATTGATCCACTGGATGATATCGCCACGATTAATACAGAACTCGCGCTTGCAGATCTCGACGCGGTGGCGAAAGCGATTACCCGTTTGACTAAATCTGCCAAAGGTGGTGACAAAGAAGCAATTGCTACTAAAGCAGTATTAGAAAAAATCCAGCCTTTACTCGATGAAGGCAAACCGGCTCGCGCAGCGGATCTGGATGATGACGAACGTAAACTGGTACGTGGCTTTGGCTTAATGACGCTTAAACCAACCATGTATATTGCCAACGTTGCTGAAGACGGTTTTGAAAATAACCCGCATTTGGATGCAGTGAGAAAATTGGCTGCTGAAGAAAATGCAATTGTCGTACCTCTTTGCAACCAGATTGAAGCGGAAATTTCATTGCTTGAAGATGAAGACCGTGCTGAATTCCTGGAAGCGATGGGCATGGAAGAACCTGGTTTAAACGTGGTGATTCGTGCAGGTTATTCACTACTTGGCTTACAAACTTACTTCACCGCAGGTGTACAGGAAGTTCGTGCCTGGACTGTGAAAATTGGTGCAACTGCACCGCAAGCCGCTGGTGTAATTCATACCGACTTTGAAAAAGGCTTTATCCGTGCAGAATGTATTGCTTATGATGATTTCGTGCAGTACAACGGCGAAGCGGGTGCAAAAGAAGCCGGTAAATGGCGTCTAGAAGGTAAAACCTATATCGTTCAGGATGGCGACGTTTTACATTTCCGTTTTAACGTCTAAGTATTTACTGTATGAAAAAGCTCCATCTGGGGCTTTTTTATGGCCTAGGAAATAAGATGACCGAGCGTAGAAAACTTACAGGCAACGCATAATTCACACATATTAACAATAATGATAATTATTCTCATATAAAAATATTAAATTCAGGCGTATGTTAAATCTAATGAAAAATAACATGACTTCATTCTAGTAAAGGAATCCTGACCATGAGCTATACCCTGCCTGTACTGCCATATCCCTATGATGCCCTAGAGCCTCATATCGATAGCAAGACCATGGAAATTCATCATAGCAAGCATCATCAAACCTATATTAATAATATCAATGCAGGGATCGCAGGAACCGAATGGGAAGATTTATCGGTCGAAGCCTTAATTAGCAAATTCAATGAAGTACCGCAGCAATTAAAACAGAACGTGATCAATAATGCCGGTGGACATGCCAATCACTCCCTGTTCTGGACAGTCATGAGTCCAGACGGTGGCGGCCATCCAGAAGCTGAAATTGCAAAGGCCATTGAACATGAATTAGGCGGATTCGAGGCATTTAAAGACACCTTTACCCAGGCAGCACTGAGCCATTTTGGTAGCGGTTGGGCCTGGCTGAGTGTTGCGCCAGATAAAACACTTATTGTAGAAAGCAGCGTCAATCAGGACTCTCCACTGATGCATGGCAATATTCCCATTTTAGGTCTGGATGTCTGGGAACATGCCTATTATTTGCACTATCAAAACCGTCGTCCGGAATATATCTCGGCTTTTTTCAATGCCGTGAACTGGCAAGAAGTAAATCGTCGTTATCTGGAAGCATTGAACACGCTTTAGCTTTAAATATTTAAGGAGATCGACCATGTCTACACCTATTCTGATTAAGCGCATAATTGGCAGCACACTCCTGATCTGTGGTGTATTTGTGATTTTATTAGAACATGTGTGGATACCCTCTTTTTAGAGTCTTGCTGTTGTCTCATCCTAAAAAAGCCAGTCTGAATGACTGGCTTTTATGCTTATAACTAAATGGCTAAAGGTTTATTGCATATTAGCAATCGCGGTGCCTTTTTGTTTGGGATCAGTATTTCCCAATTCAGGATTATCAATCGCATTCTGACATTGCAGTTTATCCCGCTCATAATCCGCCTGCTTTTGTTCCAGACTGCTGCCATTGTCGATCACGGTACGCGCCCAGATTTCCAGACTGGTTAAGGCTTTACGACACAGAGCATATTTACCTTCAGTCACCGAATCGGTCATTTTGACATTAATACGCCAGTCTGTGCTCAGCTTACGTGCCGGTTGACGCACCTGGGTTTCCAGCTGATCCACTTCTTTATGATAAACCAGTGGATCGACTTTATTGATCAGTTGCCATGCCGCATTGGCATAGGTGGTCGCATCATTCGTCAGTTTAGGTGCCGGTTTAATTTCTGGCTTATCAGTCGATTGACTGTCATTCCCACACGCTTGTAACAACAATGCAGTGCTCATTAAAGCAGCTGTCAGCATCGTACGTGTCTTGAACATCCACATATCAGGCTCGCCAATTTAAACATTTCGGCACTATGCTATTAAATTCACGTAGAATACACAATCTTCATTTGACCCATCGTTCAACTCTCCTTCAAGGTGTGTCGTGTCTGAACAGAATCAACTCGCTACGCAACCTGCTGGCTTCTGGCAAGGTGCAAAAGATAGCCAAGCGATCATCTTCACTTATTTACCAGTGTCGTTTGCTTTTGGCGTTTCAGCCACTCAGTTTGGCTTTACGGCTTGGGAAGCGCTGTTTCTTTCCTGCTCGATGTATGCAGGTGCCAGCCAGTTCCTTGTGGTCGCACTTTTAGGCAGTGGCACATCTATCTGGATGACGGCATTAACGGTGATTGCCCTAGACATTCGGCATTTGCTCTATGGCCCTGCGCTGCAAAACCTGATTCAAGACCGGCTGAATTTAAAGAAAACCGCGATCTGGTCTTGGGGTCTGACCGATGAGGTTTTTGCTTCCGGCATGATCAAGCTCTCGCAACGGCGTCAGGAATGGTCTGAATCCTGGATGCTGGGTTTAAGCCTGTTTAGCTGGATGTCCTGGGCATTGGGATCTTTTCTCGGTGGTTTATTTGCCGATCAGGTCAGCAATCTGCCGCAATTCTTGCAAGCGGCTCTAGACTTCCTGTTACCTGCGCTGTTCCTGAGTTTCCTATTGGCTGCTTTTGAGAAGAAACATACTTTTGTTGTGGCTGTCACCATTCTGGTTTCTGCTGTGGCCTGTTACTTTATTGATCTGTCTGCCGCGATTTTCATTGGCATCAGTTCTGGTATTTTTGCCGGCCTGTTCAAGCACTATATCTTAAAACAGCCAGATCCTGAACATGCAGGAGATCAAGCATGAATCTAGAGATTATTCTGGTCGGCATTGTCGTCGGGATCGCCAATTTCGTCTCACGCTTCGGGCCTTTTTTTGTGATTCAGAAATTTCAGCAAGGCTCACAAAAACGCGGAGCATTGTGGCTAAAAATTGCCTTGGGTTCAATCGGCATTGCGGCAATCAGCTCCATGCTGGTAGTTGCTACCTTACCGCCATTATTAGCAACACCGAATAAAAGTATTGCGATGCTGGTCGGATTTATCGTACTCACTGCGCTTTACTTTAAATTCAAACGCATCGTGATGGCGACCCTGACCGCAGCACTGACCTATGGTCTGGTTTATACTTATGTGCCGATGACGTTTTAAGCTTGAACTGACTGATCAATCAAGATAAAGACTTATGCTTATGGAATAGTATAGGTCTTTATTATATAAAAATAATTAGCTGATCCCTATTATTTTTCCTGAAAGAAAAAGCTCAAATAAAATCATTTCCGTATTCTTTTATACTTTTTTAATACTCGACCAGTTGTAGATAGAAAAAAGCTATTGCCAAAACAGGATATACCGTCTTCAAATCAGTCTGACAGATCAGTGACATGACAATTACGCCTTACTTACCTCCAGAAAAACTTTATAAATAAAACTGTTGGACAATATCACAATTTTGTATGAATCTTGGCTTAACTGCCGGCTCAGTTCTGCTATGCTAAAAGTCCATAAAATCAAGCATGGATGACACACATGAGCGTGACTATTGGTACTCCCCTGCAAGCTTCTGCCTATAAAGTTCTATTATTGGGTTCTGGTGAACTGGGCAAGGAAGTGGTGATTTCACTACAACGTCTTGGGGTCGAAGTTCATGCTGCTGACCGTTATGAGCATGCACCTGCCATGCAAGTCGCGCATTATTCCTATACCTTGAATATGGCCGATGCTGAAGAATTAAAACAATTGATCCATCAAATCCAGCCGCATTTAATCGTTCCTGAAATTGAAGCCATTGCCACACAAGTACTGATTGACGTTGAAGAACAAAATATTGCGACCGTCATTCCTTCGGCTAAAGCAGTCAATCTGACCATGAACCGCGAAGGCATTCGCCGTCTGGCCGCAGAAGAACTGGGGCTGCCAACTTCAGCGTACCGATTTGCTGACAGTTTAGAGTCCTTCCGTGCTGCCTGTGATGATGTCGGCTATCCAAATTTTGTCAAGCCGGTCATGTCCTCTTCTGGCAAAGGCCAGTCTCGGGTAAAAAGCTTTGCAGAGGTAGACGCGGCTTGGGAATATGCGCAAACTGGTGGACGTGTCAATCAGGGTACAGTGATTGTCGAATCGCAAATTGACTTTGATTTTGAAATTACCTTATTGACTGTTCGTGCAAAAAATCCGGCAACCGGCGAGATCGAAACCTCTTATTGCGATCCGATCGGACATCGTCAGGACTCGGGCGATTATGTCGAAAGCTGGCAACCTCAGCCGATGACTCCGGCAGCGCTAGAGGAATCTAAACGCATTGCCCACAAAGTCACCACAGCACTGGGGGGTTGCGGAATCTTTGGTGTAGAACTCTTTATCAAAGGCGACCAAGTATGGTTTAGTGAGGTTTCTCCTCGTCCACACGATACCGGACTGGTAACACTTGCCTCTCAATTCCAAAGCGAATTTGAATTGCATGCACGTGCGATTTTAGGCCTGCCGGTCAATACCACACGGCATAGTGTGGCTGCCAGCGCGGTGATTTATGCCGGGGTAGATGATCGTAATCTTTCATTTTCTGGCCTGAATCTTGCTTTAGCAGACGGCAATACTGATTTGCGCCTGTTTGGCAAACCTGAAGGCTTCGAACGGCGTCGCATGGGCGTTGCGACTGCACGTGCTGAAAGCATTGAACTGGCACGCGAACTGGCACTTCAGGTCGCAAATCAAGTTAGCATTAATCAAAACTAAGCTGAAATACCAACGGACCACTGTTCATGATCAATACCTTACCTCTGCTGAATTACATTAAAAGTAACCATGACATTAAAGCCATCAATCAATGGCGTAGTGATGTCGAAAATCAGCTACAGGAGAGTTTTGAAAATGGACAGTCGATTCGGGATATTATTCTGGCACGTTCCAATCTGATTGATGAAGCACTGCAATTTCTCTGGAAATATGCCGAACTGGATCAAACCGATTTGGCCCTGTTTGCTGTCGGAGGTTATGGTCGCCGTGAAATGCTGCCTTATTCTGATGTCGACCTCATGATCCTGTCAGAAGACGAGATTAGTCCAGAGCAGGAACAGCTGATTTCTACCTTCATTTCATTACTCTGGGATGTCGGTAATTTCAAACCGGGGATCAGCGTGCGTACCATCAATGATTGTGTCAGTCAGGCCAGTAGTGATCTCACCGTTGCCACTACGCTAATCGAAGCACGCCTGATTATTGGCAATGAGAACCTGTGCAAATGGCCACGGCGCATCGTGTCACGCACCTGGACCGATAAAACCTTCTTTGATGCCAAAATGGATGAGCAGCATAAACGCTATGCTCAGCACAACAATACCGAAAGCAATCTGGAACCGGATATTAAAAATGCACCGGGCGGTATCCGCGACATCAACCAAATCGGCTGGATTGCCAAACGACATTTCCGCGTCAACCGGATTTATGATCTGGTACATCTGGGTTTTATTTCAGAATTTGAACTGGGTGTGCTCGAAGAAGCTGAAAGTTTTCTCTGGGAGATTCGCCATCACCTGCACCGCCTGACCAAGCGTGACGAAAACCGCTTATTGTTCGATTATCAGCGTGATATTGCAGCTAAATTCGGCTATGTGCGTGATGAGGCGCATCATCCGAACTATCCGATCGAACAGTTCATGAAGCGCTATTATCGCAGCGCACAGCAAGTCTCTACACTCAATGAAATGCTGCTGGCCTACTTCAATGAATCTGTGATTACCCCACGTTTACCGCAATATGAACGCCAGATTGAGGAAATTAATGAAAATTTCAAACTGGTCGATGGCAAGTTAGCAGTTCAGCATCACAAGATTTTCTCGGAAAATCCAAGCGCGATTCTGGAAATTTTCTATCTGCTGGCCAATCGTCCTGAAATTCAGGGCATTCGTGCGCGTACCTTACGCCTGCTGACCTTGGCAGGAAAACGCATTGATCAGGATTTTCGTGATAATCCGGTGCATCAGGCGCTGTTTATGGCGATTATCCGCTCACCGCATCGGCTCTACGATACCCTAGTGACGATGAAGCGTTATGGCGTACTGGGTAATTACATCCCGGCCTTTGGGCAGATTCTGGGCCTGATGCAATATGACCTGTTCCATATCTATACGGTCGATGCACATACCTTATTGTTGCTACGCAATTTAAATCGCTTTAAAGCACCTGAATTTGCCAAGGAATTTCCTGTGGTCAGTTCAGTGTTCCAGCGCCTGACCCGTCGTGACATTGTATATCTGGCAGCTCTTTTTCATGATATTGCCAAAGGTCGTGGCGGTGATCATAGTGAGCTTGGAGCAGCCGATGCCATTAAATTCTGCCGTAGCCATGGCTTTACCGAACGCGAAAGTAATCTGGTGGCCTGGCTGATCCAGAATCATCTGGTGATGTCTGTGACTGCGCAGAAAAAAGATATTTCCGACCCGGATGTGGTCAAAGAATTCGCAGAAAAAATGGGCGATATGGAGCATCTGGATTATCTGTATACCCTGACAGTTGCTGATATCAATGCCACCAATCCCAAGCTCTGGAATACCTGGCGCGCATCCTTGATGCGTCAGCTCTATACTCAGGCGCGTGATGTGATCCGTTCTGGTCTCGGCCGTCCGGTCGATTATCAGATGCTGATTGAAGACACCAAGTTTGAAGCCAGTGAACGTCTGGTCGAGCATTTCTCGCTCTATGATGTTGAAAAAGTCTGGCAGGAACTGGGTGATGATTATTTCCTGAAAGAAACCGCGGATGAAATTGCCTGGCATACCCGCGCCATTTTACAACATGGCGATAATCCTGCGCCTTTGGTGCTGATGCGGGCGCATCGAAAATATGCTCAGGATGCGGTACAGATCTTTATTTATACTCAGGATAAACCGAACCTGTTTGCGACCACAGTTGCCATTCTGGATCGTATGAATCTGGATGTTCAAGATGCGCGGATTATTACCGCGACCAAAGCTTTTAGTCTGGATACCTATGTGGTGCTGGATCGCTTTGGTACCTTACTCACCGACCCTGAACGGGAAGCCACCGTCATTGAAGCCCTGAAAGACGCTTTGAGCCATTCAGATGAATATCCGGGTCTGATGCAACGCCGCATTCCGCGTCAACTCCGTCATTTCGATATTGAAAATACAGTCGATATTACGATGAATGCGGCTCTGGATCAGAATATGGTCGAAATTGCGACTCTGGATCATCCTGGTTTACTTGCCAAAATTGGCGGTTTATTTATGATGCAAGGGCTGGATATCCACTCTGCCAAAATTGCCACACTTGGCGAACGTGCTGAAGATATTTTCTTTGTCACCAAAAAAAATGGCATCCCGATGAGCCCGACTGAGTCTCAAGAATTTGCAGCTGCACTCAAAGCTGCCCTGGATGAGGCTTCACATCAGGTCAGCGGTCAACACTAACACTCTGCTCGGTAACACATTTCATGAACTCTAGCTTGTCTTTATTGCACCCTTATCCCTTTGAAAAGTTAAATCGGCTTTTTGCGGATATCCAGCCTGCAAATATGCCATTAATTCCCCTGTCGATTGGCGAACCAAAGCATCCTGCACCGGAGTTTGTGAAACAGGCGATTATTGATAACTTCAAACATTTATCGACTTATCCCAACAGTAAAGGTCTTCCCGAACTACGTGAAAGTATTGCCAACTGGTTAAGCCGCCGCTTTAAGCTGAATAGCATCAGTGCAGACAGCAATATCCTGCCCGTTTCCGGTACACGTGAAGCAATTTTCTCTTTTGTACAAGCCTTGGTGAACCGAGAAGAGGCACCTTATGTGGTGATGCCGAACCCGTTCTACCAGATTTATGAAGGTGCGACGCTGCTCGCAGGTGCCAAACCTTACTTCATCAACTGTACTGAGGAAAATAATTACCTCGGTGACTTTGATGCCGTTCCAGCAGAAGTCTGGGAAAAAACCGCATTATTATTTGTCTGCACGCCGGGCAATCCAACGGGTGCAGTGCTGTCTAAAGAACAGTTTAAAAAGCTGATTGCGCTGTCAGATCAATACAACTTTGTCATTGCTTCAGATGAATGCTATTCGGAATTGTGGTTTGATCAGGCACCCGCGGGTTTACTGGAAGTCTGTGCTGAAATCGGTCGTGATGACTATAAAAACTGTGTGGTATTCCACTCGCTGTCTAAACGTTCCAACCTGCCGGGCATGCGTTCAGGTTTTGTTGCCGGTGATGCCAGCCTGTTAAAACCTTATTTGCAATATCGTACTTACCACGGCGCAGCGATGCCGGTACAACATCAACTGGCTTCAATCGCTGCCTGGGATGATGAAGCGCATGTGGAAGAAAACCGGGTGCAATACCGTGCCAAGTTTGATTTATTTCAACAGGAACTCGGACATTTATTGCCACTCAAAAAACCGGATGCAGGTTTCTATTACTGGTTAAAAGTTGACAATGATGAAGCCTTTGCTAAACGCCTGATGGAAGAAGCACATATTAAAGTACTTCCGGGTCGTTATTTATCCCGCGATACTGAACAGGGTAATCCGGGTGAAAATCATGTACGTCTAGCACTTGTGGCCGATCTGGCGCAATGTGAAGAAGTCATTCAACGCCTGAAAGCCATTCTCTAAGTTTTAATCAAAACTAAAAAACCCACTGGTTTAAAGTGGGTTTTTTACTTGAAATCAGATGAGTTCTATTTTTATCTCATACTGAGAAAATAACACAGAGTCTTACAACACTTTTGCAATTTCATCTTCAAGCTCTTCAGGCTTGGTGGTCGGAGCAAAACGGTTCAATACCTTGCCATCACGGCCGATCAGGAATTTGGTAAAATTCCATTTAATTCCATTGCCTAAAATACCTTTGGAATTATTGGTTAAATAGCGAAAAATGGCGTGCGCTTCAGGGCCTTTGACATCCACCTTGGAAAACATCGGGAAAGATACCCCGTAATTCTTCTGGCAAAATTCACCAATCTGTTCATTGGAACCCGGATCTTGACCACCAAACTGATTGCATGGAAATCCCAAAATTTCCAGACCTTGATCTTTATATTTTTCGTAAAGTTTTTCTAATCCTGAAAACTGTGGGGTAAAACCACACTTACTCGCTGTATTGACGATCAAAAGTACCTTGCCTTCGTAATCTGCAAGTGGCTTGCTTTTGCCATCTAACAATTCAGCTTCAAACTGATAAATGCTGGTCATGGATAGGTTTCCTCATCATTTTTTTCTTGTGTTTCTAAGTCCAAAGAAGCCGAGTTGACACAATAACGTAAGCCCGTCGGCTCTGGACCATCCGGGAAAACATGCCCTAAATGTGCGTCACAATGATGACAAACAATCTCAGTTCTGACCATTCCGTGTGAAGTATCAGGTAATTCTTCTACCACCGAACTGCTGACGGGACGGTAGAAACTTGGCCAGCCACAGCCGCTGTCATACTTGGTCTCAGACGAGAACAGTGGCGTGCCGCAGCAACGGCATACATAGGTGCCATCTTGCTTGGTATTCCAGTATTTTCCAGTAAATGCCGGCTCGGTTCCCTTCTCGCGCGTAATGCGAAACTCCTCAGGTGATAACTCTCTTTGCCATTCCCGGTCTGATTTATTGAGTTTTCCCATGATCACATACCTTTTTATCTTGCTATTTAAAATAGGATAATCCTATATTTACGTGATTCATTTTAAAAATTCTAGTCTTTATTCAACATTTTACAAAAGACATATAATGCCTAAAAAAGCAAAAAGAAAGCAAATATAAAAATAAAAGTAAGCAATTTTTACATTAAATGTTTTTTAGTGAGCAAATTTAATGGTATTCTTAGCTCTAAATTTGCTCAGGATTAAAAAATGTCGCAAAAAAAGAGCGTAATTTTTAAAAATCTGCTGCCTGTGATCAAACAATATCAGCAGCTTGGATTTACGCATGAAAAAATTGTTGCACTACTTCGAGATGAACATGATCTCGATCTAGTCACAACTGAGACATTTAAAAGTTATTTATACCGTTATGCAAAAGTGACCTCCACTCTTTCCGAGAACATCAAAATGCCGAACACTCTCCAAACCCCTCGCGAAATTAAGAAATCGTCTAAGCTCGAGCATGTTTGCTACGACATTCGCGGGCCTGTGTTACGAGCGGCCATCGAGATGGAAGAAGCGGGTCATAAGATTATCAAACTGAACATCGGTAACCCCGCCCCATTCGGTTTTGAAGCGCCGCAAGAAATTATCAACGATGTGGCTTTAAACCTGCCGAATGCGATTGGCTACACGGATTCCAAAGGGATTTTCCCGGCGCGTAAGGCGATCTGTCAGTATTATCAGCAAAAAGGCATTCTGGATATGCACGTCAATGACGTTTATATCGGTAATGGTGTCTCTGAACTGATTGTCATGGCCATGCAGGGCCTATTGGATGATGGCGATGAAATGCTGATTCCAATGCCGGATTATCCGCTTTGGACTGCGGCAGTCAATCTGTCTGGCGGTACGGCGATTCATTATAAATGTGATGAAGAAAATCACTGGTATCCCGACATTGTCGATATGGAAAGTAAAATCACGCCAAATACCCGTGGTATTGTGATTATTAATCCAAACAACCCGACCGGTTCGGTTTATCCGCGTCATGTCTTGCAACAGATCGTGGACTTGGCCAAGAAGTATGACCTGATTTTATTTGCTGACGAAATCTATGACAAAATCATCTATGACGGTATCGAGCATGTCGCTGTAGCTGCCTTGGCAGGTGATCAGATTTGTGTATCATTTAACGGTTTATCAAAGGCTTATCGTATTGCTGGCTTCCGTTCTGGCTGGATGGCCATTACCGGCAATAAAACACGTGCAGCAGACTATATCGAAGGTCTGGACATGCTGGCATCTATGCGCCTGTGTGCCAACCATCAGGCGCAATATGCAATTCAGACTGCACTGGGCGGCTATCAGTCCATTAATGACCTGATTCGTCCGGGTGGCCGTTTGTATGAACAGCGTAATATTGCCTGGGAAATGCTGAACGAGATTCCTGGGGTGTCCTGTGTCAAGCCTGAGGGTGCGATGTACTGCTTCCCGAAACTGGATCCGAACGTTTATCCAATTCAGGACGATGAAAAGCTGATGCTGGACTTGTTACGTGCCGAGAAAGTACTTCTGGTTCAAGGTACAGGCTTTAACTGGCCGACACCGGATCATTTTCGTGTGGTGTTCCTGCCGGCTGAAAATGAACTGCGTGAAGCCCTTACCCGTGTTGGCCGTTTCCTGGCCAAGATGCGTTAACTCCTGAAATAGACAACATAAAAAAAACCGCATTTCTGAATGCGGTTTTTTTATTTCTCTCCATATTCAAAGTTTCGACTTATAACATTTTAAAAAGTACAAAGACTTCCTGAAGCACAAATTCCTGCACTCAACGGTTTCTTATCAAGTGATTTCTCCTTAATCACGAAGATTCATGTTATTTTTTAACCAAATATAAAACTTTATGAGCACACGGATGTCCTCACACACAATTAAACTCAGCCTGTTTCTCTGCCTTAGTATGTGCTTGGGGATTGGCATTCTTCGTTTCTCTTATACTGCGCTGTTACCCGGCACACGAGAAGCCTTTGGCTGGAGTACAGATTTTGCCGGGCTTTTGGGCAGTGCCAATTTACTGGGCTATTTAATTGGTGCCTATACCGCCATGCGTCTGCCTCAAGACCGCAGTATGAGCAGGTATATTCAAATTTCAGCTTTTGCCGGTATGTTCAGTCTGATGTGCTGTGCATTTTCTGGTTTCTCTGAAGTTTGGTATATCGTCTGGCGCGTGATTTCAGGAATCAGCGGCGGGCTGATGATGATCTTATCGCCAAGTGTAGTTGCGCAGTGCTGTGAACTTCAGGATCGTCTTAAAATCAACTTTATCGGTTTTAGCGGAATCGGATTAGGTGTATTAATTGTAACCCTGTTTCTGCCTTATCTGGATCAGATTTCCATACAGACTGCCTGGCTGATCTTATGTGGCTTTGCCCTGCTCATTTGTCTATGTTTAAGTGGACTTATCCAAAAATTTAAGCCTTATTTGTCCGTACAAGCACCTTCGACTACCTCCAAGATATCTTTGAATAGCGTCTTTTATAGCTTACTGGCTGTCTACGCGTGTAGCGCCTTTGCTTATATACCGCATTCGCTCTTCTGGATTGATTATTTAAGCCAGCAGTTGGAATTGAGCTTGTTCTGGATTAACTTCAATTGGATTCTTTATGGATTTGGTAGTGCTTTAGGTGCCTTCAGTGCTTATGCACTGGCCAGAAAATTCGGTAATTTTGCTGCCCTAAAAATTCTTTATAGTCTTTATATTGTGGCTATTTTTATTGCGACTCTAGAGGGCCAAGCATTGCTCACGTTGAGCTCTTCCTTTTTGACCGGCATGCTAAACCCTGCTGTGGTCTTCCTGACCTCTTATACCATTTTGCAACTGTATGGGCTGGTGTATAAAAAACTCTGGAGCATTGCCACCTTGTGTTTCGCCTCTGTTCAGCTGATTGGCGGACTCAGTTTTAGTGCGCTGCAATATTTTGGTTTGAGCTATCATCAACAGTTCATATTAGCTGCATTTGTTCTTTTATTAGGAACATTGCAATTATTCTGGTGTACCCGTCCTGCCAGATTCACTCCTGAAACACAACCCCATCCAGTTTCTGCTCAAGGAGAAGGCACGAAATAAGGATATGGATTGGTCGCCCCTTGCCCGCTCAGATAAATCCCGTAATGTAGATGTGGCGGAGTATTTTTGGCATTTCCAGTATTGCCGACATAGGCAATCACTTCGCCCGCTTCCACCCAGTCGCCTTCCTGAATATGCTCAGCATAATCATTCAGATGCGCATAGTAATGCTGACTCATATCAGGCCCTGTCACCCAGATAACTTTCCCACCCAGATTATTGGTGCCAATTTTACGTACAATCCCTTGGGTGGCACTTAAGACAGGTGTGCCACGTCGAGCAAAAATATCTGTCCCTTCATGTTTACGGCCTGCACTGCGCGCGGCTCCCCACGTATCATTAATTTGACGGACTGTAATACCTTCGACCGGAATCTGTAACGGTGCTTCTAATTGAGTCTTTTTCAGTTGCCAATAAAGATAAGGACTTTTCCATCCTGCTGCTTCACCTGAAGGTGGTGGCTGACAGGCGGTCAAGACAAAGCATACAGATAAAATTAAGCTTAAAATCCGAAAAAATTTCACCAATATTATTCGCATTTATTTTAGAAAGATGGTTTTTATCTTAAGCAGAACAGCACAATTTAAAGTCGTAATCTTGTAATTTTTTGAATGATATTTTTATAAAATCAATGATATAACAACGCCCTTATTTAAGGGCGTTGTTATGGAAGGTAGCTAGGAATTACTTACGTTTTTTTGCACGGGAGGGTTTCGCTGGTTGTTGCTGTTGCTGTTGTTGCTCTTCAGTCTGAGCGCTGTCCTGCTTGTCCTTTTGTTGGACCTGCTTATGTTTCGCTTTAGATTTGGCCATATTATGTACTCCTTCGGAGAAACGTCTCTATCACTGGAAGTTCCATTGATCACTCTAACGTTTTTGGAAAATATGCCAATCATCGAGCTGTATCCAAATACGTCAATGTAATAATAGGTTGGCTAAGTGATTCAACTCAGAACAAATCCTGTTCTGGCTCACTACAATCTTTACGCAAAGTTGCAGCTTGATACTCATTTTAACTTTTGGGCGTTTATCAATCAGAATTTAAGAAAATTTAATCCCCCCTGAGAAACCTGCGATTAATATAGGTTTTAATTAGGAGAATCAGGCTTTAATGAGTTAAGTATATCTGCAATAGTAGGATGATCAAATTCAAAAAAAGCTCGCAGTCTTGCGCTTGACCTCCAGCGCAAGACTGCGTGAATGTTCGCTCTTTGGCTATTTTTATAGCTAAAATCTTCTTTATGATCAGGTCAGGACTTCTTTCTAGTAGTTCATGTTTAACGCACAACTTAGTTCAAGGTGATTCTAGTCATGTCCATTTTTTCTCTTTGATTAACTTGATAACCTTTTTTACTTCTGACAGATTCGATATCTATCTGATCCAAGCATTTGAGGGCTTACTACTCTATGCTTTTAAACTGCAACATCTACCACAGCCTGCATCGTTGGTGTAATATCAGCACCAATTTCATTCCCTTTGATACATGGGACAATTGGATTATTTGCTAGGTTGAGGGACAGGTTTGCATTAACGGTAATTTGGCACCATCCGCAGGTACTACGATCTTTTGATATTCTATTCTTCATATTTTTCCGAATGCTACTGACAAACCTAAAAATAATTGCCAATTAGGCAATACTTTCAACTGTTCTTAACGCATAATATTCTAATCCAGATTCGTTGTTTTTGAGATTTATACGGGAAATAACCAAATTTCCCTTTAAAATAAGCCTCTACATTTTTTAAGTTTATGTAATTATAGAAGTTATTTCCTATGAAAATCGTCATTTTAAACAAACCCTATGACGTCCTCTCCCAATTCCGCCCAGATGAAAAACACCAAACCATGGCTGATTTCATCGACGACAAAGATTTACGTCTTGCTGGTCGTCTGGACATGGACTCAGAAGGTCTGGTTTTTTTAACAGATCACGGTGGTCTGAACCAGTACATCACCAATCCTGCCAATAAAAAGTTTAAAACCTATATGGTGCAGGTTGATGGTGATGTCACCGAAGAAGCACTTGAGCAGCTTCGTAAAGGTGTGGAACTTAAAGATGGCATGACCCTTCCAGCCAAAGCTGAAAAAGTATCTGAACCGGAATGGTTGTGGGAGCGTAATCCTCCTGTACGTTTCCGTGCATCTGTCCCAACGTCTTGGGTTGAGATTTCAATTTGTGAAGGCCGTAACCGTCAGGTTCGTCGTATGACCTCTGCAGTGGGCTTCCCTACACTGCGTTTAATCCGTACTAAAATTGGTGATATTGACCTTGTACGTATGGATATTAAACCGGGTGAAACCAAAGAAATTGAACCTTTACTTTATCCAGATTTCCAGAATGTTCCTGCTGAAGAGCCATACCGTTCACGTTCTTATGTGAAAAAACCGGGTGGTACGGGTGGTAAGCCAATGGTTCGCAAGAACAAAGATGGTTCAGTGAAAAAGTCAGGTACCAAACGTATCTGGCAAATGGACGAAAGCGAAAAGCCGAAACGTCGTACCAATGGTACAACTCGTCCAAATACCAAAGCACCTCGTGGTCGCGGACGCGGTCGTGGTTAAAACCCAGTCTGCTCATCAGGTAGGGACAGGCTAAAGATCACGCCAGACGGTGTATTTTCTACAGTTGTCTGCCCCTGATGGAGCTGCATGATCGACTGTACAATGGCAAGGCCCAGACCACCCGTCTGGGCTTTTTCGTGCCGGCTGTCATCGATCTGATAAAAACGCTCAAATAAATGCGGATGGTGCTGCTCTGCAATCCAGACTTCTGGCGTCAACACTGATATTTTAATCCTGTGGTTGAGTCGCTGTGCAGACACAATAATCTCACTCCCAGGCTGACCATAAGTAATGGCATTGCTGATCAGATTGGCGACTGCGCGCTGTAACAATACGGTGCTGGCTGTCAGACTTAAATCTGGCGGAACATCCACTTTTAAATGCATCTGCTTCTCTTCGGCCAGAAAGCTGAAGTACTCAAGCAATTCTTGCAGCATGTCATTTAGATTGAAATGCTGTTTTTCAATCGCATATCCGCCATGTTCTACCCGGGCGATAAACAGCATACTTTCAATCATCTGGCTCAGGCGTTCGTATTCTTCCAAGTTGGAATAGAGCAGATTTTCCAGTTCAGCAGGTTCGCGCGACCGCGATAACAGAATCTGTGTCTGCCCGATTAAATTGTTTAATGGGGTGCGAAGTTCGTGTGAAATATCCTCAG
Organism: Acinetobacter sp. YH12156; assembly: GCF_013418235.1. Taxonomy (NCBI): domain Bacteria; kingdom Pseudomonadati; phylum Pseudomonadota; class Gammaproteobacteria; order Moraxellales; family Moraxellaceae; genus Acinetobacter; species Acinetobacter sp. YH12156. The sequence goes on from NZ_VPCL01000009.1 coordinate 42,298, forward strand.
AAAAACGTGCCAGCTGCTGATACGCAGCCTGAATATTAGCGAGCATATCGTTCATGGCCTGACGCAGCTCTTGAACCTCAAGCGTATTACTCTGAACATCGATGTGCTGATTGGGCTGCTGAATATTGACCTGTGCTGTAGCCAGCATCAACTGGCGCATGGACTTGAGAATATAGCGTCCTGCCAGCCAGGCCATCAAGGTCGAGAGCAGTATGCCAAGCAGACTATAGAGCACCAGTTTTGATAAATAGCTTGCCAGTATCCTTTGTCCCTCTGCCAGCTGCTTACCAGCCACCAGTTGATAACTGCGACCATCAAACTGCACCTGTTTAAAAGCCAGTCGTGTCGAAGGCTGTTCAGCCTGATTATTCTGAAACTGTAAGGCAGAGGTATAGTGCAATGCCGGAATATGAATCTGCAAAGGATTGATTTCAATCAAGCGATTATTCTGATGTTGCAGCAGCAGTAGATTATCTTCTTGCCCCAGCATGTTTTCATATAATTTGGGATGCTGAACCAAAAGCTCGAAACTCTGGGCATCTTCAAGAAATATTTCAATTCGGGAAATACGTGCAGCCAGTGCCTGATCCTGCTGAGCCTGAATCATCTGTTGCATATTTTGATAAGACAGTAACGCCACACTCAAAAAAACCACGCAGGACACCAGTGCAAACGCAATACTCAAGCGTGTTGCCAGCGGTAATAAGATAGGATTGTTCATGGGCATTCATCAAGTTTATAACCCATGCCACGTACGGTATGAATCAGTTTTGGCGTGTAATGATCATCAATTTTGCTCCGCAGCCTGCGAATGGCCACATCCACCACATTGGTATCGGTATTAAAATTGATATTCCAGACCATGGAGGCAATCTGGCTCCGGGTCATCACCTGCCCCTGATGCTCCATCAACAGTTGCAACAGCGCAAATTCTTTCTGGCTTAATTCGATCTTTTGTTCATTACGATATACTTCATGCTTTAGGCGGTTCAATACCAGACCTGCAACCTGATAGGCCTCCTGCTCCAGTCGCGGCACACGGCGCAACAGACTTTTGATCCGGGCCAGTAACTCAATATAGGAAAAAGGTTTGGTCAGATAATCATCGGCGCCAAGCTCCAGGCCTTTCACCCGATCCAGCACATGATCGCGTGCAGTGAGCATCAATACCGGAATCTGGCTAAAAGTTCGCAAGGTTTTCAGCACCTGCCAGCCGTCCAGATCTGGCAGCATTACATCCAGCAGTACCAGATCAAATGACTGTTGCTGCAAACAGGCCAATGCCAACACGCCATTTTCAGCAATGGCCGTGCTATAACCTGACTCACTCAGTCCTTTTGCCAGATATTCAGCAATCTTGACTTCATCTTCTACAATTAAAATATGCATGTCAGTAGTTTAGCTGTTTTTAGCTATGCCTAGATTACAAATTGGTAATCTGATTGTCATGCTGCACTGGCGTATTTCTTTCTACAATAGCAACAGTATTCAATTGCATGAATGACAAGTATGAAAAATTCAATCGCCAAAACAACCCTAGCCTTGTTCAGCAGCTCATTACTACTCAGCTCACTGGCACATGCAGAATTAAAAACAGCACCTGTCATGTCGCTAGAAGCAGCAAAGCTTATGGCCAGCAATGTCATGTTGGCCTGCCAGAAACAGGCCAAGCCCGCAGCAGTCGTGGTTCTGGATCAGGGTGGTAATCTGCTGGCTAGTCAACGCCATGAATCTGTCGGCATTCACAACCTGATCGCAGCAGAACGCAAGGCCTTTACCGCGTATTCAACGAAAACCAGTACGCTGGATTTTATGCGCAATGCCCAGAACAATCCGGACGCACAGAACCTGAATAGTTTGCCTGAACTGCTGTTACTGGGCGGCGGTGTACCTGTTATGTACCAGAATCATATTTTAGGTGCTGTAGGTGTTGCGGGTGCAGGCGGTTCGGAACAGGATCATCAATGTGCCAATAGCGGCATTCAAAGCACTTTAAAACAGCTTTAATCTATTTAAATAAGTCTTATTGGTTTCTTTTATTCAATATTACTTCATCCATCTACTGAGGAATACAACATGAAAAAAATCCTGCTAGCAACCCTTGCGAGCACCGCAGCCACGCTTTCCTTTGCACAGAATCCACTTAGTGTGCATGTTCTGAATCAGGAAACAGGTTTACCTTCCGCAAATATTGCAGTTACTTTGGAAGCACAGCAAGGTGAGAAATGGGTCAAGCTCAATGAAGCTGAAACAGATCAAAATGGCCGTATTAAAGAGCTATATCCAAAAGATACCAATCTGCAAAAGGGTATTTATAAAGTGACCTTTAAAACGGGTGACTGGTTTAAGGCCAATAATCAGCGGACATTCTTCCCTGAAGTACCGGTGGTCTTTATGATTGATGGTGCTTTAGAGCATTATCATATTCCACTGTTATTGAGCTCTTATGGTTATTCGACTTATCGCGGTAACTAAGCTCTTTCACTTAAGGCCCATCTTATTGGGCCTTATTCTTTTACTTGTTATTCTTGTGCTGGAATGCTATTTATGATTCATATAATTTATATTTTAAAATAAAACGTATCTAAAAAGGAGTTTTGCAATGGATCAGCAAGTCAGCCAGATGTTTAATCAGGACCGGTTAATTCAGCATCTTGGTGCTCATCTGGTTTCTTATAACCACAATTATGCAAAGATCGAATTAAAGGTGACTGAACAGCATTTACAGGGTCATCAGACCTGTAACGGCGCAGTGATTTTCGCGCTTGCAGATGCGGCATTTGCCATTGCCTGTAATACAGGTGAACATCCGGCTGTTGGTCAGCATTGTGGAATTCATTACTTAAAACCGGCAGTTCTTGGCGATACATTGACTGCTGTAGCAGAACATAGGGCCAGCAGTGGCCGTAGCGGAATTTACGATATTCAGGTGATAAATCAGCATGATCAAATTGTGGCAGAGTTCCGCGGTACATCTCGACTGATCATCAGATAATTTTCAAAACTTGATGCAATAAAAAACCGATGCCTAAGCATCGGTTTTTAAAGTTTGAAATTTAATTAAGCTTTCAACCACTTTTCAGCTTTAGTCTGATCTTCAATTTTCAGTTCAACTTCGGTCAGTTCAGAACCGCCTGCCTGAACGTCAAAACTCATTAGCTCGTCACGACGAAAAGCATGCATGGTATAAACACCTTCCTGTTTTGCATAACTTTCTATTAACTTCATCGTTGCTTTTAAACCATCAACGGCAATAATCACATCATTGGCAGAAAGGCCAGCTACTACAGCAGTACTATCACGACGCGCCGACTGAACCAGTACACCTTCCGGCTTATCTACCAGTTTTAAACCGAAAGGCAATGACTTGTCATTTTTCAGGTTATAACCGATACCAAACTCAGGCAATAACTGATCCAGTGGCAATTCATCTGTGGTATTAATCAAGTGATTAATCTGCTCTGACCAATCATCACCGGTCAGCTCTTTGCATAATTCAAAGATGGTACGTTCATGCACCTGAACACCCTTTTGTGCATTTTCATACAAACGGCGCATCAAGGCATCCAGACTTGAACCGCGTAAACGCAAACCTAAGTCTAGGCACAATGCAACCAAACAACCTTTGTTGTAATAGCTGGTGCCGGCATTATTCGAATTTTCATCCTGACGGTAGAATTTCACCCAGGCATCAAAACTGGATTCAGACACCGACTGAATCGCACGACCTGGATTCTGCAAGTAACGATCAATCTGCGCTTTTAACAAGCTGATATATGATTCCTGATTAATCACGCCACTGCGTAGCAAAATCAAATCATCATAATAAGAAGTGAAGCCTTCAAAGATCCACAGCAAAGACGTATAGCCTTCACGGTTCAAATCATAATTGACAAAATTTTCAGGGCGAATAAATTTCACCAACCAAGAATGGAAATATTCATGGCTACATAGGCCGAGGAAACGCTGATAATCTTTGGAAGGTTCTTCAGGCTCATTGGCCTTCGGCAAGTCATCGCGCGGTGAAATCAGGCTGGTCGAGTTTGGATGTTCCAGACCACCATAACTATTTCCGGTTGCCATGGTCATAAAAGTATAGTCAGCAAATGGCGCTGAACCGAACATGGAGATTTCTATGCTACAGATTTTCTCAATGTCCTGCTGCATACGTGCTACATTCATCGCATGCTTGCCGGACACCACAAACTCATGCGGAATACCATTCGCTTCAAAACTGAAACGGGTTTGCTCTGCCAGTTCAAACGGTGCATCAATCAATTCAGCATAGTTTTTGGCTTTCAGGGTGAAACGGCCCTTGACCAGACTTTTGGATTGCATACCGGTTGCCAGTTGGAAATGCTTTAACTCATCTGGCAGAAAGATTTCTAATTCAATCTCTTTATTTTCCTGACCTTCTAGCCCCAAGCATGCACAGGCCGGGTTGACATAGAGACGGTTTTGATCCACATATGCACCACGAACAGACAGGTCGTAGGCATAGACATCATATTCAACCGTAATCAGCTCATGATCGGTATTGAATAAACGCCATTTGTTCTTTTCAAATTTCTGGATTTGCAGTTGACGTCCATCTTCATCATAAGCTTTGACCGCCTCAATGTGTTTGGAAAACTCTCGAATCAAATAACTTCCCGGAATCCAGGTCGGTAATGATAAGATCTGCGTCGGGTCTGCCAGAAAGCGAACAGTCACGTGAATAAGGTGCTGACGATAATCGTCAAATTCGATTTGATAATGCAACATAATGGGCGATATAAAATGAAAATAAATGAGGTATAGCTTAGCTTAGCATTTTTTAAGCCAAGATGGTTTAGCTGTCTTATTTGTCTACATTTACGACTAGCTATCTGTATAAAAAAGGCATAGCATGCCTGAAAATTTAATCGTTCAACGCCCGACGGGTTATTAAGGAACACCCTTGAAATACATCATCTCACTGATTGCGGTATTCAGCTTATTTATTTCTGCATTTTCACATGCTGCCTTACTCAACATTCTGCCTGAAAGCGTTGAAGCTGAAGCCTGGACTATTCTGGATTCACAGTCTGGTCAAGTCATTGCAGAACACAATGCCGATGTGCAACGTGCGCCGGCTTCGCTGACCAAAATGATGGTGGCTTATATTGCCTTAAAGGAAATTGAGGCCGGAAAATTAGATAAAAATGAAGTTTTAACTGCCACATCTGTGGTTAAAAATGTCATGTGGGATGAATCACAGATGTATCTGAAAGAAGGTGATCTGATTACAGTCGATCAGCTTCTGGCGGGTTTGATTATCATGTCTGCCAATGATGCAGCGTTGACGCTGGCTGAGAAAATCTCGGGGAGTGTTCCCCAGTTTGTAGAACGGATGAATCAGGAAGCCAAAGCACTGGGCATGCAGCATAGCAATTTCCAGAATCCGGCCGGCATTACCATGCCCGAGCATTATTCGACTGCTGCCGATTTGGCCCGACTCTCTATGGCGGTGGTGAATGAAACCCCGGATTATCTGTATTATTCCAAACAGCCAAGTTTCACTTATAACCAGCATTTTCATCGTGCCACCAACCGTGTACTTCAGGTCGACCCAAGCGTAGATGGTTTAAAAACCGGTTTTACCCGTGCGGCCGGTTATAACCTGGCGCTGACAGCCAATCGTGTTACAGCAGACTTTGAAATGCCGAAGCGCCGTCTGATTGTGGTAGTGCTAGGCACTAAAAGCGCCACAAAGCGCGCTGAGATATCGCATAAACTGATGAATCTGGCTTATACCTATACCCGCAATGAAGTCGCGATCAAAGATCAGCAACTGTTGGCTGAGTTGCCTGTGATTAAATCCACTTTAAAAATGTTTAAAGTGCAAACCAAGCAGCCGCAGATTATCACCACCTCGCTTTATGATCAGAGCTATAGCATTGACCTGAATCAGTTTGATCAGGCCCATCAGCGCGTCATGCTAAATACAGGTGATGACGCTTTAAAAAGTATCGAGCCACTTCAGGAAACCCAGACCCATATCAATGTTGAAATGAAGGCATCTGAACTCATTGCACCCTTAGCCAGCATGATGCCTTTGGCCACGATTCAGATTTATCAAAATAATCAGTTAATTCGCACCATTCAAATTGAAGATCATGTCGAAATTGAAGAAGCCACCCCATTGCAGAAGTTCTTTAGCTGGCTGCAAGGTTTATTCAGTTTCTTTTCAGACTCAACACCCGGCGTAAAACTGTATCCTCTAGATCAATAATCCTCTCAATATCAAGTAATTCTTCAAGCTAGAAGCGCTGATGTAGCCTTCTAGCTGATTCATGATCTATCCCAAATGAGGCACCCCGCCCGAAACGCAGCAATTATTACCCGCTCTCACAGAATTGCTACGTTTTGTAATGTGTATAACAATTTTAATCAAGACGCGATTTAGCACATGCCATAGTATATTTTCTCTCTATTTCTCTTATTTTTATTAAAAAAATAAACAGGTTAAGAACGCATGACAGTACATAAAATCGTGATTGTGGGTGGTGGCGCTGGTGGTCTGGAACTGGCGACACAACTGGGTAATAGCCTGGGTAAAAACGGCAAAGCCCAGATTATTTTGATTGATCAAAAACTGACACATCTCTGGAAACCGCTGCTACATGAAGTCGCCGCAGGTACCTTAAATCCACATCAGCAAGAAACCAATTATTTTGCCCATTCTGCCGCGCATCATTATGAATTTGTTTTGGGGACATTCACCAGTCTGGATCGCGAAGCGAAACAGATCATCGTCGAAACAGAATATTTCTCTAAAAAGAGTGAGCCCAAGAAAAATCAGCGCATTGGCTATGACACACTGGTACTGGCTTTAGGTTCAACCTCAAATGACTTTAATACCGAAGGGGTCAAACAGTTCTGTCATTTTCTCGACAGCCGGCAGCAGGCAGATATCTTTCAGCAGGATCTGCTGCACCTGTATTTAAATGCTCAACATGAGACTTCAAGCCGTGAGCTGAATATTGCTATTATTGGTGCCGGTGCGACTGGGGTAGAACTGGCAGCGGAGCTGGTAGAAGCCAAACAGAATTTCTTTCAATATGGCTTAAACAAGGTCGATCCCAACAAAGTCAAAATCACCTTGATTGAAGCCGCGGATCGTATTCTGACTGCACTCTCGCCTAAAGTTGCTGCAAATACCATGAAACAGTTAGAACAGTTCGGTATTGAAGTCTTGACCAGTCATCGAGTGGCCAAGGTCGATGAAGACAAGATTTATTTTGCCGATGGTTCCAGTCTGGATGCTGAAATCAAAGTCTGGGCCGCAGGGATCAAAGCACCGGAAGTCTTGGCACAACTCGACGATATAGAAAAAGACCATATTCATCGGCTCAAAGTTTATGCCACGCTGCAAACCAAATCTGATCCAAGTATTTTTGCATTTGGTGATTGTGCGCATTGCCAGCCTGCGGCAGATCAACCGGTATTAGGGCCGCGTGCTCAAGTGGCCAGCCAGCAAGCCAGCTTTCTGGCCAATGCTTTAAAAGCCCATGTCAATGGAGATAGCTATTTGCCGATGTTTAAATTTTCTGACAAGGGCTCCCTGATTTCCTTAAGTCAGAATAAAGCTGTGGGGGAATTGCTGGGTCAGGTCAATGTGCAAGGCCTTGTCGCCAAAACAATGTATGTCTCTTTATACCGGATTCATCAGGCGGCCATTCATGGTTATGCTCATGCCGGTATTTTGACTGCAAAAGATTTAGTTACACGAAAAATCTCTCCAAAGCTGAAATTGCATTGAAATTCCAGAATTTGGCCCAATCAATGAAAAAATCGTCAATAAAATTGTCAAATTGCGTTTTTTTGCTAATTTTAGTCTACAAAAATGCAATTTCACTTTATGATGTACCCTTAAAAAATTGAATGGATCAATTCACATGACTGCTATTGCAAATAACCTCGTGGTTTCTTTCCACTACACATTGACTAACGCAGAGGGTGAAACTCTCGACCAATCTCAAGGTGAACCACTTGCCTATTTGCACGGTGCAGGTAACATCATCCCAGGTTTAGAAAACGCGTTAGAAGGCAAAACTGTGGGTGAAAAATTCACTGTTAATGTTCCTGCTGCTGAAGGTTATGGCGAATATAACCCTGACCTCGTACAAGAAGTTCCTGCGCAAATGTTCCAAGGCGTAGACAACATTCAAGCAGGTATGCAGTTCCAAGCTCAAACTGATGACGGCGTGCAAATCGTAACTGTTAAAGCAGTTGAAGGCGACAATGTTGTTGTAGATGCGAACTTCCCGCTTGCTGGTCAAGACCTGACTTTCGAAGTTGAAATTGTATCGATTCGTGAAGCTTCTCAAGAAGAATTAGATCACGGTCATGTACACGGTGCAGGTGGTCACCAGCACTAAGATCTTCTGATCGAGTGTAAAAAAGGCAAAGTGAAAACTTTGCCTTTTTTTATTGCCGCCAAAATATTCATTTTAAAATGGAGAATAAAAAAGCAGGACCATGGCCCTGCTGTTTCAATCCGATCAAGAGACCCCTTTAGAGAATAATCGCTGGATTATTTGCGTTGATTATAAATCTGCATGGCTGCTGGTAACTGTTGACGCATTTGTCCAATACGCTGGCTGTTCGATGGATGCGTAGACAGGAAGGTTGCGCCATTGCTGCCACCGAGTTTGTTCATTTTTTCCCACAAGGTAATCGCTGCATTCGGGTTATAACCTGCACGTGCCATCAGCATCAAGCCACCCTGGTCAGCACGGCTTTCCAGATTACGCGAGTATGGCAGGCCAATCCCGATCTGACTTCCTAATTGCGCTGCTGCTGCGCCACCCTGGCCCACACCAGCTGCATTCAGACCAATGCCTAAAGCCAGGTCGGTGAGCGCCTGGGCACCAATTTTCTGCTTAGAATGCTCTTCTAAGGCATGTACCATTTCATGACCCATAATTGCTGCAATTTCAGCATCGGTCAGATTCAGCTTATTCACAATACCGGTATAAAATACCACTTTACCACCCGGTGCAACAAAGGCATTAACCTGATCGGACTTGAGCACAGCCAATTGCCACTGGAATGCTGTACCAGTCTGGTTCATTTGGTTCGCAATCGGCTTTAAACGGTTAAATACGGTATTAATACGTTTATAGGTCGCTGAACTGGTGTCCAGTTGACCTTTATTTCTGGCATCAGTGACCATGGCATTATAGCTTTGTGTCGCAGATGCATTTAAGGTCGCAGAATCAGCCCCGGCAATATCCGCAATAGTGGTACAACCCGACAATGTCACGACTGTGGCAGCCGCCATACCCAATAAAAATTTATTCTTCATTATAATCAACTCTACCTTAGCCCAAGCTTAATTTACATTGTAAAAATTATAAGTGAAAGCATACAGGAGCTAAACGCTTAATTACTCCATCTTCTTATAAATTCTGTAATTTTTAAGCCAAGTACTGTATCGCCAACCAATAAATCAGACAGATAATGTTCAAGCCCAGATAAACCTGGCTTAAGGGTTTTATTTTTTGTTCCAGAATTTCATCTTTACGTTTAAAAAATAAATAGGCGTTTTGCAATAAAATAACAGGCACCAGCACACAGGCAATAATGACACTCAGGCCGACCAGTGCATTATAAATAATCTCAGGATTTTGAGTTTGCGCGCGAATAATCATCATAGCGATGGTGGGTGCCCCGCCCATGGCGAACAACAATGAATAAAACATGGTCGCCGATATATTTTTTTGCATCCTTTCGCTCATTTTTTCTTTCTTTATATATGGCTATGTTAAAGCACATTTTGTCACAGCACCGATGCAACTTTAGTCTTGAGCCAAATTTATAGTTTTTGGATATAAAAAACCCATCCGGAGATGGGTTTTATCATTCAAGCTTTAATCAAATGAAGATCAAGCATCAAACGGGTGGCGAAGAACGATAGTTTCTTCACGGTCTGGACCGGTTGAAATGATGTCGATTGGACATTCAATCAGTTGCTCAAGACGTTTTACATAGTTCAATGCAGCTTGTGGCAACTGATCCAGCGATTTTGCACCGAAAGTTGACTCAGACCAGCCTGGCATTGTTTCGTAAATTGGTTTTAAAGTTTCGAATGCAAGCGCATCAGAAGAACCGACACAACCAGAATCTGCAGCTTCATAACCGACACAGATTTTCACTTCTTCTAAACCATCAAGAACATCAAGTTTAGTCAGGCAAATACCAGACAGTGAGTTTACATCTACTGAACGACGTAGAATTTCAGCATCGAACCAGCCACAACGACGTTGACGGCCAGTAGAGGCACCAAATTCATTACCAATGGTACCAAGGTGTTTACCAATCGCATCACCTGTGTCATTTGCAGCGTCATACACCAACTCAGTTGGGAATGGGCCTGCACCGACACGAGTAGTATAGGCTTTGGTGATACCCAGTACATAATCAAGGTGCAAAGGACCCAGACCTGAACCTGAGCTTACGCCACCAGCAGTGGTGTTTGAAGATGTCACATACGGGTATGTGCCATGGTCAACGTCAAGAAGTGAACCTTGCGCGCCTTCAAACATGATGTTGTCACCGTTTTTACGGTAGTTATGCAGTTCAGTTGTTACGTCTACAACCAACGGCGCAACAACTTTACGCCATTCGTCGCACAGTGCCAGCACGTCTTCCAGTTTAACTGCTTCAACACCGTAGTATTCAGTCAGCTGGAAGTTATGGTAGTCCAGAAGTTCAGTTAACTGGGCAGTAAGATGTTCACCGCCACGTACCAGATCAGCAACACGAACTGCACGACGCGCCACTTTGTCTTCGTATGCAGGACCGATACCACGACCTGTTGTACCAATCTTCGCATTACCACGTTTTTTCTCACGTGCTTGGTCCAGTGCGATGTGGTTTGGAAGGATCAGTGGACAGTTTGGAGAAATACGTAAACGCTCTTTAACAGGAACGCCTTCTTTTTCAAGAATGTCCATCTCTTTGATGAGCGCTTCAGGAGAAAGAACAACACCGTTACCAATTAAGCACAATACGTTTTCACGTAAAATACCAGATGGAATGAGGTGTAAGACAGTTTTCTTACCACCCACCACCAGAGTGTGACCTGCGTTATGTCCGCCTTGATAACGAACGACCGCTGCCGCTTGATCTGTGAGCAGGTCGACGATTTTACCTTTACCTTCGTCGCCCCATTGGGTACCAAGTACCACAACATTCTTGCCCATAATAGCCTCATTGCATCATGCTGTTAAAGTTGAAAGCCCCGCTCAGTGACATGAACACTGAGCCAAGCAATTTAAATCGTTTTGACTGTCCACTCACCATCTACGTTCACCAGCTGGTGCGTCGCATATGGAATTGAGTTTAAATCATCATTACCGAGTAACTGAATTACACTTAAGCCTTGTGCTCGAATACTCTGAATCGCATTCAGAAGTTCTGCATCGACACCTTTAGGTGCAACTACCACGTGTACAGCGTCAAACTGACCTGCGCTTAACGCATATAAGTCACAAGAGAAACCTGTGGCAGGACGCGCACGACCGAAATGTTCACCAATGCCATCATAACGACCGCCTTGTGCCAGTGCTGCTGCACGATTCGGTGCATAGACTGCATACATCAGACCAGTATGATAATGGTATGAACGCAATTCAACCACATCAATCCCAATACTCAAGTTTGGCCAACGGGCTTGAACCTGATCTTTGGTAATTTGTAAGGCATCAAAAGCTTGCTTGAAGGCTGGATTCGCCAACACTTCAGCACTTAAATTTGCCTGTAATGCGTCTAGATCGCTGGCATAGCGGCCCAGTGCATAAAAGTCCTTACCAAATTTCAGTTCTGCCGTAAATTCTTCCAACTCTGGCAAGGCCTTACGTTGGTATAAATCAGACAGTTTACGTTCAGCAACTTTGTTCAAACCTGCTTGAGCCACCAGACTGCGGAATAAGCCGACATGACCCAAGTCCAGATGGATTCCGTCTGCCAGACCTGTTTCCTGAATCAGACTGATCATTAAATCGACCATTTCTACATCGGCATCGATGCTGTCTGAACCAAACAGTTCGGCGCCTAACTGCAAAGGCGCACGCGAGGTATTAAAACCGCGTGGTTTGGTATGCAGAACGGTACCTGCATAGCAGTAACGCGCCACACCTTCCACTGGATGTACATGTGCATCAATACGCGCCACTTGTGGTGTCATATCGGCACGCACACCAAGCAAACGACCAGAAAGCTGATCGATGACTTTAAAAGTGGCTAAGTCTAAATCTTGATTCGATTCTGAGAGAGAAGAGAGAGATTCGATGTACTCAATGAATGGCGTGTACACCAACTGATAACCTCGAGATGCAAGGAAATCCAGTGATTTACGGCGCAAACTTTCAATGACTTGCGCTTGTTCTGGTAATACATCAGCTACACCATCAGGTAATAACCATGTCTCTGAAATGGGCATGTTGTAAACCTAAATTCTTGTCAGCGCGGAACGAATCCGCATAAAAAAATCGGGAGCACACCCGATTTCTCCTAGTCTAGCACGATAGTTTTGGCTGTGCATCGCAAAATTTTATAATTTTTACTCTCTTATGCAATGAGCCACAATTGCGTCAACTATCAGCGTTTTATCGTGTATGACCAACACGCGCTATAAACAAAAAATCATTTTAGACCAATGGCAATGCGGTGGTACTTTTTACCGTTTGCAATGGAATTTCGGTTTTTACACTTTGGATGCAGGGAATTTGAGTCAAATGATGAATCTGAAATTTACGATAGGCATCCAGATCGGCCACCACAATTCTTAAAAAGAAATCACAATCTCCCGCCATTAACTGGCATTCCACCACTTCCGGCATCTCCTTGATGGCTTCAACAAATTGATCGACCACGGCGGCTTCTTGAGATTTAAGCCAAACCCGTGCAAATACACTCATTGCCAGATTGACTTTTTGCGGATTGAGTAAGGCGACATACTGCTCAATGACCCCATCATCTTCTAGTTGCTTGACTCTTCTTAAACAGGGGGACGGCGACAAGCCAATTAATTGAGCCAGTTCATTATTTTGCAATTTTCCGTTCTTTTGCAGTTCATGCAAAATGCGTTTATCAATTTGATCCATCTTGTTACTTTAGTATTTAAAACCCCTTTAAGCCAATTTAGCGCAATTTAATTCCAAATCAAATTTAAATTGCATGCACTACAACAGCAAATAGCCCGATTATCGCTATAAAATACGGTTCAATATTGAAGTCCTCAGGTCACTGACATGCTTTTGCTCAGACAAAGCAGCACGCCCGCGCTCGCGCATACAGATTTCAGCGAATTTCAGCGCGGTATGAAAGATTCTATTCCTATGCTTTTAGGAATTATTCCCTTTGCTTTGGTGCTAGGTGCGACTGCGATTCAGAAAAATTTCAGTGTGCTGGAAGTGCCTTTGCTGACTAGACTCAATTTTGCCGGCGGTTCTGAATTTGCCATTCTGGAAGTCTGGACCAGTCCACCCAATTTATTCATGCTGCTGTTTATTACCTTTTTGGTGAATAGCCGGCATTTGCTGATGGGTGCAAGCCTAGTCCCGTATTTAAAACATCTCCCGAATCGCAAAGTATTGCCGGCCCTGTTTTTTATGGTTGATGAAAGCTGGGCCTTAAGTCTGGCGGATGCGCAAAGAAAACAGGCGCAGTGGGGTTATCGGGCTGCTTTTAGCATGCCCTACTATGCCGGTTTATGTTTCTGTCTTTATCTGATGTGGGTCGGTTTTACCACACTGGGCGCGATGCTTGGACCTGTTTTAGGCGATATCAACCGCTGGGGCTTTGATATGGCCTTTCCTGCTGTATTTCTGGTGTTGATGCGAAGCATGTGGAAAGGCTTGAGTGCAGCCCGGCCATGGCTAGTAAGCCTGATCTGTGCTGCCCTGGCTTATTTATATTTGCCTGCTGGCTGGTATGTGCCGATAGGTGCCCTAGCCGGCATTGTGTCTGCTTTTTTCTTGATTGGTGAGGAGGAAGCATGATTGAGATGAGTACATTACTGACCATCCTGCTGATTGCGGCAACCACCTATCTGACCCGGATTCTGGGCTATGTCTTATTAAAAAATAAAACGCTGACACAACGTCAGCGTAAAATCATGGACGTTGTGCCCGGCTGTGTCCTGATTTCAGTCATCGCACCGTATTTTGTACGCGACAACCCTGCAGATCTGATCGCTTTGGCTTTAACCCTGTTTGCCGCTACGCGTTTTGGCTTGCTCCCCACAGTTGCCATCAGCATGGTGTCTGCAGCCGTCTTAAGAACTTTTCTTGTCTAGCCCTCAAACAGAATCCTTTATATGATTTCTAAAGGGATTCTGTTTATTTCTGTGGGTCTACGACCTTGGTGAGCAGGCTGACCAGCTCTGCATTTTGCAACTCGACCTGCTGCAGTTTGGTTGTAGTCTGATCCAGCACTTCCTGCTGTACATGCATTTTTTTAGCCAAGTCCTGCATGATTTCCAGGGTCTTTTTTAAATTTTCTTCCAGATGCGCGACTTTCTCTTCTACCGGCACGCCCTCCATGACACCTGAACCATCATTCTGATTGAACTGCAGCCAGATTAGAAAAATCACTGCCAATGTGAGCAGTATAATAAACCCCCAAACCACCATCATATGCTTGCTCTTATTTCATTTTATTGGCTTTATCTTAACGAAAAATCATGCAGATGATGCAAATAATTCAAACACTCGCGCTGCTTTTCGATCAATTACGCGTAAATTCTATTAAAACAACGCATATCAAGAATGTTTAAAGCAAAAAAAGCACCGTATATCGGCACTTTTCAGGCTTAGCAAAGTCAAACTTAATGAAAAGATTCACATAAATCCAGCAAGCGGTTGGCATAACCCCATTCATTGTCATACCAGGCAAAGACCTTGGCCTGTTGCCCCACCACTAGGGTTTGGGTCAGGTCAACGATCAAGGAATAAGGGGAATGATTAAAATCACTCGACACCAAAGGTTCATCCGTTACTGACATGATTTCTGCAAAATCCTGTCGCGCCGCCTTAATTAACACTTCATTCAGTTTGTGATCGGTAATCGGTGACTGGGAAACAAAGGTCAGGTCAATTGCTGCGACATTAATGGTCGGCACCCGAATTGAATAACCGTCAATCCGATCTTCCATTTTTGGCATAACCCGCTTTAATGCACCCAGCGCACTGGATGTGGTGGGAATAATATTGTGTCCTGCTGCCCGTGCACGACGCAGATCGCGATGCGCTTGATCCAGCACAGATTGATCTGCGGTCACCGCATGGATTTCGGTCATTAACGCACTGCTGATGCCAAAAGCATCATCGAGGATTTTGACCAGCGGTACTAGGGCCTGAGTGGTACAGGACACACTGGAAATGATCTGGTCGGTGGCTTTAACTTCATGATGATTGACACCATACACAATCGCAGCATCGACAGTATCAAAGGGTGCTGCTCCAATAATCACCCGTTTCGCCCCTGCCTCAATATGCTGGGTCGCAGCTGCACGGGAACGGAACAGCCCGGTACATTCCAGCACTACATCTACTTCAAGTTTTTGCCAGGGAAGCTGCGCCGGGTTGGCTTCACACAAAACCTGAACTTTTAAGCTGGCATCCTGATAGCTGAGATGCAGATAAATATGTTCGGCATCATAGCTGACGTCTACCTGTCCCGGAAAACGGCCATGGGTTGAGTCATATTTAAACAGATGAATTAAGGTTTCAACATCAGCAATATCGTTAATGGCAACGATTTCAAATTTAAAATCTTTCGGATTTTCAAACCAGGCACGCAATACATTACGTCCAATACGCCCAAATCCATTGATTGCCACTCGTTGCATGACTCAACCTTTTATATGCCTATTTTAAAACTCCTCTATGTTAAAGGATTTCTTGCGCAGTACATGAAAAACTTCAGTGAAAATATTGATTTTCGATTATTTTATTTCTGATACATCGCCCAGTATTCAGATCTTTTAAAATTCTGATGCTGTGTAAATAGATGGATATAACCGAATTGTTCTGAATAGAAAATTCATTTTATGAATTCAGCACTAAACCCGAGTCAATAATTCCTTGGCAATTGGTTTTAAAATGATTGGTGCATACCGCTTTTTCCGTTATAATTTGGCGTTTTAAATTTTTAAGCCCCGCATTGCAGCAGAGCTCTCATGTGCTTGTCAGACTGTGGTGTTTTAGCCAAATCGGAAATTATGGAGTGACTTGGTTGTGAGTACTCGTTTTATGACATCAGCTGAAATTCGTGAAGCATTTTTGCGTTACTTTGAATCGCAAGGGCATACACGTGTCGCGTCGAGTTCACTAGTACCCGCCAATGACCCAACTTTACTGTTCACCAATGCGGGTATGAACCAGTTTAAAGATTGCTTCTTAGGTCTAGAAAAACGCGATTATGTCCGTGCCGTATCATCACAAAAATGCGTACGTGCAGGTGGTAAACACAACGACTTGGATAATGTCGGTTATACCGCGCGTCACCATACCTTCTTTGAAATGTTAGGTAACTTTTCATTTGGTGATTACTTCAAACGTGATGCGATCAAATTTGCCTGGGATTTTTTGACGGGCGATGACTGGTTAGCGCTACCTAAAGATAAGCTTTATGCCACCGTTTATCATACCGATGACGAAGCATTCGACATCTGGAACAAAGAAATCGGCCTAGATGCATCTCGCATTATCCGTATTGGTGACAACAAAGGTGGTCAATACGCATCAGATAACTTCTGGGCGATGGGCGACACAGGTCCTTGCGGCCCATGTTCTGAAATTTTCTTTGACCATGGCGATCACATCTGGGGTGGCCTGCCGGGCACACCTGAAGAAGATGGCGACCGTTTCATTGAAATCTGGAACAACGTTTTCATGCAGTTTAACCGCACGAGTGATGGCGTACTTCATCCGCTTCCAGCGCCTTCTGTAGATACTGGTATGGGTCTTGAGCGTATTTCTGCAGTTTTACAGCATGTCAACTCAAACTACGAAATCGATTTGTTCCAGCACTTACTCAAATCTGCGGCTGAGATCATTGGTCTGGATACTACTGCACTTGAAGCTGAAGCGGCTGAAAAAGGCACACCTGTACAATACCCTGCTTCACTTAAAGTGGTTGCTGACCATGCACGTTCATGTTCATTCCTGATTGCTGATGGCGTAAATCCATCAAATGAAGGTCGTGGTTATGTACTGCGTCGTATCATCCGCCGTGCAGTGCGTCACGGTAACAAACTGGGTGCGACCGGTTCATTCTTCCATAAAATGTTGCAGCCGCTTATTGAAGTGATGGGCGAAGCATATCCAGAACTTGCAGCACAACAAGCACGTATCGAAGCTCAACTGCTCAAAGAAGAAGAACAATTTGCCAAAACACTTGAGCAAGGTTTGAAATTGCTTGAAGGCGAATTGGCACAATTAAAAGGTTCTGTGATTCCGGGTGAAGTGGTTTTCAAACTTTACGACACTTACGGTTTCCCGACGGACTTAACTGCGGATATCGCACGTGAACGTGACTTAAGCATTGACGAAGCTGGCTTTGAAGTTGAAATGGCAGCACAGCGTCAACGTGCGCGTGATGCAGGTAAATTCGCGATCGATTACAACAGTGTTGTCAAAGTTGAAGGCGAAACTCAATTTGATGGTTATGATGCAACTGCAGGCGAAGGCCAAATCATCGCAATCTATAAAGATGGCGAGCAAGTAGATGAAGTCGTTGAAGGCGACGAAGCTTTAATCGTACTCAACCAGACTCCTTTCTATGCAGAAAGCGGTGGTCAAATCGGTGATACAGGTATTTTCAAAAACTATACCGGGATTTTCGAAGTTCAGGACACGAAAAAATCTGGTGGTGCATTTGTGCATCAAGGCATCGTGACCATGGGTAACTTGAAAGTTACTCAAAATGTAGAAGCAACAGTGCAAGCCGAGATTCGTGCAGCAACTGCACGCAACCACTCTGCAACTCACCTACTACATGCTGCGCTGCGTCAAATTCTGGGCTCACATGTACAACAAAAGGGTTCATTGGTCGCATCTGATGTGTTACGTTTTGACTTTGCCAATGATCAACCGGTTAGCTTTGAACAGCTGCAAGAAATTGAACGTCTGGTCAATGCTGAAGTAATTGCCAATACTGCGGTGTCTACTGAACTGCTGGATATTGAATCTGCCAAAGCCAAAGGCGCGATGATGCTGTTCGGCGAAAAATACGGTGACGAAGTCCGTGTATTGTCGATGGGTTCAGTGATTGAAGAGAAAAATTTCTCCATCGAGCTTTGCGGTGGTATTCACGTAAAACGTACCGGTGACATCGGTCTGTTCAAGATCACTTCTGAAGGTGGTGTTGCAGCAGGTATACGTCGTATTGAAGCAGTGACAGGCACGAAAGCAGTTGAAGTTGCACAAAAAGCCGATCGTGACATCAATACGATTAACGGTTTGCTCAAAGCGCAAAAAGATCAGACTTTAGAAAAAGTTGAAGCGTTAGTTGATACTGCATCGAGCTTGCAAAAACAGATCGAACAACTGAATCAGAAACTTGCTAGCCTGCAAGCCGGTGAACTTCTAAGCCAAGTTCAAACCATTGCAGGTCGTGCAACCTTGATTACAACCGTTGAAAATATGGATGCGAAAGCACTACGCAACCTGCATGACGGTGTGAAATCAAAATTAGAAAATGCAGTCATTGTGCTCGCAGGTGTAGAGGGTGACAAGGTGAGCTTGATCGCATCTGTAGCAAAAGACTTTACTGCATCTATAAAAGCGGGTGACATCATCAAACATCTGGCAAATGAGCTGGGTGGTAAAGGTGGTGGTAAACCTGACTTGGCACAAGGTGGCGCGCCACTTAACGAGAAGTTTGCTCCGGTGATGGCAGATTTAACTGCCTGGCTGGCAGCAAAATAAAACTTCAATTTTGTGTAACTGACCCTGATAGGACTATCAGGGTCATGGCTTATATGGAACAACTATGGCACTAATCGTTCAAAAATATGGCGGTACCTCTATGGGTACTCCCGAGCGCATTTTAAATGTTGCTCGTCGTGTGAAACGCTGGCATGACCATGGCCACAAGGTGGTTGTGGTTGTATCAGCGATGAGTGGCGAAACCAATCGTCTGCTTGCTCTCGCGAAAGCCATTACCGAAACCCCTGACCCACGTGAACTAGACCAGATGGTCTCTACGGGTGAGCAGGTTACGATTTCTATGTTAGCGATGGCGCTCAACTCTATTGGCGTTGAAGCAAAATCACTGACAGGTCGCCAGGTTGGCATGAAAACCGACAGCTCATTCAATAAGGCACGTATCGAATCAATTGATACTGAAGTCCTGAACTCGAATCTGGATGCTGGCCGTGTACTTGTAGTTGCAGGTTTCCAGGGTTTTGACGAGCATGGCAATACCACCACTTTAGGCCGCGGCGGTTCTGATACTTCAGGTGTCGCGATTGCTGCTGCACTAAAAGCCGATGAATGCCAGATTTATACAGACGTTGATGGCGTATATACCACTGATCCACGTGTTGCACCCAAAGCCAAGAAAGTTGACCGTATTTCCTTTGAAGAAATGCTTGAAATGGCGTCACTGGGTTCAAAAGTCCTGCAAATTCGTGCAGTTGAATTTGCCGGTAAATATCAAGTACCTTTACGCGTATTATCCAGCTTCGACAATGACAATGATGGCGCATTCGACGAAGAATTTAAGCAAAACGTGGGTACACTTATTACGACTGAATTGGAAGACAATATGGAACAGCCAATTATCTCCGGTATCGCATTTAACCGTGACGAAGCAAAATTAACGATTTTAGGTGTACCTGATGAACCGGGCATCGCCTCTAAAATTTTGTGCCCGATTGGTGATGCCAATGTTGAAGTGGATATGATTATCCAGAACGTTGAAGAAGATGGTACGACTGATTTTACTTTTACAGTCAACCGCAGCGAATTGAACAAGGCCAAAGCCATTCTCGAAGCAACCGCTCAGGAAATTGGTGCACGTGAAGTCGCTACCCGTTCAGATATCGTCAAAGTTTCTATCGTCGGTGTAGGCATGCGTTCACATGCAGGTGTTGCAAGCAAAATGTTTACCGCACTGGCAGCTGAAGGTATTAACATCCTGATGATCTCTACTTCTGAAATCAAAATTTCAGTGATTATTGAAGAAAACTATCTGGAACTTGCAGTTCGTTCACTGCATACCGCCTTCGGTCTAGACCGCGAACAAGGTGAATCAAGCGTACGCGCTTAAGAGGAATGACAAAATATTGTCATTGTTTGACAGTATTCTATAAATCTCTACAAAAATTCAGAGCCACTATAGTTTTTTTTATAGTGGCTCTGTTATATTAAGCCTGAGGATTTTTAAAAAACTGAGATAGATTAAAATCTTTCACCCAGATGACAGAATTTCTATCCAGATTTTATTTTTTAATTTTTGGTTGTGTTTTTGTTTTATATTCAATAGATTGCAGGTTTTGCATTTTGCAAGGAGAGAAACATGCTGATTTTGACTCGACGTGTCGGGGAAACTTTAATGATTGGAGACCAAGTCAGCGTGACTGTGCTTGGTGTAAAAGGTAATCAGGTTCGTATTGGGGTCAATGCTCCGAAAGAAGTCTCTGTGCACCGTGAAGAGATTTACCAGCGTATCCAGCATGAACGTGCAATGCATGAACATCTTCAGCATATCGATCAGGATTTCCAACCTTCGTATGAAGATGAAAACCAAACACAAAATAACTTTAACCGTTAATTTTTGTGTAAATCATAAAGCGGCTTTGAAGCCGCTTTTAATTGATCTATACTTTAATGAATACACATTTCAATATTCAGAACCTTTAAATTAAATAAGAATTAAAGTTCTGCGCCCTGCTGTTCCAGCAATGCTGCAACTACCTTTTTTACCGGCCCAAAACTACGACGGTGCTCATCAATCACCCCATGCAAGGCAATCGCTTCAAAATGTGCTTTGGTTGGATAGCCCTTGTGCTTGGCAAAACCAAATTGTGGATGCTTTAGATCCATCTCAATCATTTGATGATCACGGGTAACTTTGGCCAGAATACTAGCAGCAGAAATTTCTGCATGCAAAGCATCGCCACCAATGATCGCGTCACAGCTCATCGTTAGCCCCTGAGGGACTTTATTGCCATCGACCAGTACATGCTCAGGTTGAATCGCTAAAGCTTCTACAGCACGGCGCATTGCCAGTAAGGATGCCTGCAGAATATTATGCTCATCAATTTCTGCTGCTGACGCCTCAGCAATTGCCCAAGCCAGCGCTTTTTCCTGAATTTCGATAAAAAGTTTTTCACGTTTCTTTTCAGTCAGTTTTTTAGAGTCATTTAAACCTTCAATCGGGTTATTTGGATCTAAAATTACCGCGGCCGCCACCACTGAACCGACCAGCGGTCCACGCCCTGCTTCATCTACACCAGCAATTTTCATGTCATTTCCCATAAAAAATAGGCTGAACCTGTCAGCCTATTTCAATTTAATCTTGGCTTAGTTTACAGCTTCAGCCACACAAGCGTTAATGGTTTTTGCAACCACATTGCCCACGATTGTGGTACGTGCCACCGGATCAATCGCAGCAGTCGCCAAATCAACCGCTGTCACATTTTGCGGTGCTTTTTCGCTGACACAGCCACAAATTTCAGACTGGATATTTTGCTTTTGTGTTGTGGTCATTAAACGTGTTGCCGTTTGCCACGCTAGAATATTATTCAGTTCAGTGGTGCATTTTGCATTGATCGCGATTTTAAGCGCAGTGCCGCCCAGTTGTTGAGTGGTACTTGGCGCCTCAGAAGTGCCTGTCGCTGTACACGCTGATAAAACCAGAGTCAGTGGTGCAAGTACAGCCAATAATTTTTTCACAGATATATTCCTTATTCATTCATAGATGAAGACTGTCGCTATTGTGCCGAAATTCACCTGAATAAGAAATCTAAAAATCACTAAGCATGTTTAATCTACAGCCAACCAATTTAATAGATGTTGCATGAAAGCCACCATAGCGTTGCAGATTTGGAATTGCTGAATTGATTCACCCTTTGCTAAGGTTCGGCCTTATTGAAGAGCAACGGAATATCTAGATGAATAAATCACTGTATTACACACGAACAGCGCAATGGCTGCATTGGATCATGGCGGTTATTTTTATTGCGGCCTGGCTCATCGGTTTTATAGTGGTAATTTTTTAAGTTATGAGGTTGATGGCAGCTTTAAGGGTGATGTGATTTCACTGCATAAAAATATTGCAACCACCATTATTTTCCTGCTCGTTGTTCGAATTTTCTGGCGCTATACCCATCCGGCGCCGTCACTGCCTGAGAGTATGTCATCGCGGATGAAAACGTTGGCACATGCTGGTCATCTGGCGCTGTATTTCATGCTGATTGCCCTACCCCTTACAGGTTGTTTGTATAGTTGGAGTTTGGGTTATCCAGCACCGGTGCTGTATTTATTTAACCTGCCACCCCTCATTGCCGAAAACTCGGCTGTGACCGCTATTGTTAAGCCCTTGCATATCTGGCTTTCCTGGGCAGTCGGCATTCTACTGGTTGGCCATATTACCGCAGCCTTTAAACATCATTTTATCGATAAAGATCATGTATTAAAAAGTATGACCCAACAGGATAAATAGTTAGACTATTAATATGGGCTAAATAATGTTCCCAGTCTGTGCTTGCAGGCTGTTTCATTAAATAAATTCCTTGAGACAACTTCTGAGACTGTTTGCAATCGCTTTTTGCGTCAGTTCTTTTTTGGCTGCTTCATCAACTGTGGCTTTTAACAAAGTTTTGGCAGGCACATCTTTTAACGCATGCTCACCTACACATAAACACACATTTTTCTCAAGTTCAACTTTACTGGTGTCCTGCATTAAGTAGGTCGAAACTTTCCAAACTTTGGAATTTTGCAGCTCTTTACTGCATTGATATTCAATCAAAGGTTTTAAAGTACGTTGTGTCAATGTCATATCCGCACTAGAACAGGCAGAAATCAACAATATGCTGAGGAGCAGAATTAAACTTTTCAATTTCATATTGGCCTATAAAAATGATAAAGGCAGAGCGAACTCTGCCTTTTGTAAAAACTTAAATCAAGGCACGGATCTGGTTGATCCATTTCTCTTTTTCAGCCTCTGGAATAAACGACGCTTCAAAGGAGTGCGTTGCCAACTGCTTTAATTCCTCGTTACTCAAGTCTAGCGCTTCAGCAATGGCAATAAAGTTGTCATTCATATAGCCACCAAAATAGGATGGATCATCTGAGTTGACTGTAACATGGACACCCTGCTGCAAGAGACGACGGATATTATGCTGCTGCATATCCTCGACCACACAAAGCTTCAGATTTGACAGCGGGCACACCGTTAAGGGCATTTTTTCGCGAATCAACCGTTGCATTAACTCAGAATCTTCTTCTGAACGCACCCCATGATCAATACGATTAACTTTCAGTAAATCCAGAGCTTCCCAGACATATTCTGCCGGGCCTTCTTCGCCCGCATGTGCTACGACCAAAAACCCTGCTTCACGCGCTTTGGCAAAGACACGTTCAAATTTAGAAGGTGGATGCCCGACTTCACTTGAATCCAGACCAATCGCAATAATCTGGTCTTTATAGGGCAATGCCTGCTCCAGCGTTTCAAAGGCCGCCTCTTCACTTAAATGACGCAGGAAACACATGATCAAATGTGAGCTGATTCCAAGCTTGGCCTTGGCATCATCGCAGGCTTTTTGCAGGCCATTGATGACGGTCGCAAAAGCAATTCCACGGTCGGTATGCGTTTGCGGATCGAAGAACATTTCTGTATGCACCACATTGTCTTCGGCACATTTTTCAAAATAGGCCCAAGCCAGGTCATAAAAGTCCTGTTCATGGATCAGTACATTGGCCCCGGCATAATAAATATCCAGGAAGGACTGAAGATTATGGAAATTATAAGCCTGCTTAACTTCCTCGACAGATTTATACGGGATGGCAATCTGATTACGCTGAGCGATTGCAAACATTAGCTCAGGCTCAAAAGTGCCTTCAATATGAACATGAAGCTCGGCTTTTGGCAAAGCGCGAATCAACTCAAGACGGTTCATCACTTCTCCTCGTGAAACCTTTAAATAATAAAAAAGGGCGCAAACTCAGTTTACACCCTTTCTGAATGTAGAAAAATTAGCCACCAAACAGTGCGAATTTAAGCGTCCATAGAACGGCAATAATCCAGACCATATACGGTACAGTCGCAGCCTTACCAGTCAACAACTTGATCAGTGCATAGCTGATAAAGCCCATCGCAATACCATCCGCAATCGAATAGGTAAATGGCATAAATACGATGGTTAAAAATGCCGGTACTGCCTCAGTAATATCTTCCCAGTCAATATGGACGATACCCTGAATCATCAACACACCAACAAATAACAATGCTGGCGCAGTGGCAAAACTCGGAACTGATTGTGCAAGCGGTGCCAGGAATAAACAGGCAATAAATAGTAATCCAACCACCACGGCGGTTAGACCGGTACGACCACCTGCTGCCACACCCGCAGAAGATTCAATATAAGGCGTAGTTGAAGAAGTACCCAGTGCCGCACCAGCAACAATCGCTGATGAGTCAGCAAATAAGGCTTTCTTCAAACGTGGTAATTTCCCGTCTTTTAACAGACCTGCACGATGCGAAACACCGACCAACGTCCCGGTAGAGTCAAACAGATCGACCAGGAAGAAAACAAAAATCACCCCAATTAAACTGGCAGTAAAGAGGCCTTCAAAATCCATTTGCATGAATGTTGGAGCCAGCGATGGAATATGACCCACTACACCCTGGAATTCGTTATAACCTAGTGCCGTTGCAATGGCAGTCACCACCAGAATACTGATGATAATCGCACCACGGACTTTAAACTGGTGCATTACCACAACCAACAAAAAGCCAAAAAGTGCTAATAATACAGAAGGTTGTTTCAGATCACCCAAGCCCACCAGTGTGGCTGGATTATCCACAATAATTCCGGCATTTTTCAGTGCAACCAATGCCAGGAACAAGCCAATACCACCACCAATCGCGAGCTTGAGCGACATTGGAATTGCATTGACAATGGCTTCACGTATTTTAAACAGGCTAATGGCAATAAAGACCAGACCTGAAACAAAAACTGCACCCAAGGCGGTTTGCCAAGGCACCCCCATTCCCAGACATACAGAATAGGTAAAGAAGGCATTTAAGCCCATGCCTGGTGCCAGCGCAATTGGATAATTCGCAATCAGGCCCATGACTAAACAGCCAATCGCAGCTGCAAGACAGGTTGCTACAAAGACAGCCCCATGATCCATCCCTGTTTCGGACAAGATCATTGGATTGACAATAATGATGTAACACATGGTTAAGAATGTAGTTACACCAGCCAGAACTTCTGTACGGAAACTGGTTTTGTTTTCACTCAGTTTAAACAGACGTTCAAGCATATTTTCTGAAGATGGATTAGGAGTCGTCATGACCTAGCCCCTATTGAGTAAACTTTATGCTTCAAGCACGCCGTCAAATAAATGAAATTTCACAAAAAATTCATTTATTTTGAGGATGTGTTAGCAACGAATATGCCAGTATAGCCATTTGACGGGTTCAAATGTTTGAACAGCTTACAGCCCCAGGGCTATGCTATAAAAACCCCAAAAAATCTAAACAAAAAAGCTGCATAACTTTTATGCAGCTCTATTTAATGATATAAATCAAATGCTTAGAAAGATGAAGTTTGCTTCATCTTTATAGGTGGCAAATTATAACACATTGATTTCTGATTGCTTCTTTGATTTTATACTTTATTTAAAATCAATCTATTTAATTCGAATATTTTTAATATTTTATTATATTTATTATTGAGTTAATTTTATTAATTACGCTAAATTGAAAAAAAAGAAAATTGATGCATGTGTTAATGTCGATGCCGATTAGAGTCTAACAATTTGCTGGAGTCACGCGCTTCATTCAAGACATGACGGATTTTTTCGTATTTTCTGATTTCTGCCTGTTTATGCACGCAGAATCCTAATACACTGACCATTAACACAAAAACAGGAATAGCATGTATTTTCATTTTTATTATTCTGCTTTGTAACACTGTGCAATTATGCTAACAAAAAACCTAATAAACTTGTGACTTACTTTACATTTAACCCGATAGAATGCACTTCTTGAACCGTTTAGCGATATTTTTCTATCGCTTTATTTATTATTACTTAATTAATTTTTCATTCTTTCTCAAAAATCTATTGCGCCAAATGCTCCCCAAAGTTAATAAATTAAATATTTGAATATTAAATACTTATTTGTTTAAATAAAAATATAAAAATTAATGAAAATTCCCTGATTTAAAATATATTAACTTGAGCTATTTTATTCAGCTTTTCCCAGAAATATCAGTTTCAATTTTCTGTAAAAAACGACTCGATAAATGAGATTTTACGCATTATTTCAATGAGTTCAGCGATAATTCTAATTTTTTATCTAACTTAAAATTTGCGAAAGACGCTAAAAACCACATTTGTACCGAAGTGCAGCCAATCAACTCCCCCGTGACACTCAATATTTAAAAAACGATTAAAGCTGGATAAATAACATTTCAATACTCATAGCTCCCAATACCGCCTAGAAACCAATTATTCTATGCGGTAGCGGAATAACGTTATTTATGCACTGATTTGTTCATCACGTTTAAATACCAATTCACCTTTAAGTGAACTATCGGCATCAAAATAATAGCCATCGGTATTGAATGCTTTGAGTTCTTCGGCACGTTCAATTCTATTTTCAACAATAAAACGTGCTATCAAACCACGTGCTTTTTTAGCATAGAAACTAATCACTTTATATTTGCCATTTTTCTGATCCAGAAATACTGGCTTGATAATCTCTGCCTGAATTTTGCGCTCGTTCACCGATTTATAATATTCATCAGAAGCAATATTCACCAAGATCTCAGACTGGGCTGCGGCTAAATCTTGATTGATCAGATCAGTGATGTGATGTGCCCAGAACTCGTATAAGTTATGCCCGCGAGAATTGGCCAATTTGGTTCCCATTTCCAGACGATATGGCATCATCAGATCCAAGGGACGCAAAAGCCCATATAAACCAGACAACATACGCAAATGCTGTTGTGCAAAGTGCAGATCTTCCTGCTTTAAGCTATAAGCATCCAGACCGGTATAGACATCTCCTTTAAAGGCAAAAATAGCCTGACGTGCATTGGCTAAATTAAAATCTGGTTGCCAGTCCTGGAAACGTGCTGTATTTAAATTGGCAATTTTTTCACTGACACTCATCAAACTGGAAATTTCTGTTGCAGAAAGTGTGCGACAAGCTTTGATCAAATCCTGCGAATGTTCTAATAATCTGGCTTGAGTAAATTGGTCAGTGGGTAATGGGGTATCGTAATCGAGCGTTTTGGCTGGAGAAATTAAAGCGAGCATGGCAACCTGGTCAAAAAATGATTAATCAAACTATATCAGTCTGCTTATTTTAATTCCAATTCATGTTTTTATTCACCATAATCGTTAAAATGCGCGATTCTCCTGTTAATCATCGGTATTTATATGTCCGAGCAAATTTTCCTTCAAGGACCTGCGGGTCAGATTGAAGTTTTTGTGGATTATCCTCAGGGTGAAGTGAAAGGATTCGCGGTAGTTTGTCACCCCCATCCCTTGCAAGGTGGTACGCCCCAACACAAGGTTCCCGTTCTATTGGCACAAATGTATATGGAACGTGGCTGTGTTGTGTATCGTCCGAGTTTTCGCGGTTCTGGTCAAAGTGAAGGTATACACGACGAGGGCTTCGGTGAGACGGATGATGTATTAGAAATCATTCGGTTTGCTCGCAGTCAGCATATTGGGCTGTCTTTTTATGCGGGCGGTTTTAGTTTTGGTGCGCATGTCATGGCAAAGAGCTATGCAGCCTTACCTGTAGAACTGCAACCCAAACAAACTATTTTATGTGGCCTGCCAACTGCAACCGTTGCCGGTATTCGCCATTATGTTACGCCAGCAATTAAAGGTGATATTCTGTTCATTCATGGTGAGGGTGATGAAGTAACCCTGCTGTCAGATATGATTGAATGGGCAAAACCACAGCGTCATTTAGTGACCGTATTGCCTGGTGCCAATCATTTCTTTACCGGCTATTTAAAGCAATTGCGGATTGCAATGACCCGCTACTTAGCGCTTGGCTAAATAATGAAACCCATCAGATGATGGGTTTTTTATGCTTTTCACAGCAGTTTTTCAGCTAAGTGATAAATCACTGCCCGATATTTAGCTTGTTGCACTATATCAACAATCTTTCCACCCAAACGTTCAACGACTTTTCGACTCGCCCAATTTTCTTCGGCTACAGGATAAATCAATCGCTGACGATTTAAGTCATCAAGGGCATAACCAACCAGAGCATCAACCGCTTCACAACCATATTTATGACCATGCGGGCTTTCCTTGATCCAAATTCCAAGCTGTGGCACTTCATCCATTAAACGATCTAAACCACAAAGCCCCATAAATTCCAGACTTTCCGCATGGCTGTCAAAAACACATATTCTTCATGAGCTGCCATATTCTCTAGCCATTTTTGCCATATTGTTGCAAATGCTTGTTCAAATTCTGGCAGATCCCATGTCATAAAGGGCATCAGACTTGGGATAATCGCGGCATAAGCTTCTCATGCATCTGATGCACGAAAATAGCTGAGTATCAGATACTCACTTTGGCATTGAGATCAAATTATAGTGGAGTTATGAATTAGTTCTTCCATTCAAACTCGCTAAAGCTTTCCTGCTCTTTGAGCGAGCTTTCTACTGCTTGTGCAAGCTGATTGAGCAGACTTCGTTCGGCAATACGATCGAGCCAATCTTGTTCTTCTTCAGGATATGAGGCAATTTCACAGACCAGATGCCCCTGCTCATCTCTGGTTTCACAACTCACCGATAAGGGCAATGCATGTTCATCCACACTCACCGCAACCTGAGCACCACTTTGACTTAAGGTCTGAAAGCCATGTTTACCTAATGTTTCGGCAAGAAAATGCGCTACATATTCCTGGGTTTCCTGACCATCCCGGGGTTGCTGGCTTTGTGTATTGGCCATGAATTTTAATTTTCGCATCGCTACATCCTAATGGCTTTTTTCTTGTATGGGTTTAGCATAAGCAATATAAACAAAACAGCCAAGCAAAAGCTTGGCTGTTTCACATAATTTTAAAAATTATTCTGAAACTTGAATAGGCAAACCTGCAATTGAGGTCAGTTCTGTAAAGGTCGGGAAACTGGTGGCTACCGTTTCCGTACCGATAATCTTGATCTGCTCCGAATTACGCAAACCGGCAATCGAAAAACTCATTGCAATGCGATGATCATGATGCGATTCAATTTCACCACCGGTAAAGATTGGCGACCAATCACCTGATTTGCCCTTCCCTTCGATAATAATGCCATCTTCAGTTGGGGTACAGTCAATGCCCATGGTTTGCAGGCCATCTGCCATCACCTGAATACGGTCCGATTCTTTTACGCGAAGCTCG
Organism: Acinetobacter sp. YH12156; assembly: GCF_013418235.1. Taxonomy (NCBI): domain Bacteria; kingdom Pseudomonadati; phylum Pseudomonadota; class Gammaproteobacteria; order Moraxellales; family Moraxellaceae; genus Acinetobacter; species Acinetobacter sp. YH12156. The sequence continues at coordinate 71,926 of NZ_VPCL01000009.1, forward strand.
GCAGCACCGGTCAAAATCGTCTGACCTTCGGCACAGGCAGCAGCAATAAACAGCGCCGGGAATTCATCAATCGCCAATGGCACCTGATCTTCAGGCATATGAATGCCTTTAAGCGTACGCGTACCACGAATACGGATATCTGCAATCGGTTCACCGCCAGCAATGCGTTCATTTTCAACGGTAATGTCCGCACCCATCTGTTTCAGGATTTCGATCACGCCAGTACGGGTCGGGTTGATACCAACAGCCTCTAAGGTCACATCCGAATTTTCAGTAATCGCAGCGCCGACCATAAAGAAGGCCGCAGAAGAAATATCACATGGCACATGGATATTGGTTCCGACCAGCTTTCCGCCACCTTGTAATGAAATACAATTGCCTTCGGTTTTCACCTCATAACCAAATGCACGCAGCATACGCTCAGTATGGTCACGGGTTGGTTCAGGTTCAGTTACTGCGGTTTCGCCATTTGCCCATAGGCCCGCCAGCAAGATACCTGATTTTACCTGCGCTGATGCCATTGGCAAATCGTACTGAATGCCTTGTAGTTGCTGGTTGCCTGTAATTGAGACAGGCGGAGTTCCACGTTCACCCGTGGTCTGAATCAGTGCACCCATTTCACGTAAAGGCTTGGCAATACGTTCCATTGGGCGTTTAGATAGGGATGCATCACCGGTCATCACTGAATCAAATTTCTGCGCTGCCAGCATACCGGACAGTAAACGCATTGAAGTACCTGAGTTGCCCATATAAATGGCAGACTGTGGCGCTTTAAGACCATGCATACCGACGCCATGAATGGTGACTTCACCATTTTTAGGGCCTTCGATGCTGACGCCCATGTCACGAAAAGCCTGCAAAGTTGCCAGTGCATCTTCACCTTCAAGGAAACCAGTCACATGTGTTGTACCTTCAGCGATGGCACCAAACATGATCGAGCGATGTGACACAGATTTGTCACCTGGCACGGTAAATTTACCTTGAAATGTCTTGGCACCCGGCTGAATGGTAAATTGTTGTGTCACTTTATTTTTCTCCATGAAAGGTTTCTTGGCGAGCATATGGTTGAAATGCTGGCGAGCTGCCTGCGCATGACCCAATAAGCCCATCAATGCTTGGGAATCTTCATCTTCGATCAATTTGCGAATAATCGCGAGCTGCTGTTCAAAGCCATCTACGGCATTCAGAACTGCTTTTTTGTTGGCAAAAAAGATGTCATGCCACATTTGTGGATCACTGGCGGCAATCCGCGAGAAATCGCGGAAGCCACCGGCAGCATAACGAAATATGTCTAAGTTGTCTTCACGTTTGGCCAGCTGTTCAACCAAGTTGAATGCCATGAGATGCGGAAGATGACTGGTATGTGCCAGCACTTCATCGTGCTTGTCCACATCCATGCAAATCACTTCGGCTTTGGCCGCTTGCCACAGTTGAATCAGCTTCTCCACGGCCCAATCGCTACTGCTTGGCAGTGGCGTCAAAATTACCTTGTGATTGGCAAATAGATCGACTTTTCCTGCATGTACACCGGTATGCTCTGCACCTGCAATCGGATGACCCGGCACAAAACCTGCTGGAAGCTGGTCACCAAAGACCGCTTTAGCCGCATCGACCACATTACCTTTGGTACTTCCCACATCAGTAATAATGACATTTTCCGTCAAATACGGCTGAATCAGCTCAAGTACTTTTTGTGTGGCACGTACCGGCAAAGCCAGAACAATCAGATCTGCACCTTTGACTGCATCTACAGGATCGGCATAGCCTGCAGAAATCAGACCAAGTGCCTTGGCATCTTCCAAAGTCTTGGACGAACGTGTCGATGCCACAATGTCATTGGCCAAGTGCTCGGCTTGAATGACACGCGCCAGACTTGAACCAATCAGTCCAAGCCCAATAAATGCAACTTTTTCAAACAATGGCTGCGACATGAATTAAGCTTTTGCCTCTAAACCCAATACTGTAGCAAGCGCGCTTAAGAATTTCGCGTTTTCTGCTTCAGTACCAATCGATACACGAATGTGGCTGGAAATACCGACCGGACGTACAATCACCCCTTGTTTCAGCAAACCGTTAAAGGTTGCTGCGGGGTCTGCCTGTACATCAACCAGAATAAAGTTAGCACGAGAAGGCACATAGTTCAGACCCAAAGCCTTAAAACCTGCTTCAAGTTGCGCCATACCGGCTTTATTTACTTCGCGAGAACGCGCGATAAAGTCTTCATCTTTCAGTGCAGCCACCGCAGCGACCATGGCCAAATGATTGACGTTAAATGGCTGACGAATACGGTTTAAATAATCGGTCACTTCAACCGATGCCAAGGCAAAACCGACACGCAGTGCAGCCAGACCATAGCACTTCGATAAAGTACGGCTGACAATCAGATTTGGATATTGTTGCAGGAATTTCAGGCTATTGAAATTTTCCGGGAAATATTCCACATACGCTTCGTCTAGCACCACAATTACATTTGCAGGGACTTTTTGCATGAAAGCTTCAAATTCGGCTTCTTCGAACCAGGTTCCGGTCGGATTGTTCGGATTGGCAATGAAGACGAGTTTGGTATTGTCCTGAATTGCTGCTGCCATCGCTTCAAGGTCATGTGAAAAACCTTTGGCAGGTACTTCAATCGCTTGTGCATTAATGGCTTGAGTGACCAGTGCATAAACCGCAAATGCGTGCTGGCTATATACCACAGAATCGCTTGAAGAAACGAAGGCACGGGCAAACATTTCTAGCAAGTCGTTTGAACCATTGCCCAGCGTAATCTGATCATGATTAAAACCAAACTGAGTTTTAATCTGATCTTTCAGGATAAAGCCACCTCCATCTGGATAACGGCCAATTTCAGCAATTTCCGCAGCGACTGCTTCTTTGACTTTATCTGAACAACCCAGCGGGTTTTCATTGGATGCCAGCTTGACGATATCGGTAAGACCCAACTCACGCTCAAGCTCACTGATCGGTTTACCTGGCTGATATGGCTTTAATTTTGAGATGCCTGAATTGGCTGGAACAAACGACATTTTAGACTTCCAATTTTAGGTATAAAACAGTGGTCAGCACCCTCGCCCTGACCACGGATAGCTGACTTAAAGTACAGCTGCAGGATATGAACCGAGCACGCGAACTTCTTTAACTAAAGGACGAATTTCTGCAATTGCAGCTTTGACATGTTCCTGCTCAATATGACCTTCAAGATCAATGAAGAACACATAAGCCCATTTTTCCGGAAGTGCTGGACGCGTTTCAATACTGGTCAAGCTGATATTGTGCTTGGCAAATGGCGCCAGAATTTCCAGCAATGCACCAGCACGGTCATGTGCAGAAATCAGTAATGAGGTTTTATCATTGCCACTTTGAGGCACTTTTTCACGGCCAATCACCAAGAAACGTGTGGTATTTTCCGGATTGTCCTCAATATTGCCATGCATAATTTCAAGATTATAAATACTTGATGCAATTTCAGAAGCAATCGCAGCAGAATGCCATTCATTTTGAATACGGCGCGCAGCCTCAGCATTAGAATTTAAAGCCACACGTTCTACACCCGGATAATGCGCGTCTAGCCATTTACGACATTGCGCCAAAGTCTGCTGATGTGCATAAATCTGTTTAATACTGTCTTTACGGGTATTTTCAGAAATCAGAAATTGATGATGAATCGGCAATTCAACTTCGCCAATCACATTCAGGTTCGAAGTTTTAAAACAGTCCAGGGTATGATTGACTACACCTTCAGAGGAATTTTCCACCGGCACCAAACCATAATGGGCACTGCCCGCCTCGACTTCACGGAAGACTTCATCAATTGTCGGTAAAGGTCGAACCACCGCATCATGACCAAAGTGCTTGAGTACCGCAGAATGGGTATAGGTTCCGACTGGCCCTAGAAACGCAATACTTTGCGGAGCTTCAAGCGCAAGACAAGCGGACATGATTTCACGGAACAGACGTGCCATGGTGGTGTCGGACAATGGCCCTTCATTACGCTCCATGACATTGCGCAACACCTGTGCTTCACGTTCTGGGCGGTAAAACAGCGGACTTTCTTCTGAAGCAAACTTTGCTTTTGCAACTGCTTCAGCCAAACGTGCCCGGCGGTTAATCAATTGCTGGATTTGCTGATCAACAGAATCGATATCCTCACGAATTTTTGCCAAATCAAGAGAAGTCGTGGTGTTTTGATCGTCGTTGATCATTGTTATGTCGCCCTTCATAAACCTTATCTGTTCAGTATAACAATAGTGAGCTTTAAAATGTTACGCAATATGACATTGCTAGATTAAGTCTTAAAAACAGACAGTTGGTTTTAACCACTCATCGCTTTTAGTCATATCTGGTAACATTTAGTTCAGCATTTTGGCTTGATTTACATTATCAAATTGTAAACTTAGCCTGTCCATCTTAACTGATTTTAATGAATATGAAATATCACTATTTCTTAATCTATATAGCGGTTTTAAGCATAAGAAAATTAAAATAATAGCTTTGTACATGTCTTTTTTGACCTATTAAAATCTGAGATATCTTTCACAATAAAATGCACGCTCCTCACGCTCATTCTTCTTATTTAATATTGATTTTCCTAAATTTTTTACATGAAATTACGACTCTGTTACAAAGCAGAGACGTTTTTTCAACCTTTAACAGCTAGTCTAATTTAAATCATGAGTTGGCGGGATCAATCATGCCAAAAAGAATAGCAGTACTTATAACAAATAATTTTGAAGACCAAGAATACCTAGAGCCAGTGGCTGCCTTGCTGGCTGCCCATCATAGCGTCTGCAATATCGAACTTAACGCAGGCAAAGTGGTCTATGGGCTGCATGGCTGTTCTGCCGTGACCATCGACCGTGGCATCGAACAAATCAGTATTGATGACTTTGATGCCTTGCTGATTCCAGGGGGCGAATCTGCGGTTTCTCTCTCTACCGATGTTCGGGTGCTACAGTTCATCCATGCCTTCAATCAGGCCAAAAAAGCTATTTTCAGTTTATGTGATGCATCCTTATTACTGTGTGAAGCAGATGTGCTGAAAAATCGGATTATTACCAGTATCCGGGCGCATGCGAGTCGCGTACAGCATGCGGGTGGAACCTATTATGATGTAGAACTGGTGAATGATAATAACCAGTTGATCTCATCGCGCCTGCCCAACGATTTGCCCATTTTTATTCATGAATGTTTGAATGTCTTAAAATCATAAAATTTAAAACAGAATCACTGTCTCTTTGCTATACTTTGCCTGTAAAAAAAGAGTCCTTAACAGGACTCTTTTTTTTATCAATAAATTAACGTCCTAACAGACCACGCGCTACAATTTCTTTCATGATTTCATTGGTACCACCATAAATCCGTTGAATACGGGCATCGACAAAGAAGCGTGAAATTGGATATTCAGTCATGTAGCCATAACCACCAAAGAGCTGAAGCAGATTGTCAGCAATCTTCATCTGCATATCGGTAGAAAAACTTTTCAATGCCGCTGCAGTTTCGACATCCAGTTTCCCTTGCATATAAAGCTCAAGATTCTGGTTATAAAAAGCTGCGGTCGCCAATTCATCAATTTTCGCTTGTGCCAAAACAAAACGAGTATTCTGGAATTGACCGATGGCCTGACCAAAAGCCTGACGCTCTTTCACATATTGCGTGGTCACATCAATAGAACCACGAATTGCACCCAAGGCTGTTGCTGCGATGGCGGTACGCTCACGCGGTAATTCCTGCATCAAATAAGCAAAACCCTGCCCCGGTTGACCGAGTAACTGGTCTTTCGGCACCTTGACATTGTCAAAGAACAGTTCCGAAGTATCTTGCGCATGCAGGCCAATCTTGTCCAGATTAGTGCCTTTTTTAAAGCCTTCCAGATGCGTGTCGGCCAGTAACAAAGAAACGCCTTTGGCACGCGCTTGCGGATCAGTTTTGACTGCCAGTACCACCAGGTCGGCATGCTGACCATTGGAAATAAAGGTTTTTGAGCCATTTAATACATAGTAATCATCCTGCAAGATGGCACTGGTACGCATGGCTTGCAAGTCTGAGCCGGCACCTGGCTCGGTCATACCAATCGCACCGACCACTTCACCGCTCACCATTTTCGGCAACCAGTGTTTCTTCTGCTCTTCAGTTCCAATATGCAAGATATAGGGTGCAGCAATATCCGAATGACAGGACAACCCTGTAGAAATGGCACTGTATCCGGCACGTGCAGACTCTTCAATCAGCATCAATGAATAATCGGTTGGCACCCCATAGCCGCCATATTCCTCCGGAACATCGACACACAAGAAACCATTTTCACCAAGTGCATTCCAGACTGAACGTGGCATCAGGCCTTCGTGCTCCCATTGTTGATAATACGGTGCGACATGTTCATTCATAAAGCGTTTAAAATTGTCGCGGAATAATTCTAGATCGGCATCGTAGGCAAGCATTCTGTTGTCCTTATACTGTTTATCGTTTTATTTCCTGTTTTACAGACTATCTACTTTCAGCTTTACTGTCATGTACTGGCATCTATCTTTTACTAACTTTGCAGTCAATAAAAAAGGAAGCCGAAGCTTCCTTTTTCTTTCAAACATTAGAATTAATGGGCGTTATTGCCTTCTTGCGCCATTTTTTCATCAATTTCTGATGGATTTGCCAATGCATAGTTCAGCTTGTCCATATCGAGCTGGCCTACCCATTTTGCAACAACCAAAGTCGCCAAAGAGTTACCCACCAGATTGGTCAAGGCACGCGCTTCAGACATGAAACGGTCGATACCGAGAATCAATGCCAGACCTGCAACAGGAATATTACCTACAGCAGCCAAGGTTGCCGCCATCACAATAAAGCCTGAACCAGTCACACCTGCCGCACCCTTAGATGAGATCAGGAGTACCAGAAGCAGCGTAATCTGATGAGATAAATCAAGTTGCGTATTGGTTGCTTGTGCAATGAAGATCGCAGCCATCGTCAAGTAAATCGACGTACCATCGAGGTTAAATGAATAACCAGTTGGAATTACCAGACCTACCACTGATTTTTCAGCACCGGCAAGTTCCAGTTTCTTCAACATACGTGGCAGTACTGACTCTGAAGAAGACGTCCCCAGTACAATCAGAAGTTCTTCGCGAATCAGGCGGATCATCTTCATGATGCTGAAACCAGCAAAACGCGCAATTGAGCCTAATACGATGAAAATAAACAGTACGCAGGTGAGATAGAAACAGATGATCAACTGTGCCAGCTGAGCAAGAGAACCAATACCATATTTACCAATGGTAAATGCCATCGCACCAAATGCACCAATTGGAGCAAGTTTCATGATCATATTCACGATGTTGAAGAACACATGTGAAATCTGGTCGATGAGTTTCAGGACTGGCTTGCCTTGATCACCGAGCTTATGCAGTGCAAAACCAAAAATGATCGCGAACAATAGAACCTGCAGGATTTCGCCTTCCGCAAATGCACCCACAACCGTATTTGGAATAATGTTCATCAGGAAATCGATGGTCGATTGTGACTCACCTGAAGTGACATATTTACTGATGCCACTGGTATCCAGTGAAGCAGGATCAACGTTCATGCCCACACCAGGCTTCACAACGTTAATCACCACCAGACCGATGACCAAAGCAATCGTAGATACGATCTCGAAGTAAAGTAAAGCAACACCACCCGTTTTACCGACTGATTTCATGCTTTCCATACCCGCAATACCGCTCACCACGGTACAGAAAATCACAGGCGCGATGATCATTTTAATCAGACGGATAAATGCATCACCAAGCGGTTTAAGCTGTTCGCCCAAGCCAGGGACATGTTGTTCTACGCCATTGATAATTTGCGTACCACTAGGCGAAAAATGCCCGACCAGAATACCTGCGATAATGGCCACAATCACTTGAAAATACAGTGACTTATAAATTGGTTGTTTCGCCATAATAAATCTACTTGAACGATATCAAAAATAAGAAAGACCATTTTGAGGAATGCACTGACCTATTCATCCCTTCTCAGGGGTGAACTTGATCAACTCTCAATAGGCTCAAGAGAATGTTCAAAAATGATAATCAGCCATGCATTCAATCTGACACTCAAGTATCAGACCAAAGTATTAAATGGGAGAAAGAGATTAAGAAAAATTAAACAGACTCTAAAAATTGCCTAAATTTTACCGAATATTCATACTAAATGTGCATAACTTATTAGGCTGTTGTTTGTGTTTTAATCAGAATGGATTAGACATTAGTCGATAAGCAGATTTAACAGACTGTTTTACGTATACTGAAATGTTATGGATTTTCATCCTCTCCCTTGACATTAATATTTTCTGCAAGCTGTAAAAAGTTATGAATACCAAAAGAAATATTTATAAAGATTTCGAACATCCCTTTGCCCAATATGTACGCATTGTGGGTAAAGGGAAAAATGGCGCCCGCTCCCTCAGCTATGATGAAGCCTATCAAGCCTTTAGCATGATTTTGAAAAATGAAGTGCTCGATGTGCAGCTAGGGGCGTTCTTGATGTTATTGCGGGTCAAAGAAGAGTCTGTAGATGAGTTAGCCGGTTTTGTTCAGGCCACACGCGACCAGCTTGACTTTAAGCAGCTGGATGTCGATCTGGACTGGTCCTCTTATGCAGGCAAGCGCAAGCATTATCCATGGTTTATTCTGGCAGCACTGACGTTGGCCAAGCATGGTTATACTATTGTGATGCATGGTGCCGCTGGTCATACCATGAACCGAGTTTATACCGAACAAGTGTTAACTTGCTTAGGCTATCCAATCTGTCAAAATGATGATGAAGTGGAGCAGCAATTACAGCAACGACATTTTGCCTATATCCCATTAGAGGTGATTTCTCCGATTCTGGCAGATCTGATTGGCCTACGAAATGTAATGGGACTGCGCTCCCCGATTCATACGCTGGCTCGTTTAATTAACCCGTTTAATGCCAAAGCAACGCTGCAAGCAATTTTCCATCCGGCGTATCGGGGTTCGCACCAACAGGCGGCTTTCCGCTTAGGTTATAAAAATAGTGCGGTGATTAAAGGTGAAGGGGGCGAATTTGAGCGTAATCCGGATGCCAAAACTTTGATCTGCGGTATTAAAGATGGCGAACTGTACGAATATGAACTACCGAAACTGACTGACAATCGTAGTCCGGTTGAGGAAGAACTGGATCTGGCCTTATTTAAAGCAGTATGGGATGGTCAGCAAAGCCATGAATATGGCGAGATTGCGGTTACGGAAACCATGGGCATTGCGTTGTATAGCATGGGTGCATGTAAAAGCTATGAAGTTGCGATGCAAAAAGCCAAAGAATTATGGGTGAATCGTCACACCGTTTAAACTTTGAAATGTGTAGAAAAAAAGCATTGTTCCTTCATTGAACAATGCTTTTTTAAATATCTTTCGACTGACTCGACCTCAGTGCTTAGACAAAACGAATTGGCTTGAATTCCGGTTCATTCTTGTGATGATCATCATCACATTCCTCGCCTTCTTCTTTAGTACCGCGATCGATAAAACCGCTGCGCTCATTTTCAGGCAAGTTTTTCATTTCCCAGGCATAGACTGCCTGCATACAAGTCTGGCGTTGTTCCTGAGTTAGGGCTACACCATTTGGCCACTTTCCAATTTCAATTGCTGTTCTTAGGCGTTCAACAATCTCAGGATTGAGTACGGCAAGCATTTGTTCAATATTCATGATTTAATCCTGCTTAAAATAATCAAAGTCCTGATTCCACCCCAGTTTGGTTCGACAGGCATTATAAAAGTCATAGCCCGGTGGATGCAGAAGATTCAGTTTAAAGGGATGCTTGCGAATATGGACGCTATCGCCAACATTCAAAGACACACTGTGTTGTCCATCCGCACTGACCATCGGCAGTACGCGATTTTCACGAATCAGTAATTTAATTTCGCTGTGTCCACCGACCACAATCGGGCGTGAAGACAAGGTATGCGGATGCATCGGCACCAGCGCAATCGCATCCATACTTGGATGGACAATTGGCCCGCCCCCAGAAAGTGCATAAGCCGTAGAGCCGGTCGGCGTCGATACAATCAGGCCATCACTGTGCTGACGATAGACATACTGTCCGTCAATATTCAGTTCAAAATCGATCATATGCACCGATTTTCCTGAATGCAGTACCACATCGTTCAGTGCAATCGCATCGTAAATCACTTCGCCTTTGGAGCGAATTTCGACTTCGAGTAAAAAACGTCGCTCAGTCTGAAAATCACCTTTTAACACCTGATCCAACTTAAAGATGACTTCGGTTGGCTTAATGTCGGTTAAGAATCCCAGACGCCCCCGGTTAACGCCGATCACAGGAGTATTGTACTTGACCAGTGCGCGTGCTGCATGCAAAAGCGAACCATCCCCTCCTACCACAATGACCAGATCAACGACTTCACCAAGTAAAGCACGACTGACAGTTTGGGTATTGTTATATGGAACGAGTTCAGCTGTCGCTGCATCAAAAACAGGATGTAAGCCTAAATTCAGAAGATGATCATGAATAAGACATAAGGTTTCAACCACCGATGATTTATCAGGACGTCCTATTAACCCGATATTTCGAAAGGTTTTATGGGAAATTTGCACCAGTGTCGTCGCTCCGCTACGGATCTTGCATATCATAGCATTAAGCTATACCTGGATGATAATTTATAACAGGATGCTAGCTCGTCGCAAATTATTTGAAATATATTTGAATTAAGGAGAAATTGTGGGCTTTGATTTTAATTTTAAGCGCATTTATTGATTAAATATTGCAAAATGATTAAAAGCTTCGCATGATTAGCACAATTTCACAGGATCTTATAAGTATTTATGAAATCTGAACGTGGCATGGGGTTTTTTGCCTTAATTTTCTCGATTTTAGTCATTTCCATCTTTGTCGTATTTAGTATTTACCTGATTAAATTAGATAATATTGTACGCGAAAAATTTGAAGGTCAACGCTGGGACATTCCGGCGAAAGTCTTCGCACGTCCAATGGAAGTGTACGTCAATGCCCCAGTCAGTCAGCAGGATTTCCAACAAGAATTAAAATTACTCGGTTATAAAAACTCGGATAGTTATGCCAAGTCGGGCAATTTTGTCACTACGGGAAATACTTTATATGTACATACCCGTGGCTTTGATTTTGGTGATCGGGTTGAACCGGAACAAGTTCTGAAAGTGAGTTTTAGTGCTAATCAAGTGACTGAGGTTAGCGCCACCAAGCCATCTTCTAGCGGTATTGCCCGACTGGAACCCTTATTGATTGGTGGAATTTATCCACAGCATAACGAAGACCGGGTACTGATCAAGCTGAATAAAGTGCCTAAACCCTTGATCGAAGCGCTCATTGCAACTGAAGACCGTAAATTCTATGAACACCATGGCGTATCTCCACGCGGTATTGCGCGTGCTGTTGTCAGTAATATTACCGGTGGCAAACGTCAGGGTGGCTCGACTTTAACCCAGCAACTGGTGAAAAATTTCTATTTGACGCCTGAGCGTACCTTAAAGCGTAAAGTCAATGAAGCCTTTATGGCCATGCTGGTTGAATTACATTATGACAAGAATGAAATTCTGGAAGCTTATCTAAATGAAGTGAATCTCGGCCAAAATGGTAACTATTCAATTAATGGTTATGGCTTGGCTTCCCAGTTTTATTTCGGTCTGCCACTGCGTGAACTGAATATTTCCCAGCAGGCTTTTTTAGTCGGTCTGGTACAAGGCCCGAGTCTATATAACCCATGGCGTAATCCTGAAAGTGCGAAAAAACGCCGTGATATCGTCCTGAATAATATGCTGGTGATGGGCTATCTAAGCCAAGAACAATATGAAAAAGAAACCGCACGTCCATTGAATGTGATTTCAAAACCAACCTTGGGCCCTGCACGTTTCCCGGACTTCCTGGATATTGTGCGTCGTCAATTACGCACTGACTATCAGGAAACTGACCTGACCAATCAGGGTCTGCGTATTTTCACCACGCTAGATCCTTTGGCTCAAACCCGAATTCAGGACAGTTTTAAGCAGACAGTCGCACGTTTAACCAAATCTAATCCGGGCCGTTTAAAAGACTTGCAGGGTGCAGTTTTGGTATCGCATCCGGAAAATGGTGAACTGGTTGCAGCAGTCGGCTCGACTCAAGACTTTACCGGCTTTAACCGTACAGTAGATGCCAAACGTCAGGTGGGTTCATTATTAAAGCCTGTAATTTATTTAAGTGCACTGGAGTCGAATCGTTATCATTGGGCGAGTCCAATTGAAGACAGTGAAATCAGCATCAAGAGTGATGGCAAATCCTGGACCCCGAAAAACTATAGTGGACGCGGACATGGTGTCATTCCAATGTCACAGGCGCTGTCGCAATCCTATAACCTGTCTACCGTGCGTTTAGCGCAAGAGTTTGGCCTGTCTACCTTTATTAATCATCTGAAAAAATTTGGTGTGACTTCAGATATTCCATCTTATCCATCGATTTACCTCGGTGCGGTAGATATGTCGCCAATGGAAGTCATGAATATTTATGGTAACTTCGCCACAGGTGGCTTTAAATATCCAACCAAGTCAATTCGTTCTGTGGTCGATGCCAATGGACGGATACTCGACCGTTATAGCTTAAGCGTACAACCAACCATTGACCCGGCTTCAGCCTATGCCCTGAATTATGGCCTGCAACAGGTCATGTCGAGTGGTACAGGCCGCGCAGCTTATAACAGTCTGCCGAGTAATCTGAATCTTGCAGGTAAATCAGGCACCACCAATGATAGCCGTGATTCATGGTTTGCCGGTTATTCAGGTAACTATATGACGGTGGTCTGGCTCGGTCTGGATGACAATAAAGTCACTGGCCTAACCGGTTCCTCGGGTGCTCTTCCGGTCTGGATCAATGTCATGAAACAGCTCCGCCAGAAACCTGTCAATCTGCCACAACCCAATGAAATTCAATGGCATTGGCTGGATCGTTATACCGGTCATTTATCTGCCCAAGGTTGTGAAGGTGCCATGTATATTCCGATTTCGCAGCATTCGCTACCGAATCAGGCCACCCCTTGCGGTCTCTCGCGCTACGTGACGGAACCAGTGACCATCGACTCGGAACCTTCTTCTTCCAATCCGGACGAGATGGATGATATCAGCCGTTATATACAAGAAAGTGAAACAGAAATAGAACGCGATCTTGCCAACGAAACCCGTATTATCTCGAGTGGAAGTTATAGCCATTAATTGAGTCTATGTTTATGTTACAAAAAATCATCCCTGGCCTGCTCATCCTCAGTTTGGTGGGCTGCCAAAGCTTTCCTGAGCCAGAGCCAGCTGCTCCAGCCAAACCTGCAACAGAAAAGCCTAAACCACAGACCCCAGACGGCGTCGTGATTACGCCTTATGACCGTCCTGAAATCAAACGCCAGAAAATTGTAATTCCTGAGCAAAAGCCTAAAAACCAGAAATTTGATGATGGCCGTAATCTGCCTGCTTTCAAGCGTCTTATGCAGCAAACCCAGCAGGCCTATGCCAAGCAGCAATTTTCTCAGGCCGAAGCAGCAGCGGTACAAGCCCAGCGCCTGGCACCTCAAGCATCTGAAACTTATCTGTACCTGGGCATGATTGCGAACCGCAAAAATCAGCCTGCACGTGCAGATGCTTTTGCATTACGTGGCCTGAGCTATGCGCAATCAAATGCCATGAAAAAACAGCTTTGGCAAGTGCGCCTTAAATCTGCTCAGTTGCGGAAAAATGCTAAAGCGATTCAGCAAGCTCAACAGGCACTGAAAAAGCTTTAAAGTCATTCCCTACAGAAACACACTTACTAATAGAAAGCTTATTTTCTAGATATAGCGTTTAGATATAGCGAATGCCGGCAATGCCATAAGCATGCTGGCTTTTTGCATAATCGAGTTCTTCAGCTTTCATTCCGCCCAAAGCAAAAACCGGAATCTGTACCTGCTCTGCCATTTGCTTGAATTGCTCCCAGCCTAGCGCAGGTGTGTCCGGATGCGTTGTAGTCGTCAGTACCGGACTCAGTAAAGCGGCTTCACAACCGATTTGTTCTGCATGCATTAAAGCGCTCAGGTCATGGCAAGCTGCCAGATAGCGATAACCAGATTTCAATTCACCTTGTTTCAGGTTCATCAGTTGATTCTGTTTTAGATGAATCGTGCGAATCGTCTGCTGCTGCAATTCATTCAGTTGGGACCAAAGCTGCTGATTAATGATTAACTTGGAGAGCTGATCTACCGGATATTGCTGTAATTGCATGATCCGCTCAGGCGTCGCTTCCACGCGCCAATACAACATTTGATCTGTATCCAGACTTGATAAGATATCCAGATCTTCAGCAATCTTGATGCGCTGCGGCCATTGTAGCTTTTGAATCATTGACTGATTGGCTTTCGGAAAATTCAGCTGACTAAGTTCTTCCCGGCTGTACCAGCGCCAAGGCTGTTTAATTTCAGCCAATTGAGCAGGCTGTATTGAAGCATGGAAAATATGCAAATTGACGATGAGATCTTCATATTCATGGGAGATAAAATCAGAAGCATGCCAGCGTTCAATATCCACACCGACCTCTTCAATTACTTCACGGCGGCAGGCTTCGACTGGTAATTCGCCCTGTTCAACTTTTCCGCCTGGAAATTCATATTTATTGCCCTGATGCTGCTTGGCTTCACGCCAGCCGACTAGAACCTGATTTTGATAAAATAAAAGCGCAATTGCGACATGAATCGTAGCTTTAGTCATGATGTACAGAACCGTTAAAGTTTTACAGATTGTAAGCAAATTAGAGTTTTTTATAAATTGCTCAATATTTCGTTGACAGACCTATTCGATAATGATTATCATTTAAATCAATCCAAAACACACCACGGAGTCGACGGAATGAACGCCCCATTTAGCCTATTTACTCGTAACAATGATACTCACCATGCCTTGCCAATGCTGCACTCCAACAATCTGTTTGCACTGGGTCGTGAAATCCGGATCATGCATGCCGGTGAAGAATACCGCTTGCGCCTGACCCGCAACAACCGTCTCATTCTGACCAAATAATTAAATCAGTTCTAATAATAACAAACGTGGGAAGCAGCAGTATGAATCAGCGCATACTGCTTTTTAGTTTTTTAATCTCTGATTAGGATTCATGTTTAAAACTCAATGATACTTTAAGCCCCCCAAAATCTGACGGCGCATAATCAATTTTAGCTGCATGCAGTGCCATAATTTTCTGGCAAATGGACAAGCCTAAACCTGAACCCTGAGTTCGCGTACCCAAAGCCCGATAAAAACGTTCACCTAAACGTTCCAGTACATCATTAGCAATCCCCTCTCCTGAGTTTTCAATCAGTAACTGTATCTGATGCTGCTCAACAACCGTTCGGATCTCGACCTGTCCCTGCGGCGGCGTATAACGAATAGCATTGTCGACCAGATTGCGAATACAACTAAAAATCAGTTCTGGATTCGCTTCAATCACAGCACCCTCAAGGTTTAGGTTCCAATGAATATCTTTTTCTTCTGCAAAAGGCTGCAATGCCTGCAAAGCCTCCTGAACCAGATTTTTAAGATTAATCGTTTGCGTTGGTAATTGCTCTGTGCGCTCCGGATCGAGTCGTGCCAGCAAGAGTAAATTTTCCAGCACCTGCGTACCGCGGTTGACATCATTCTGGATCAACTGCAATGCCTGAGGGAGCTGTGCATCATCTTGATATTTGCGTTTTAGAACCTGTAGACGCATTTGAATCGCAGACAGTGGCGAACGCAGCTCATGTGAAGCATCTGCAGTAAAACGCTGTTCGGCAGCCAGTGACTTTTCCAGCCGGCCGAGCATGGCATTCAGTTGACGTACAATCGGTTGCAGTTCAGTGATTTCAGGGTCAGGTGTTTTAATAGGACTTAGATCCTGAGCAGTTTTAGAACCGATTTCCCGGGAAATCTTGTTTAATGGCTGTAACTGGCGTCTGATCGCAACACGCAAAATCAGCCATTGCACTAGCCATAAAATGAATAAGATCCCAGCAAAGCCCAATGTGGTTTGCCAGAGCTCATCGAAGCGTACTGAAAGTGGCTGTACGATTTTGACCTGAAGGTCGTCATCTTCCGCAGTCAGAATACGGATAAAATGGCCATTCTCATAAGCAAACTGGAAGCCGTTGTTCTGTGCTTTTGGAATGGTATTAATTAATTCATCATCAATCGAAGTAGTCAGTACCTGCTGACCCAGCAACAAGGCATACTGGATATCAAACTGTTCACTGAGTTCATCCACCTGGGCATCTTTGGTCTGGGTGACATCGCCAAGCAGCAACTCAGAAATCTGCTCCATTAATTCATCATGCAGCTGACTAGCCTGATAACTTGAAACCCCGAGTAACAGCAACCACGCCAACAATCCTGCCAGCATGGAGCTCAGCATGGCATTCTTGATCAGGCGAGTTTGCAGGGAGACTGGTGCAGACATATTTATGCCTCGGGTTTATGCATGCGATAACCCAAACCACGGATGGTTTTAATCATCTGGCTGCCAATTTTTTTACGTAACTGGTAAATAAACACTTCAATGGCATTACTTTCAATTTCATCACCCCAAGCATACAGCGATTCTTCCAGCTGTTCACGGGTGACAATATGTTCAGGCTGCTGCATCAGCTTATATAGAATTTGAAATTCTTTCGCAGTGAGATTGATCGCTTGACCCGCTTTGGTCAGGTTTTTGGCCTGAGTGTCCAGACTAAGATCCTGCCAGTGCAGGATATGATTCGGTGTTTGCTGCTTCAGCCTGAGCTGGGCACGTACCCGGGCGGAAAGTTCTTCCAAACTAAAGGGTTTCACCAGATAATCATTCGCGCCTAAATCCAGCCCCTCGACCCGATCATCAATACTGTCTTTGGCCGTAATAAAAATCACTGGTGTATCTTGCTGTTGGCTGCGCAAACTTTTCAGAATCTCGTCTCCAGTGGCATTCGGCAGGCCGCGGTCCAGCAGAATACAGTCATATTGATGTTGCTCAATCGCCAGGATCGCATGATCACCGCGCTCTACCCGATCAATCACATAACCATCCATTTCCAGCCAGGTCTGGATACTGTCTGCCTGAGACTGATCATCTTCTGCCAAAAGAATACGCATACTCTGCTCCGTTTGCTTCCTTGTTCTATCTTGCCCTGAAAAAGTTCCAGACTCAAAAAAACCACATGCTTTTTTGTATGATTTGCATGTGGTTTTTTACAGTTTTTGAATCCAGAGCAAGCTTCAGATTCAATTCATCTGCTCATATTAGAATTAGAAACGAAGCTGCTCGACATCAATTTCAACTCGTTTTGCCGGTTTATAGTCAATATCCACTTCACCGATAATGGTCACTGGCGTTTTGGCTGAAATCGGTTTGCCTTGCCACAGTTCATCATCAATTTCTACGGTAATGCTGCCTGTGCTGTCACGGAACTGATATTTTTCATCACCAACCGCTTTAACCACATAGCCTTTAAGCTGAACCTTGCTATCATCTTTCATGCCCAAGGCCTGTTGCACTGTCATCGTTTTCGCAAAAGCAGCCTGATTTACCACGGGTTGATTCACGGCTTCATTACTTGCAACTGCGGCTGTCGCAATTGAACCCATCAGTGCGGCTGCTAAAACTGTATTCATCATCATTTTCATGGCGTATACCTCTTTGTGTATCTGTGCTTTGTTTCGATAATGCTATTAAAACAGCCGAAGATGAATTGAAACTTAAGATTGCTTCATCTTTAAAAATTAATTTAAAGGAACCACTCTCAATACTTCTTCCAGTGTGGTCATTCCTTCTACGACCTTACGCGCACCCGCGATACGCAGCGGTTCTACCCCTTCTTTTTTTGCCTGCTGGCGTAGCTGGTTTAAGTTAGCGTCGGCCCCAATCATCTGCTTGGTTTCCAGACTCAGGGGCATAAATTCGTAAATACCAATCCGGCCTTTATAACCGGTATGACGGCATTCCTCACAACCTACGGCTTTAAAAACAAATTCCGGACGCGGTAAAGGATAGTCTGCCGCCAGATGCTGCCATTCCTGTTCATTCAGGAAGCTTTCCTGCTTGCAGTGTGGGCAGAGTTTACGCACCAGACGCTGCGCCAATACCCCGAGAATGGTGGCTGCGGTCAGAAAAGGTTGCACGCCCAGATCATGCAAACGGGTCAGACTCGACGGCGCATCATTGGTATGTAGGGTAGATAAGACCAGATGCCCGGTGAGTGCCGCCTGGATCGCCATATTGGCAGTATCCTGATCACGAATCTCACCGACCATGATAATGTCCGGATCCTGACGCATCAATGCGCGCACGCCATCAGCAAAACCGAGATCAATGCCATTATTGACCTGCATCTGGTTAAAGCTAGGTTCCAGCATCTCGATCGGGTCTTCAATGGTACAGACATTCACCTGTTCAGTCGCCAGCTGCTTCAAGGTTGAATAAAGCGTCGTAGTTTTACCGGAACCAGTTGGCCCTGTGACTAGAATAATGCCGTGACTATGACTGGTCAGCGTATTCCAGTCATTGAGCAGATGCCCTTCAAAACCGAGTTGCTGGAAACTTCTGACCAGTACTTCCGGATCGAAAATCCGCATTACCAGCTTTTCACCAAATGCCGTCGGCAAGGTCGATAGACGGAGTTCTGTTTCCTGTCCTTTCGGTGTCCGGGTTTTCAGGCGGCCATCCTGTGGTTTACGTTTTTCCGCCACATTCATCCGGCCCAGAATCTTGATTCGGGAAATGACGGCGGTCAATGTATTGGCCGGCATGTTGTAAATCGTATGTAGTACGCCATCAATCCTGAAACGGATCTTGCCCGTATCTTTGCGCGGTTCCATATGAATATCACTGGCACCCTGCTCAAAGGCAAATTGCAGCACCCAGTCCACCAGTTTGACAATATGCTGGTCATTGGCATCCGGATTTTGCGAATCACCCAGTTGCAGCAAGGCTTCGACGCCTTTGTTTTCCCGGTCATAGGCCGAGGATTTTTGTGAGCCACTGACGGCACGGCTGACCTGATAATATTCGACAATATAACGTTGTAACTGTTCCGGATTCAGCAGCACCCGTTGGATTTTTTTCGGGGAAATATTCTGTTCAAGATTAGAGACCCATTCAGTCTTATACGGCTGATCGGTCGCGATCAGAACTTTATCGGCCTGAATCTCAACGGCCAGAATATGGTTACGTAGTGCATATTCCTGTGACATGACATGGGTCAATGCCTGTACATCAGCTTTAAGCGGATCAATGATATAGAACATCAATCCGGTTTTTTCTGCCAGCCATTGACATAAACGGTTCAGGGTCAGCGTTGTTTGAGGATGAGATTGATCGACCAGATTAAAATTGGCAATCCACTGTAAAGGGTGCCATTTTAATTGTTCACGTTGCCGATGAGTGGTTTGTACCAGCATTCGGTCGCGTTCACTGATTTTACCGTCTTTAAAGAGTTGGTCTAGACACCATGCCGTATCAATTTCAAAGTCAAATTTCATTATTATCAGTCCCCAAACTTGCCTCCACTATAACAAGTTTTTGCAGTTTTTCGCATGCTCCCCACCTGTTGAATGTACGTTTCTATTTCAATCTCAAAAAGAAAGTAAATAATGGATTTAATTACTACCGCAACATTTTTGATCTATGCAAACTCTATCTCGTCGCATATATTTTTAAATAATCAACTCTTAGCTTGCTGAGGTCACAGATGGATTTGACTGCGGTTCCCCTGCATGCGCATTCTTTTCATGAACTGCTCACGATACTCACCTCGGCATTAGGCTGCGGCCTATTGATTGGTCTGGAGCGGGAACGGCATAAGCAACGCGAACAGCAACCGAGTTTTGCCGGCTTACGTTCCTTTGCAATCTGTGCTTTATTGGGCGCACTGTGTTTCCTGTTTGGAATCGTGATTGCTGTAATAGGTGCTTTGATCGTGGGTGGTATGGTCATTTTATCCATCAAAAATCAGCCAGATGACCCAGGCATTACCACAGAGCTTGCATTTGTGATGACCTATTTTATTGGCGCCATGTGTTTGTGGAATATTCCTCTGGCAGCCGGTCTTTCTGTGCTCTTAACCGGTATTTTGATGGCCAAACATACCATGCACAATATTGCCGGAAAATGGATCAAAGAAGCCGAGTTCAGGGATGGACTGTTATTACTGGCCTTGATTTTGATTGGTCTGCCGCTTACCCCTGACCGACCTTTTTGGGGCGAAGTGCTTAACCCTTATCTTATTTTAAAATTACTGACCTTAATTTTAGTGGTACAAGCTCTGGCGCATATTGCGAAACGCTTTTTTTCGACTAAAAATGCCCTGATGCTATCCTCCATCGCTTCCGGTTTTGTTTCCAGTACAGCCACCATCGCACAGTTGGGCTTACAGGTCCGTAAAGGTGAAATGGATGCACGATCGAATGCCGGCGCTGCACTGATGTCCTGTATCTCGACTATTGTTTTGCTATTGATTGTGGTCGGGGGCGTATCCTGGAGCTGGCTTAAAATCCTGCTCTTGCCCTCTTTAGTTGCGGTAATCCTTCTGGCAGCCTGTGCATTTTTATTACTGCGCAAGGCAAAACCTGCTCCGAGCATGGAGTCATCAGACAGCCAGATGTTTAGCTTAAAAGAAGCTGTAATTATTGCAGTGACTTTAACACTCATTCAGGCTGGAGTTTACGGACTAGAGGTCTGGCTCGGGGATGCCGGCTTACTGGCCGGGACCTTGCTCGCCTCTCTGTTCGAGATTCATGCCGCGATGGCCAGTGTCGTCGTTCAAGGTGATCCCTCCAATCTCCGTTTGATTTACGCCCTGCTTTTAGGTCTAGGTGCTCATGCCCTGGCCAAGTCAGCCAATGCCGCTTTGACCGGTGGCTGGAAGTTTGTCCTTTATTTTGCGCCTGTGCAGATTTTGCATATGGCGGCGTTGATCGGCTTATTGTGGTGGAACCTATAATCTAGAAAGGAATATGCTGGATAGCAACAATTACCACTTGCTGAGCATAAATTTTGAAATGAATATCAACGTTTGCAAACCTCATCCCATATACCCGTTCTTCATCTTCCTGATACGCTGGTCTTGGATCTAAAGATAAGACAGCTTCTAGTTCCTGAATCGTCTGCACAGAAATTTTTCCATTTCCTAGTAATTGTTGCTTTTGCTGCTCCGCTTCATCACACCAGATGACGGTTTTACGTGATGGTTCATCCTGTGCATAACCGCTTTGTGCTTCGATGATAGCATCCGAATATTGAATATAAGGTTTGATATCCATAATTGGCGTGCCATCCAGCAAATCACTCCCCGTGACATACACCTGAACATGCTTGCCAACCTTTCTCACTTCTTTGAGTTTGACCACAGATAAACCAATCGGTGATGGACGATACATGCTGCGTGTAGCAAACACGCCTATTTTCTTGTTACCGCCCAAACGTGGCGGACGCACTTGTGGACGAAACTGGCTATTGTCCTGGTTTTTATTGTCATGAAATTGCCAGATCAGCCAAAGATGACTAAAAGCCTCAATTCCTTCAAATGCCAGCAAATCATTATAGGGGCCGACCATTTCGATATAACTTTCGACCTGCACCAGATTGGGCTGCCGTGGAATACCAAATTTTTCTTTGTAGGGTGATTGCATATAACCAATAATCGGCAACTTAATTTCAGTCATCATCACTTTTTTTGATAAGCTCAATTAAATATATTCAGTTTATAGAGAATGGATTTAGTTTAGAATAGCAAGTTGTTCTAATTTGATAACTTATTGAGACCTTTAATGGCTGCTTTTAACGTCGAAAAGATTACTCACGTCCACCACTGGAATGATACTTTATTCTCTTTTAAAACGACTCGTGACACTGCTTTACGTTTTAAAAACGGTCAGTTTGTAATGATCGGCCTTGAAGTCAATGGCAAGCCCTTAATGCGTGCATATTCAATTGCAAGTGCCAACTACGAAGAAGAGTTAGAGTTTTTCTCAATTAAAGTGCCGGATGGCCCACTGACTTCCATTCTACAAAAAGTAAAAGTCGGCGATGACATCCTGATTTCTAAAAAACCGACAGGTACTTTGGTGCTAGATGACCTGAACCCAGGCAAAAACTTGTATCTTCTGTCTTCAGGCACTGGCCTTGCACCATTCTTGGCGACCATCCGTGATCCTGAAACTTATGAACGTTTTGAAAAAATCATTATCGTGCATGGTACCCGTTTCATTTCTGAACTGGCTTATCAAGATTTAATTTTGAATGAAGTACCAAATCACGAATTCTTCTCTGAACTCGGCGCGAAAGAAAAATTGGTATACTACCCAACCGTAACCCGTGAAGAATATCCGAACCAAGGTCGCGTTACGACTGCAATTGAAACCGGCGAACTGTTTGAAAAAATTGGTCTGCCACGTTTTAACCCGGAAACGGATCGCGCTATGCTGTGTGGTAGCCCGGCCTTCCTCGACGATGTGGCTGCACTTCTAGACCAACACGGTCTAAAAGAGTCACCTAAAATGGGTGTTCTAGGCGATTACGTGATTGAACGTGCATTCGTGGAAAAATAAAATCTGATTTTAGATGATCAGAATTAAAAAACCGAAGCTTGAAGCTTCGGTTTTTTATTTGAATCGGAGTTAAAAAATTAACGATCACGACCTTCCTGATTGGCAGAACCTGAACAGCCTGCGCCACCACCAATGATAAAACCGCTTTCTGCCTTACATGAACCGATCATACGGCCATGCGAGTCAAATGTAGTCACTGTCGATGCACAGCCTGTTAATACCAGTGCCAGTGCAATAAGTGCTGATAATTTCATGATATTCCCCTGTATTCTTTATGGCTTTAAATTAATAGGACTTACGCATTGACGGATTCAAAAAAGTATTAAAATACTTTATAAAGTATCTGTGATCAGACGAATTAAACATGCTTCTACAGCAACTTGTACATTACCCATTTATATGGGCTTTCTCATGAC